>NZ_CP126539.1:847222-1174444 GCF_030177755.1 Devosia sp. RR2S18
AGGCGGTGATGACCTATGCCCTGCATGCCTATGCGCCCTGGGAAGGCTTCAATGTGAGCTTCAACGGCTCCAAGGGCCGCATTGAGCTGATGGTGCGCGAAACCTCCTATATCAATGCCGGCCAGTCGGCCGACCAGGAGGGCGCGGCCGAAGGGATCCGCCTCTATCACTTCCCGCTCCATGGCGAGGCCCGCGAGGTGCCGATCCAGCGCGCCGAGGGTTCGCATGGCGGTGGCGACAACATCATGTTGCGCGATATCTTCGCTGAAGAGCAGGATCCCAACAGCCCCTATCGAGCCGACTATCGCGATGGGGCCATGTCGATCCTGACCGGCATTGCGGCCAACCGCTCGTTCCAGACTGGCTTGCCGGTGGACGTCAAGACCATCGTCCAGTTCTGATGCTTTCCAGGCGTCGCGCATGAGCGCGGCGCCTTAGCCCTTCTGGAGGGCGCCGAGCACGGCCGCTTCGAGATCGGCCTGCGCAAACGGCTTGGCCAGCCGCGGCGGCTGATAGCCGCTGGAATCGGGCAGTTCGGCATATCCCGTGGCGATCAGGATGGGCGTACCCGGCCAGCGTTCGCGAATGGCGGTGGCCAATTGTAGACCGGTCATGCGCGGCATGGCGTGATCGGTGACCACCAGGTCGAACGATCCCTCACCCAGGCGCGCTAGCGCCTCGGCTCCAGAATTGGCCTCGACCACCTCATGCCCCAGATCCTCGAGCATGGAGGCGGTGTTCATCAACACCAGCGCGTCGTCGTCAACGGCGAGAACCCGCAGTGGGCGCTCGGCGATGCTGTCGACGGTCGGCGCCTCGTCGACCGTTTGCGGGGCAGCGGGGACATCGGTTTCTGCCTGTGGCAGCCAGATCTCAGCGGTGGTGCCCTGTCCAAGTGTGCTGTGGAGCACGAATTGTCCACCCGACTGGTGGGCGATGCCGTGAACCATGGAAAGCCCCAGCCCCGTCCCCTTGCCCACCCCCTTGGTGGTGAAAAAAGGTTCGGTGGCGTGCGACAGGGTCTCGGCGTCCATGCCTTCACCCGTATCGGCCACCGAGAGGCGCACATAGCGACCCGCCGGCAGGTCAGCATTGGGTCGGCTCAGCACCTGCTCATCGGCGGCAATGGTCAGCGTGCCACCGTCGGGCATGGCATCCCTGGCATTAACCGCCAGGTTCAGTACGGCCGCCGCGATCTGGTTGGCGTCAGACAAAGCCAGGGGCAGGTCTGGCGCGAACTGCATCTGCACTTCAATATCGGCACCAACCGAGCCGCTCAGCAGTTCCTCCATGGAGCCGATAAGGTCGCTGACATCGAGCGGACCCACAGCAAGTTCCTGCCGCCGGGCAAAGGCCAGCATGCTGCGCGTCAGTGACGCCCCACGCTCGGCGCCCCGCCGGGCGTTGTCGAGCAGGCGCAGCATATGCTCATCCTGCGGCATGCGCTTGCGCAGCAATTCAAGGCTACTGAGCACTGCCATCAGAAGGTTGTTGAAGTCGTGCGCCACGCCGCCGGTCAGTTGGCCGATGGCTTCCATCTTCTGGGCCTGCAGCAATTGCTCGCGCGCATCCTCGAGCTTGCGCTGGGTCTCGGCGCGCTCGGTAATGTCGCGGGTGATCTTGGCAAAACCGAGCAGGGTGCCGTCGTCGTCGCGGATCGCATCAATGATCACATGGGCCAGAAAGCGCGTGCCGTCCTTGCGGACGCGCCAGCCCTCCCGCTCGTAGCGGCCGACGGTGCGGGCGGTTTCAAGCGCCTGTTGCGGCACGCCGGCCGCCAGTTCCTCGGGCGTATAGAAGCGGCCGAAGAACTCACCAACGATCTCGTCGGGATGGTAACCCTTGATGCGCTCGGCGCCGGAATTCCAGTTGGTGACGATCCCTTCGGGGCTGAGCATATAGAGCGCGTAATCGGTAACGCCTTGGACCAGGCGCCGGAACATGTCGCGCGACTCTGCCAGCGCCTGATCGGCCATGCGCCGCTCGGTAAGGTCCCGGGTGATCTTGGCAAAGCCGATCAGCTCGCCCTGCTCGTCCTTGATCGCATCGATGATGGCGTTGGCCCAAAAGCGCGTGCCGTCTTTGCGCAGCCGCCAGCCTTCGCTTTCGAAACGTCCCACGCTTGCTGCGGTGCGTAAGGCTCGCGCCGGAAGCCCGGTCGCGAGATCTTCGGGGGTATAGAAACGCGAGAAATGCTGGCCGATGATTTCGTCTTGCCGGTAGCCCTTGAGGCGCTCGGCGCCCACGTTCCAGCTGGACACGCGGCCATCCACCGACAGCATGTAAATGCCGTAGTCGGTGATGGAGTCGAGCAGCAGCCGATAGTGATCGGTCTGCGGCATCTGCATCATTGCCTGTGACATGCACTCCCCGGGTCGCACGCGCAGCAACGCACGCTGATTCTTATGGTTCCAGCAATTCTGCTGCGTCAGTGCAGCAATGGTGCACGTAACGCATCAAGACCAGTGATAAACAGCGATCCCGCTCCGCTCAAGGCTGGAATTGGCGAGCACATCGCGGGCATGGCCAGGCAGATCTAGCGGTGGCAGCGGCCAGTCCGGTGCCGAGCGGTCAAGGCTCACCGCCACCAGTAGCGTCGCGCCCGCGTGCTGACGGCGGAAGGCCAGGATGTCCTCCCCGAGCTCGAGCGGTTGGTAGCTGCCCTGGAACAGGTCGGGAGCCTGATTGCGCAGGCTCAGCAAGCGCCGGGTGACGTCGAGCTTGGCGTCGATGCGGTTTGCCTCTGCGCCATCGCGGAGCTTTCCAAGCCGCTGCTCGAGCGCAGAAAAGTTCACCGGCCGGCGATTGTCCGGATCCACAAAGCTCTGCTCCCAATCTTCGGCACCCCGATAGATGTCGGGCACGCCGGGCACGGTGAGCTTGAGAACGGCCTGGGCAAGACCCAAGCGCCAGCCAATGGGGGCCAACTCCGCCTCCACCTGCCGGAAGTCCTCGAGGAAGGCGTTACTGCCGAGCGCTTCGGCAATGAACCGGTTGAGGGCATCCTCGTAATCCGGGTTTTGCACGGTCCAGTCGCTGTGCACTCGCGCCTCACGCACCGATTTCATCATAGCAGCCTGCAGCCGCTCGATCATCTGTTGGCGGCGATCCTGGGGCAGCATGCCCCCATTGTCGGCAGGCCAGCCGCCCAGGAGTAACTGGAAGAAGAGATAAAGGTCATTGCTGTCAATAGTGTCGGCGCTGGGCAGCAGCAGATTGCGCCACCGGTCCACCGCAGCGGTCCATACATCAGGCCGCTCCGCGATGGCGGCAATGCGGGCGCGGGTATCCTCGCCACGTTTGGTGTCATGCGTCGAGGTGGCGAGCATGGCATAGGGCTCGTCCTCTAGACGGCGCTGGTTGGCGGCGTGGAAGTCGGCAATGCCAACATGGAACTGTTCGGGATGGGCACCGACCTCGTTAAGCGCCACCATGCGGTTGTGGCGGTAAAGAGCGGTGTCCTCCAGCCCTTTGGCCATCACCGGGCCGGAATATTGCTGGAAGCGAGCGATGATCTCCCCGATCTGGCTGCCGTCGTAGGCTTCATCGAGTTCGCCAAGCAGCAGCTGATCGAGAAAATCGAAGGCCATGGGCCAAATGCTGGGCTCCGCCTTTCGTGCATCGGCAATCGCGCGGGTAAGTTCGGTGCGATCATACGCGGCGCGGGCGCCATCATCCATGTAGGTGCGGTAGACGCTCATCCAGCCAATGATCTCGCGCAGTGCCCTGCGCAGGGTGTGCTCGGTCAGATCTCGCGTGGCGGGCACAGACTGGGCAAGCCCGGCAACACGGCGGCTCAAGGCCGCGAGCTCAGCGGCGAGTTCGCGGTCCATCACCCGCAATTTGCAGCGATAGGCCTCTTCCTGGGGCGAGGTGATATTGCCGGTGAAGCGTGCATAGGTTTGGCTCAACGGCATTTCCCCATCGGGATTGGTCAGCACGCGCGTCAGCATGGCGCCGAACTCGTAGCCGGTCGTGCCATGGACGGGCCAATCGCTCCTGATGGTCTCGTCGGGGGCGAGGATTTTCTCGACCAGGAGATAAATGGGCCGGGGGCTTTTTGCGACCAGTTCCTCGACATAGGCCTTGGGATCGCGCAGCCCATCGATGTGATCGATGCGCAGACCTTCCACGAGACCTTCCTCGATTAGCTGAAAGATCAGCTGGTGCGCATGGTCGAACACCTCGGGCCGCTCAATGCGGATGCCGCCCAGTTCGGAATTAATGAAGAAGCGCCGATAGTTGATCTCGTCGGCAGCAGCGAGATAGTGCGCAACCCGCCAGTGCTGGCGCTCGATCAGTTGAGCGAGCGCGCCGCCCGTCACCGCCTCGGCAGCTTTTTGGGGTGACCCGTGCTCCCCCAGCAGTTTCTCCTGATCTTCCGGCCGAAGCGGCAGCTTGTGGGTGTCGTGCGCCCAAACAGCAAGATCGCCATCATCCGCCTTGAGCCGGATCTGCCCTTGGGCGATACCTTCTGCGGCCGTGAGGCCCAGAAACGGCACCAGGATCTTCCCATTAGCACCCGGCGCATCCCAGTCGACATCGAAGAACTCTGCGTACTTGCTCTCGCGCCCGTTGCGCAGCAGATCGAGCCACTGCGCATTGCTCGAACCGCCCACGCCCATATGGTTGGGCACGAAGTCGAGCAAGATGCCCAGCCCTGCTTGCCGCAGCGTTTCGGCCAGGCGCCGGAAGTCATCGAGCGTTCCCAACTCAGGATTGATCCGCGTATGGTCGACCGTGTCATAGCCGTGCGAGCTGCCCGGTTGCGCCATCAGGATGGGCGACAGATAGGCGTGGCTCGCGCCCAGCTCCGCTAGATAGGGCACCAGCGCCTCGGCATGAGCGAAGGTGAAGTCCTTGTTGAGCTGCAGGCGGTAGGTGGCGCTGGGAAAGCTGATGTTGGTCATCGGTTCTGGGTTCTGTTGGATCGGAAATGCAGCAGGTGTTCTCCGGCCACAGGCGTGACACCGATCCAAATAGTTCGGGCGGGTATCACAGCGGGCATCGGGGTCCTCGGCGCAGTTCAACCGAAACGGGGCCAGGCAGGTGCACGTTCCCGCTTAACGCACGAGCTTGGCTGCAGCGCCGGAACTGGCAGCTTCGCTGCGCCATTGCAGCTTGGTAACGTCTTTCCGCGGACTTCGCATGCGTGTAGCCACCTACAACGTCAACGGCATCAATGGCCGCCTGCCGGTGCTGCTCGCCTGGCTCGAGGCCACAGCACCCGATGTGGTGTGCCTGCAGGAGTTGAAGGCCCCCGATGAGAAGTTCCCGGCCGCTGCTTTGGAAGCGGTCGGTTATGGCGCCATTTGGCATGGCCAGAAAAGCTGGAACGGCGTGGCTATTCTGGCGCGTGGATCCACCCCAGCCGAAACCCGTCGCGGCCTGCCGGGCAACCGGGACGATGTCCAGTCGCGCTATATCGAGGCGGTGGTGCAAGGCGTCGCTGTGGGGTGCCTCTATCTGCCCAATGGCAATCCGGTCGATACGCCCAAGTTTGAGTACAAGCTGGCATGGTTCGCGCGCCTAATCGACTATGCAGCCGAGCTGATCGCCGCGGAAATCCCGGTGGTCCTGGCCGGTGACTACAACGTCATGCCTACTGAAAAGGACGTCTATAAGCCCGAACGCTGGACCAATGATGCGCTATTCCGCGCGGAGGTTCGAGACGCCTTTGCGAGCCTGGTGGGGCAGGGCTGGACCGACGCGCTCCGCCACCTTCACCCTGACGAGACGATCTATACCTTCTGGGACTACTTCCGGAATGCGTTCAGCCGAGATGCCGGTCTGCGTATCGACCATCTGCTCCTCAGCCCCTCGTTGGCACCACGGCTGACTGCTGCCGGAGTGGATCGGTCCGCCCGTGCTATGGAGAAAACTAGCGATCACGCGCCGGTCTGGATCGAACTGACCGGCTAGCGCGTCTGCCCATGCCCGTGCTCGCAACTATTGGATCCTCTGCCCATTGAGCATCACGCGTGATCAACTGCGCAACAAGGGGGTAACCGAATGAACGGCACTGCGGCCGACGAGCTCTATGGGGTTCTGCAGCCCTTCTTCAACAAGCTGGAGGCGCGTGATGCCCTCAGTGAGGAAGAGAAGCGGGCCCTGGTCGCCGCGGCCCGGCAGGAGCTGAAATTCAGCGGTGGAGACGATATCGTGCGCGAAGGCGAGCGGCCACAGCGGAGCATGTTGCTGGTCTCGGGCTTTGCCATCCGCTATCGCGTTGTCGCTCAAGGGCAGCGGCAGATCCTGGCCATCCACATTCCGGGTGACTTCATCGACCTGCAGAGTTTCCTCCTCAAGGAGATGGATCACTCCCTCGCGGCAGTGAATGGTGTGCGCATCTACACCTATCCGCACGAAAATTTGGCCCGGCTGACCGAGAGCTATTCACACCTGACCAGACTCTTGTGGCTCCACACCCTGCTTGATGCTGCCAGTCAGCGCGAGTGGATCGTAGGGCTGGGGCGCCTCTCCGCAGTGAGCCGGACAGCCCATCTCATTTGCGAGATGTATGTCCGCCTCAAGACCAATGGTCTGGCCGATGCGCTGACATTCTCTTTCCCAATGACGCAGGCTGCGCTGGCGGACGCGCTGGGCCTCTCGACCGTCCATGTCAACCGCGTTCTCCAGGAATTGCGGCAGCGTAACCTAGTTAGCTGGGAGGGAACGCAGATCGAAGTTCTCGATTGGGATGGACTGCGTCATCTCGGCGAATTTGACGACCGCTATCTCCACCTGGTTCGGGAGCCGCGTTAACACAAATGCCGCGCTACTATTTCGATGTGCACGACGGCGAGGGCGTGTTCAAGGACGACTTGGGGATAGAACTACCGGATATGGAAACTGCGATCACTGAGGCGCGACGCGCCTTGGCAGATATGGTCCGCGATGCGCTGCGGGAGCCAGATGGGCACGGGGTCGCCGTATCTATTCGGGATGGGGATGACGGCCCGGTGCTGCTTTCGGTTACGCTCACCACCCAGCGTCCGCAATAGCGGGAACAAAACTCCAGCGCGACGGATTTGTCTGCCCGAAGGAGTTCTGCCATGCCCAATTACCGCCAGGTACCCATCGGTGCCGATCTTCCCGACAGCGTGACCGTCGGGATCGAGCGCCACGGCGATGGCTCGCTTCTGGCGGCGGTCTGGTGGCCCTCCAAGGGCGATGTGGATGCCGATGAGGCAGACTATCCCAGCGTGCCCGAAGCGCTCGACGCCGCCGAAGCCGCCCGCCAGTTGCACGGCTTACGCGAAGTGGTCGTCACCCTGCAGAGCCCCGATCTCTGGGACCCCCGCTGGGGCATGCTGACCGGAGAAGAGCCGATCGGCCGCGTCGACAACACCGATGTCTCTGACGACGAAGCCTTTACCCTCGCCAAGGGTATCGAAGAAAACCGCGACGCATAGGCTCCCCCCGTGACCAATGAATTGACCGGAAACCGCGCGGTACATCTCTGCGTCGACATGCAGTCCATGTTTGCCGAGGCGACGGAGTGGCATGCCCCCTGGCTTAAGGGCGTGCTGCCGGCGGTCGAGGCCATTGTCGCGCGCCACCCCGAACGTACCATCTTCACCCGCTTTATTCCGCCCCAGGATCCGGAAAGTGCTACCGGCGCCTGGCGCGGCTATTACGAGCACTGGCGCAGCATGACACGTGAGCGCCTCGCGCCCGACCTCATCGACCTTGTGCCCAGCCTAGCCCGCTTTGCGCCACCCGCCCGGGTGCTCGACAAGCCCATATATTCGCCCTGGCTCACCGGCGAGCTGCACCCGATGTTGGCCCGTGCCAGCGTCGATACGCTCATCATCACCGGCGGGGAAACCGATGTCTGCGTCTTGGCTGCGGTAATGGGCGCCATCGACCTTGGCTATCGCGTGGTGGTGCCGACCGACGCTGTCTTCGGTTCGGCCGACCAGACCCATGACGCCGTGCTGACCGTCTATCAGAGCCGCTTCGGCACGCAGCTCTTCACCTGCTCCACCGAACAGCTCCTCAACGATTGGAAAGTCACGTCCGAATGACCCAGATCGGCTATCACGCCTCGCACGAGCAGTTCCCGCCCAGTGAACTGGTGCGGCTGGCCGTCGCCGCCGAACAGGCGGGCTTTGATTGCGCCAAGTCCTCCGACCACATCCACCCCTGGAGCGAACGGCAGGGCCATTCGGGTTTTGCCTGGTCCTGGCTGGGCGCCGCCATGCAGGCCACAAGCTTTCCCTTCGGCAGTATCGCCGCCCCAGGCTATCGCTACCATCCGGCCATCCTGGCGCAGGCTGCCGCCACCATCGGGGAAATGTTCCCCAAGCGGTTTTGGCTGGCGCTGGGCACGGGCGAGGCGCTCAACGAAACCATCACTGGCCAGGTCTGGCCCGAAAAGGCCGAGCGCAATGCGATCCTCGCCGAATGTGTCGAGATCTTCCGAGCCCTTTTTGCCGGCGAGACGGTCACCCATCGCGGCCGCGTCACCGTGGTCGAGGCGAAACTCTATTCGCTTCCGGCCAATCCGGTGCCGATTTTTGGCTCAGCAGTGACTCCCGCCACAGCCAAGTTCTGCGCCGGTTGGGCCGATGGGCTTCTGACGCTGGGCGGGGAAAGCGACAAGGTGCGCGAGGTGGTTGGGGCCTTCCGCGCCCACGGCGGCGAGGGCAAGCCCATCCATGTGCAGCACACGCTCTCTTGGGACACCACCGAGGCGGCGGCGCTGGCCTCGGCCATCGACCAATGGGGGCCATTGATCGCCGGCGGCGACGTCAATTGGGACCTCCGCCGGCCGCGCGATTTCGACACGGTGGGCAAGCTCGCCAATGCCGACAATATCGGGCGCTGCGTCAAAGTCTCGGCCGATTTGAGCCAGCATGCGCAGTGGATCGGCGAACTGGCCGAGCTCGGCGTCACCGCCATCCATCTCCATTGCGTGGGCCGCAACCAGGCCGCCTTCCTAGATGCCTTTGGCGCTCAGGTCTTGCCGCAACTGCGATAGCGCTTGCCGAGGGCGGAACGCGCGGGCATATTCGCCCAGTGCCGGTGCCTGCCTTCCCGGCTCTTGATTGCCCCGCGGGCAATCCCTGCGACGATGCTCCGCCACGGGGGGAGCCTGCCTGACCAAGCGCAACGCCTCAGCCTCTTGTGGCGTTTACGTGTTGGTGGATAGGGGCGCGGGGCCCTTAACGGGGGGTGACATGCACACAGATATCGACCTTAGCGGCAAACGCATTCTGGTGGTCGAAGACGACTACCTTCTGGCCACCGACATCTGTCGCGATCTGCGCGAGCTCGGCGCCACTGTGCTGGGCCCGGCGCCGACACCCTTTTACGCGCTGAGTCTGCTTGGTCGCCGGGGCGTCGATGGCGCGGTACTCGATATTCGCCTGCATGGCACCGATGTCTTCGAGGTCGCCGACGAACTCACCGGCCGCGGCATTCCGTTCGTCTTTGCCACGGGGGTCGGTGATGACGGCATCCCCGCGCGCCATCAGGGCGCGCCTCACATCAGCAAGCCGTTTGAACGGACCGATCTGGTTCATCTGGTGCGGTCGCTGACCCATATCGAGCAGACCGACCCGACACCGCGTCCCGCCGTTATGGCCCAGGCGATGATTCCAGACGGCAGTCTTGATGACCGATTGATGCGGGCCGCAACCCGTGCCATGCGCCAGGCCCACACATAGGGTAGGCGGCAGGAAAGCTGCGTCCCTTCAGTTGGGGCGCGCCTGCGAGCCTATAGTAATATTGGCGAGATAGGCGGGGTCAAAATTGCCCTCAGCGCAGAGCCCATCCATGTTCTCGATGGTTACCTTGCCGTTGCGCATGGTGATGTAGCCGCTCCGGCGCAGCGCCTGGAGGGTGCGGTTGATGTGCACCGTGGAGAGGCCGAGTGCTTCGCCCATTTCTGCCTGGGTGATGCGAAAATCGTAGGTGGTGCGGCCGCTAACGAGGCCGACAGCATCGAGCCGGTGGTACATCTCGCACAGAAGATGGGCGACGCGCTCGAGCGCGGTGCGCAGCCCAAGGCTCAGCACGCGCTCCTGGCCGATCGCCGCATGCACCGCCGAGGCGCGCAGCACAGCCTGCATGATGCGCGGATGCTGTTCGCACAAGGCGGTAAAACTCTGGATAGGAATACGACCAACGTCGCTACGGCACAGGGTCATGAAATGCCCCTGTGGACCCGTGCCCGTCAGGAAGCCAAAGTCGAGGATGTCACCGGGTACCAACAGTCCGGTTATCTGCCGACGACCATTGCCGAGCAGTTTGAACTGGCAGGCGAGGCCCGATTGCAGCACGCAAACATCGCGGCTGCCGTCTCCGAGAATTTCTTCATATGGCTGAATGGCGGGGCTACGGCGCACGGCTCGGCTGAGGGCTTCGCTCTCCTCCGCTCCCATCGCGACATAGCCACCTAGCCGCAGCAGCAGCGGGTCGACTCTGTCCTTTTCCATTGTCGGTCTGTTCGATAACTCGGCAGATATGGAGTTCACCACAAGAGTTTCGCCTCCCCTTTGAAAGAGGAGAACGCAGCAAAGGGGAGTCAGTTCGTTAGCAAATCGGGAAGGCAGGCCAACAGCGTCCCGCTGGAGCAAGGTTTTTCGCAAAAATGCAGTTCGGTAACTGACGGCCCTTCAGCAGCTACTTTCCTGCAGTGAAGTGTGCGTGTGGAATTCCGATGCACCAGGTTCATAATTCGTCTCCGGCCCCCTGGTCTCATTAGGCAGTTCGCGGGAGTGGACCATTCACATAGGTTAAGCCGCACTGAATATGCGCGCTGGCCGCGAGAAGCGCCCTATGTACAATTGGTTAGCTGAAGAGGCATGGAGACATCATGGCACAGGCCGCAGCAGAAAAGCAGTCCTTGCGACCCGTCTGGGTTGGTCTCGGCCGCGCCTTGGGCGGGGCGCTGGTCTTCACCTTGCCCATGCTGATGACCATGGAGATGTGGGAGTTCGGTTTTGCCATGGATCGGTGGCGCCTACTTCTCCTGCTCGCCCTGAGCCTCCCCATGCTGATGTTTCTCTCCCACTACTCGGGGTTCGAAGCGACCTGGGGTTGGAAGGAAGATCTTCGTGATGTCGCTACAGCGCTTGGGGTTGGCGCGGTGGTAAGTGCAGCGGTGCTCTGGCTCTTTGGCATTATCGACGCGGGCATGCCGCGCTCGGAGATCGTCGGCAAGATTGCTCTGCAGGCGGTGCCCGGTGCACTCGGTGCCCTGTTGGGGCGGAGCCAATTGGGGCGCGACAGCGCTGGCGGTCATGGGGAAACCTATCCCGGTGAACTTGTCGTCATGGTGGTGGGCGCGCTGTTTCTCAGTCTCAATGTGGCACCGACGGAAGAAATGGTTTTGATTGCCTACCGCATGGACCCGGTGCAAACGCTGTTGCTGCCCCCGTTGTCCTTACTGGTTATGCATGGCTTTGTTTTTGCCAGCGAGTTCAAGGGTAGCACGCCCATTCCGCAGGAGACGCCGTGGTGGAGCGTCTTTCTGCGCTTCACCGTTGTGGGCTATGTGGTTGCACTGCTGACCTCGGTCTATGTGCTGTGGACCTTTGGTCGCTTCGATGGCGTTGGGTTCGACATGGCGCTCGCCATCAGCGTCGTTCTCGCCTTTCCTGCGGCCGTGGGCGCTGCGGCAGCCCGCCTGATCTTGTGAGTTATCGCGCGTGGCCGAAGAAAAAACCAAACAGCAGAACGAGCCGCAATCGCCCGCCGATCGGGCGACGAAGCTTCAATGGGTGATTGCAGCAGTGTCCTCGGTGCTGGTGCTCCTGCTCGTTGGCTCGCTTGTGCTCGATGCTATTACCCAGTCCGGCGGCGAGCCGGTGCTGCGTGCACAGGTGATGTCGGTCAATGAGGATCGGGATGGTTATGCCGTGGTCGAGGTGCGCAATGATGGGCGGGCAACTGCCGCCTCGGTCGAGATCGAGGGCATAGCCGGGCCGCTCCGTGCCCGGGCGGTGCTGGACTACAGCCCGGCACACTCGACCCAGGAAGTGACCTTGGTCTTCCCCGAGGCTGTCGCTCCCGACCAGGTGGAGGTGCGCATCCTCGGCTTCGCAGAACCCTGACGGCTAGCCGGCTCGACGGGACCAGAAGACCTGGGGTGACCAATCGAAGTGCTTGTCAAACGGATAGTGCCTTCCGCTGCGGTGGCGATTGCTGATGCGTTCGACGAACTGGTCGACGACGCCAGGGGAAAGCGCCATCAGGCTGGGATTGGCGATAGGTCCAAGCTCGGGCGAGAGATAGCCCGATTTGACGACAACGATGCGCGCGGTGCGCGGATCAAGCCCCAGCCTGGTAAAATCGGCGATGTTATGGAATGGCCGGCGGCGCGCGGTCAGCACGAGGTCAATGCCGCCGATGCGCACGACCGCTTCGTGCAGCAGGGGATTGTCGGTCTTGAGCAGGAAGATGACTTCGGCCTTGGTCTCGACGGGTGTGCTCGACGCATCCAGCGTTGCCCCGATGCGCAGGCGCACGGTCTCTCCCACTCCGGCCGCATAGGCCACCTCGGTCGCGGGTCTATCGGCAATACCGGCAAAGACGACACCCTGCGCGTCTCGAGCCATCAAGGCCGCGAGCACCTCCGCCCGATCGCCCACGCCACCACCGGTGGGATTGTCGCCCGATTCAGCGAGCACGACCGGGTTGGTTTCTGCAGCCAAGGCCCACTCGACACATTCGGCAATGCTGCCGGTCTTGGTGCCAAAGACGAACTGTTCGCGGATATCCCAATAGCCTTCTGCCAATTGGCTGGCCGCTGCTGCCATCGCCTCCCGGTTGGTCCCGGTGATCACTGCGCCGGCGGTGGCGCGGGGCTCGTCGGCCCAGACATAGCCCACCTGGAACGAGGCGTCCCAAATGCCTGCGGGGTCCTCAACGGCACCCAGTTGCGCGTAAAAGCTGCGGGCCGGCTCATCCTGGGTGCTGGTGCGTTCCCCCGGCAGCAGCACCGGCACAGGCGCCCAAGCAATAGCCGGCCGCTCGCCGGTGCGCAAAGCGCGCACGAGCATGGTCACCGCGCGGCGCATGGTGTCGGGCACATCGATGTGCGGGGCCGTGCGATAGGTCGAGAAGATATCGAGATTGTCAACGATGCGCTGGCTGACATTGCCATGGAGGTCGTAGCTGGCGGCGATCACCACATCTGGTCCAACGGTCTCCCGCACTGCCGATATGAAGACACCTTCGGCGTCGAACATGCCGTCGACAAACATGGCGCCGTGCATGGCTAGATAGACGCCGTCCAGTGGCAGCGCCGCCCGCAACCCTTCAAGAATTTCACCCTTCCAGCGCGCATAAAGTTCGGCATCGACCGGCCCACCGGCTATCGCCCGCGCATGGAGAATGGTGATGAACTCGGCCGGAAAGTGGGTGAGAAAGTTGAAATAGTCGTCCTTGAGCATGGCCGGTCCGCGCAGCACGCGGAAATCAGCTTCGCGGGCAATGACGGGATTGTAGGTGCTGCATTCAGTATGCAGCCCGGCGACGGCGATGCGCATCAGAGTACTCCGGGAGCGTGGGTGTCGGGTTCGGCAGGTGATTAGGGGCTCAAGGCAGGCAACTGGGGACAGAGCAGCAGCTTTGCGTGCGCTTCGCTCCGAAAGAGGAGATCACGTTGTTCATCGCATCGACTACGCCGTTCAGAATTCGTTCATCTTCATGGCCGCGGACAAACCAGTTTCTGATGGGGATGTTTCAAATTTTCACCAAGGCATGGGCAGGGTGCCTGCCCATCTGGGATGGTGCGCATACCAATTTAAGCATGCTGCCGCGTCGACACGGGATTGTCCACACCTGATTTGCTGCTGCGGTGCTGCAATACGCCCAGATTTCAGGCGTGGAGCTGCCTCTTTGGGCAAGCTCACAGGGTGGTCTAAATTGGTATTGTCTTCATGACGAATTCATGTTGACATGGTTCTCGGAACGATCCTAGTCTTGAAAATAGTTTACAGTTTTCACGACCAATCCAGAAGAGATTGGCGCCAAAACAGGGTTAGAACGGCAAAATGCGGGTAGGCATCATCGGCCTCGGCTATCGTCTTGGTTACCTGGCGCGTGTATTCAGCGCGGCGCAGGATGATTTTTCGATCGCAGGCTATGTTGATCCAGCGCCCGCGGGTCTGCCTTACACGGCCGAACACGATATCGACGTCGGCAAGCAGTTCGATACACTTGAAGCTATGCTCGATAGCGAAAAGCTGGACTTGCTGATGGTGGGGTCTCCCAACCATCTCCACCTCGAACACATCCGCATTGGGCTTGAGCGCGGCCTCAAGATTTTCACCGAAAAGCCGGTCGTCACCAGTGTCGACGACACCATGGCCCTAGCGGGCCTCATCGCCCAATACGGCTCCGACAGTCTCATGGTCGGCCTCGTGCTGCGCTACGCTCCACTTTATGTCGATCTGCGCAAGGCCCAGGCTGATGGGGTCCTCGGCGATATCACCTCCATCGAGGCATCCGAGCATATTCCGCCCTATCACGGCGCTTTCTTTATGCGCGATTGGCGTCGCTACGCGCGCTATTCAGGCAGTTTCATGCTCGAAAAGTGCTGCCACGACCTCGATCTTTATAATGGCGTCATGGGTTGCCGCCCCCAATATGTCGCCAGTTTCGGTGGTCGGCGCAGTTTCGTGCCCGAGAATGCCCCTGCCTCCACCGGCATCAACGACCAGGAAGTCTATCACCGTAAGCCCACGGGCTGGATGGGTACCGAAAAGGTGTTCGACAGCGATGGCGACATCATCGATTTCCAGACTGCGATGGTGCAGTATGAAAATGGGGCGGCGCTGAGCTTCCATACCAATCTCAACGTGCCCGACGATTTCCGGCGCTTCGCCGTTATGGGAGCCAAGGGCATGGCTGAAGGCGATTTCGTCCGCAATTTCCTCCGCCTCACCGACGCCCGCACCTCCGAGCGTCTCGCCGACAAGACTTACCAGGCCAGCGATATGTCAGTGCACTACGGCGCTGACGAGCAGATGGCCGAGGACATCCTCAAGCATATGACGGATGGGGCGCCGCTGCCCGTATCGGTGACCGATGCCTTGGAGGCGGGTCTTTTGGCGCTCAGCATGGATCAGGCCATGCGCACCCGATCGGTCGTCGATATGACGCCGATCTGGCGCGAATTCGATACCGCGCTCGGGCGAGTGGGTTAGGGGAGATCAGCCGATGACCAGCACCCGTGGCGCAACCTATTTCGCTCTGGCCCTGCTGGCCCCGGCACTGATCTACATCCTGGCGATCGTTGCCTATCCGCTGTTTGATACCATCGTTCTGAGCTTTACGAATGCCGCGATGCGGCCAGCCTATGACTTCGTCGGCTGGGCCAATTACGAGCGCATCTTCGGCGCTGGCAACTTCACCGAGGTGATCATCCGCACCTTTGTGTGGACCTTCTTTTCGGTCAGCATGAAGATGGTCATCGGCATGTTCGGCGCCGTGCTGCTCAATGCCGCCATTCCCGGCCAGGCCCTGTTCCGCATCCTCACCATGCCGCCCTGGATTGTGCCGATGGCGATTGGCATTTTTATGTGGGGCTGGATGTATAACGGCCAGTTCGGGATGATCTCGGGCCTGTTGCAGAACTTCGGCATCCTCAGCGGTCCCTTTCCGTTCCTGGCCTATGGCAACACGGCATTCTGGGCCACCATCGTCACGGACGTGTGGATCGGCGTGCCCATGGTCACGATCTACTTCCTGGCTGCCATGCAATCCATTCCCAAGGACCTCTACGAGGCCGCCTGGACCGACGGTGCCGGTCGTTTCTACCGCTTCCGCCGCATCACTCTGCCCATGATGGTGCCGGCGATCCTCACCATGAGCCTTTTGTCGCTGATCTCGACCTTCAATTCCTTCGATATCATCTGGATCCTGACCCAGGGCGGCCCCTCCGGCTCTACCACCACCATGATCATCGACACCTATAAGACCGCCATCGGCTCCTATCGCTATGGCGAGGGCGCGGCCCGTGCCGTGGTGATCTGCATCTTCGTCTCGCTCTTCTGCGTGGTCTATTTCCGGGCTGTGCGGAAGCTCGCGCAAGGAGAAGCCAAATGAGCGACGTCGCCCGCACCACCGAAGTTGCCGCCGTCGACAGCAATGCGCTGGTCCGCCCCAAGCGCCGCAGCCGCGCCGTCGTCGCGATGATCGACCGGTACAGATGGTATGAGTTGGTGGGGCTTTATGCCGGCATCGCGCTGTTCATGGTCTTCGTGCTGGCGCCGTTCGTCGAAGGCTTCATGGTATCGCTAAAGCCGCTGAGCCAGCTCTTCTCCACGCCCTACAATTTCATCCCCCAGAACGGCTCCTTCACAGCCTATTTTACCATGTGGACCACCGTGGAAGGGTTGGGGCGCTACATCTTCAATTCGCTCTTCATCTCGGCAATCGTTACCCTGGCGGTGATCGCTATCGTGGTGCCGGCAGCCTATGCCTTCGCCCGCTTCCAGTTCACTGGTTCAGGCTTGCTCTTGGGTGGGTTCCTGGCGGTAAACATGTTCTCAGGTGCGGTGTTGCTGATACCGCTCTACCGGCTGATGCGCGCCATGGGGCTCCTTAATTCCTACTGGGCGATGATCGTGCCGGGCATTGCTTTTCTGATCCCGTCCTCGATCTGGCTGTTGCGCACCTATATGGCCCGCATCCCGCGCGAGCTGGACGAGGCTGCCTGGGTGGACGGCGCCAGTCGCCTTTATACCCTGCGCCGGGTCATCCTGCCGCTAGCCATGCCCGGCGTTGTGGTGGTCGCCATCATGACCTTTATCGGGGCCTATGCGCAGCAGTTCATCTTCGCGCTGACCTTCAATTCGCGGCAGGAATTTATGCCGCTGCCGGTTGGCCTCTTTGCCTTCTTCGGCCGCCAGGAAGTGCTCTGGAATGAGCTCATGGCGGCAAGTTTTGTCGGAATCCTGCCGGTCATGATCGTCATCGTGTTCCTGCAGCGCTATCTCGTCGCCGGTCTCACCGCCGGTGCCGTGAAGCAATAGGGAGCGGGCCTCCAGGCCTGCACAACAAGGGAGACTAACTTTGAAGCATACATCGAAATTCCTCGTGGCCTCGCTGGTGGCGCTTTCGGGCTCCACTGCGCTCGCCACCACCGCGGCCCAGGCTGAGACCATCAGCTTCATCCTCTGCGGCGACCAGATTTTCCCCAGCCAGGAGCGTGCGATCGCCGACTGGGAAGAAGCCAATCCCGACTATCCCGTCGACGTGCAACTCGTTGGTTGGGCCCAGTGCCAGGACCGCGCCACCCAGCTTGCCATTGCCGGCGACCCGGTAGGCCTGGCCTATGTCGGCTCACGCACCGTCAAGCAGTACGCGCTCAACGACCTCATCGTTGAAATCCCGATGACGGAAGAAGAGCAGGCTTCTTACCATAACTATGTGCCCGAGACCGTGACCTTCGAAGGGACGCAGTGGGGTGTCCCGGTCGCCTTCTCCACCAAGGCGCTGTACTGGAACAAGGACCTCTACGAAGAGGCCGGCCTTGACCCCGACACCCCACCCAAGACCTGGGAAGAAAAGATCGCTTTTGCCAAGCAGATCACGGAAAATACTGATGCTGCCGGCTATGGCGTTGTCGCCAAGACCATGGACAACACCATGCACCAGTTCCTGCACTGGGTGTATTCGAACAATGGTCAGGTGATCGACGCGGATGGCAACATCGTGCTCAACTCGCCCGAGAACCTCGAGGCGCTGACCGCGCTGCGGGACATTGTTCCTTATGGCGAAGAAGGCCCGACTGCCTACGAGCAGAACGAAGTGCGTGCCATCTGGCTCGATGGCGGTGTCGCCATGATCGAGGCTATGGCCAGCGCCGGCAACCTTGCCGAAGAGGCCGGCATGAACTGGGGGGTCGCTCCGCTCCCGCAGGGCCCGAGCGCTGAAGGTCCCGGCACGCTGTTGATCACCGACTCGCTGGTCGTGTTCAAGGGCACCGGCTACGAGGACAAGGCGATCGAATTCGCCAAATTCCTCACTCAGCCTGAGTACCAGTGGCCCTACGAGCAGGAAAACGGCCTCACGCCGCTCCGTCCTTCTGAAGAAGTCGAGCAGTTCGTCTCGGAGAACCCCGAATGGGCGCCGCTGATCGACGGCATCGAGCATGGTGGCCCAGAGCCGCTGTTCACCGACTATATCGGCCTGCAGAACGTCATGATCGAGATGGTCCAGTCGGTCGTCACCGGTCAGGCCGAGCCTGAAGCTGCCCTCGAACAGGCTGCTGCCGAGCTCGAGCAGTACAAGTAAAGCCCTCCCAGGCTTGGCCGTCGCCCCTCCGGGGCGGCGGCGTCCTTCATAGATTCCCACCGGAGACCCGCGCGCCATGTCGCAGTTGAGCCTCAAGCGCCTCGAAAAGAGCTTCAACGAAGCCCGCATCATCAAGGGCATCGATCTGGAGGTCGCCGAGGGCGAGTTCGTGGTCTTCGTCGGTCCTTCTGGCTGCGGTAAATCCACGCTTCTGCGCATGATTGCCGGTCTTGAAGATGTTTCGGTAGGCGAGATCGAGATCGCGGGCCGGGTGGTCAATGAGTTGCCGCCGGTGCAGCGTGGCATCGCTATGGTTTTCCAGTCCTACGCGCTCTACCCGCACATGTCGGTCTACGAGAACATTGCGTTTCCCCTACGGGTCGAGAAGTTGCCCAAGGACGAGGTCGACAAGCGGGTCCAGGCTGCGGCGCGGGTCCTGCAACTCGAGTCCAGGTTACAGCACCGCCCCGGACAACTTTCCGGCGGCCAGCGCCAGCGCGTCGCTATCGGCCGCGCCATCGTGCGGGAGCCTAAGATCTTCCTTTTCGATGAACCGCTTTCCAATCTGGACGCGGCACTCCGCTCCGAGATGCGCATCGAACTTATGGAGCTGCATAAGCGGCTCGGCTCCACCATGGTCTATGTGACGCACGACCAGATCGAGGCCATGACCATGGCCGACAAGATCGTCGTGCTCAATGCCGGCGAGATCAGCCAGATCGGATCGCCGCTTGAGCTCTACCACAAGCCGGACAACCTCTTCGTCGCCGGCTTCATCGGCTCGCCCAAGATGAATTTCATCGAGGGCAAGGTGCTCTCGGCCGACGGTGCCAACGCGATTGTCGATCTGGGTGCTCTGGGCACGATCAGCTTGCCACGCGGCTCCAAGGCCATTGCCGGCGAAACCGTTACGCTCGGCATCCGTCCCGAGCACCTGCACCTTGGTCCCGGCGAGTTTACCCTCACTGTCACCCCCAACATTGTCGAGCAGTTGGGCATCCACACCATCACTTATGCCACCCTGCCTGCGGGCGAGAACTTCATCGGCCTCTTCGAGGGCAATCCGGACGTTGCCGAGGGCGCGCCGCTGCAACTGCATTTCTCCCCCGAGCAAGCCCATCTCTTCACCGCCGCCGGGCTGGCGATCTACTAGATCGGCGGCAGGCACGTGATCATGCTCGACATCGTGGGGTTGCTGCAGACCGAGAAGGACGAGTTCACCCGATCCGAGCGCGCGCTGACTGAAATCGTTCTTGCCGATGTCGATCGCGCCCTCAAGATGAGCATCGTCGATCTGGCAGCGCGTGCCGATGTCTCGCCGCCCACCGTGACGCGCTTCTGTCGCCGTTTGGGTTGCGACTCCTATGCCGATTTCAAAGTGCGTCTCGCCCAGTCGCGCTTTGTCGGGCAACGCTATTTCGCGCCAGCCGCCGGGCCCACGAGTGCACGAGAAATCGCGCAGGGGGTGGTCAACGGCATCCAGTCGACGATCTACGAAACGTTCGACCACATGGATTTCGATGCGGTGGAGCGGGCCGCCGAGAGCATCATCGGCGCCAACTTCCTGCTCGCCTATGGTTCTGGCGGCGCGTCCTCGACCATGGCGACCGAAACCGAGGCGCGGCTGTTCCGGCTGGGCCTGCGCGTCACCTCCTGCATCGATCATCAGGTGCAGCTCATGCGGGCGGCGTCAGCGCCCGCAGGCACCGCCATCATCGCCTTTTCCCTCTCGGGCAACAATCTGCCCCTGGTTAAGGCAATGGCTGTCGCCGGCGAATATGGGCTGACCCGGATCGTCGTCACCCGGTCTGGTTCCCCCATGGCCGGCGAAGCCGATGTCCTCCTGCCCATCAATCGCCGGGAGGATGCCGATATCCTGCGTCCTACGCCCAGCCGCTACGCTTTCCTTGCGACCATCGACGTCCTCGCCCAGACGATTGCCACGCGTCTCGGGTCGTCGGCCGTCGCCAGCATGCGGCGCATTAAGCACCAATTGGTCGTCAATCGTGATGGAGACGACACCCAGCCGCTGGGAGACTAATGACCCACTGCCCCAAAACCCCGAATATTTCCATCTAGCCTCTCCTCTGGAATGGGGAGGGACCGTACCGTGGCAGGAACGCTGTCTTGCCCCGCACGCGATCCGTTCCTCCCTCTCCTAGGAGGAGGTTAGTTGGAAGTTCCACCCTTAAGAAGAACACCCGGACCCGCTCATGCCTAACACCTTCTCCTTCGTCACGACCTGGTCTCCAGCCTCCGACAGCGAGGCCATGGGCTATGGCCTTGAGCTGACCAATACCGGCAATGAAGCCGTCAGCGGCTTCCAGCTCGGCTTTTCGGGACCAGCCCGCATCGACCCCCATGCAACATTGGAGAACGGCAAGCTCCTCAAGCGCCTCTCCAACCACACCCTTGTTGCTCCGCCTGAGGGCTTCGTGCTGCAACCAGGCGAGACCTGGACGGCAACGGCCCGCGGCCTGTCCTATGGTCTTCGCCACTGGAGCGACGGCGCAAACTCGGCCTATGTGGTTCTGGAGGACGGGAGCATCGTTACGCTCGCGACCCAGCCGACCCAAGCCAAGGGTCACAACTCTCCGCTGCTCAAGGGCGCAGCAAAGTTTCCGGTGCCCGCAAAGGCGCCCGTGTCTGTTTCGATCATCCCCTGGCCGCGTGCGGTCGCCACTACGGGCAGCCGCATCGCTCCGGCAGGGCTTGATCTGGTGGGCGAAGGTGACGATGCTGGCCGGGCCGTCTCAGCCTTTTGCGGCCTCGTCGATGATCTCTTTTCAGTGGAAGCCATTGTGCGTCCCGCCTCCGAGGGTGGCATGCCGGTTGTTGTGCGGCATCGTCCAGGGATGGCGGCGGAAGCCTACGAAGTGCAGTTCGGCGAGGACAGCGCTGTCGTCGAAGCCTCAACTCGACAGGGGATGTTCTATGGGCTCGTGACGCTGGGGCAAATCCTGCGCGGCGCCAAGCGCCATCCGCAGACCTTTATTTTCCCTGCCGGTGGCAGCATCACCGACGAGCCCGGCTTTGCCTATCGCGGCTCTCACCTTGACGTAGCGCGCCAGTTCTATTCGGGCGCCGAGGTTAGCCGGCTGCTCAAGATCATGGCCTGGAACAAGATGAACCGGTTCCACTGGCATCTGACCGAGGATGAAGCCTGGCGCCTGGAGATCGAAGCCTATCCGCAGTTGACGGAAATCGCCGCCTGGCGCGGGCATGGCAAGGCGCTGCCGCCGCTGCTCGGTTCGGGCCCACAGCCGACCGGTGGCTATTACTCCAAGAATGTTGTCCGGCAGATCGTGGCACTGGCCGATAACCTGGGCATCACCATCATCCCCGAAATCGATATTCCCGGCCATTCCTATGCGCTGCTCCAAGCGCTTCCCGAACTGCAGGACCCCAACGAAAAAGGTGAATACCAGTCCGTCCAGGGCTTCCCCAATAACAGCCTCAACCCGGCGCACGAGCCGGTCTATACCTTTATTGAAACCGTGATCGATGAAGTGCTTGAGCTCTTTCCCGCTGGTGTCTTCCATATCGGCGCCGACGAGGTGCCGCTGGCGGCGTGGTCCGGTTCGCCCCTTGCACTTGACCTTATCGAGAAGCTGGCCGGGCCCGAGATGCGGCAAAAGCATGAGCGGCAGTTCAACCAACTCGGTAATCATCACGGCGCCGACGAGATCGAGGGCTCGCCGACCGCAATCCTCCAGGCTCACTTCATCCGCCGCATCCATGATTACATCTCGTCCAAGGGCGCCATCACCGGAGGCTGGGAAGAGGCGGCACATGGCGACGCGGTCGACAAGGACAAGAGTTTTGTCATTGGCTGGCGCAATGTCGAGATCAACGCAGCGCTCGCCGAGCGCGGCTACGACATCGTCGTTTCACCTGGGCAGCGCTATTATCTCGACATGGCGAACGGCGCGGCATGGGCGGAGCCCGGCGCTGGCTGGGCCGGCTGGTCCGGTCCCCAGGAGACCTATGAGTTCGAAGCGCGCGCTGGCTTTTCCGAAAAAGGCCTTGAGCACCTGCTGGGGGTCCAGAGCTGCATCTGGTCGGAATCGATGACCGATCGCGCCATCTTTGACCGATTGGTCTTTCCGCGCCTATCGGCCATCGCGGAGGCGGGCTGGACCGTGCCGGAGCGGAAAAGCTGGGAGCGCTTCAAGGCGCTCGTGGGCCTCATGCCCATCATGTACGGCTACTGGGCCGAGGAGTAGCATCCGAGCCGCAAGAGAGGCACTTCGGTGCCTCTCGATGCTCGCAGTGCGTTAGCCTCAAGCGCCCCAAGGGTCCTCGACAATCGGCCAGATATTGCGCGGCGCCTTGCGATAGGCCGTCTCGGCTGGCTTGTTCGGATAAGGCTTTCCCGCCGCGCAATAGATGATCTCGAAAGCGATCTTGCTGAAGCTGTCGTAGAAGTGGTTGGTCGACTTAATCAGCAGAATTTTCCGTGACTTAGGGTCGATGCCAAGCGCCGAAAACAGGCTGGGGTCGAAGCTCTGCGCGCGGGTGGAATTGAGGATCACGTCGATCCCATCAAAGCTGATCCAGGCCGCGTCGCCGAAGGGCGCATAGCTGTCACCGAACCGCATCTGGGCGTCACGCACCAATCGATTGACTCTCACAAGTCGGTCGATCGGGTTACCCGTATGCGGCGCCGACTTGGCACCAAATCTAAGGGGAATTTCAGCATCTTCGCCGGCTGCGAAACAAATCTGCACGGCGATGGGATCCCAAATGGTGCCCACCGCGACATCACTTATCCCCCTCCTGATCAGGTCAGCTAAAATGACGGTTGCATCCCCAGCAGTGCCGCCGCCGGGATTGTCCCAGACGTCGGCAATGACAACAGGACCGGAAGTTGCTGCCATTGCCTGCTCGACCGCCTCGGCTTCATTCACCTGGGGGACCATGAAAGTGCCGCGCTTGGCGAAGAGTTCCCGGCCCAGCCGCTCGGCCAATGTGTCGCCCAGGTCCTCGCGGTCGTCGGTTAGGGCGATGATTTTGGTGCCCATTTCAGGCACGTCACCGGCCATGAAACCATGGATGACGGAGAGGGAGAGGAGGTTTGGTTCCGACTTCTCCAGTGCATAAAGCTGATCGACAAAGCCGCGCATAGGCTGCCTGGAGGTGGGAAAGACATCAATCATGCGGGGATCAAAGACACTCATCACCGGCTTGATCTCGCCCTTCAGCGTACGAACGGCAATGGCCCAGAGGTCGCGCGCCCGGTCCACGAAATCGGTGTGGGGGAATTCCTTGAAGGCAACGAGGAAATCGGCAGCGGTGACGCGCTTTCGCGTCAAATGGCTGTGGGGGTCGAGTTCGGCGCAGACGAGGACGTCCGGGCCGACAATCTCGCGGACGCGGGCGAGGAGGTCGCCTTCGCAATCATCATAGCCTTGCGCCACCATGGCGCCGTGCAGGCCCATGACGACTGCGTCGACCGGCAAGGCGGCACGGAGCTGCTCGAGGATCTCATCGCGCAACTCCTCATAGGTTGCGCGCGCTACAAGCCCCGCCGGATCCGCCCAGCTGGCGCTGCCCTCGATTAGTGTCCAGCCTTCGCGGGCGCAGACTTCCCGCCCCACGGTAATGGGTGCGGTGCAGAGGGTGGGCGTCGCCGGGTGCTCACCGGGGCGGGCGTAGAGCGAGGCCTCGAAGGCGCGCTTGTCGACGGCGATGGGGGAGAAAGTGTTGGTCTCGGTAGCCAGAGCGGCGGTGAAGACGCGCACGAAGCACTCGCAAAGTATGAAGAAGAAGGGTTGTCAGTCCACCCAAAGCTAGCACGTGCCCAAAGCTGGTTCACGTAAGAAATTTTCAGAAGGAGGGACATTTTGCGGTCCAACCAGGCGTATTCTGCGGCTAACCTGCCGAACCAACGAAACTGAGTTACATCTGGAGGACGCATGCCGATCAAGCGCTATGGTGCAGAAAAGTCTGGAGCGGGCGGGCAGAACCTGCCATTCGCCCGGGCGGTGGAGGCCGGTGGCTGGCTTTATGTCTCGGGCCAGGTCGCCATGGAGAACGGCGAGATCATCAATGGCGGCATTGTCGAGCAGACGCATAAGACGATTGCCAATGTGATCGCGATTCTCGAAGAGGCCGGCTATGGCCTCGAGCATGTGGTGCGCTGCGGTGTGTGGCTTGATGACCCAAGGGACTTCTGGAGCTTCAACGCTGTTTATAAAAGCTATTTCGGCGAACATCCGCCGGCACGGGCGTGCGTCCAGAGCCATATGATGGTGGACTGCAAGGTCGAGATCGACTGCGTTGCCTATAAAGGGCCATGATGGTGAACCGATGCTGAACGGCAAAACGGTGCTGGTGAGCGGTGCGGGCGGCGGTATTGGCCGGGCGCTCGTGCGCTGCCTGCGCGAGGCGGGCGCCAGTGTCATCGGCGCTGATCGTGACGCGGATATGCTGGCCGGGCTTGATCTTGCCGGTACGGTCTTGTTCGATCAGTCCGATGCCAAGGCGACGCGGGCAGCGGTGCAGCTTCATCTCGACGAGAACGGCGCTCCCGACGCGGTGATCGCTAATGCTGGCTGGACGCGGGCGGAGATCATCGAGGATCTCGATGACGACGTGTGGGACACGGAACTGGCAATCAATCTCAATGGTGCCTTTGCCCTGGTTGATCCGGTGGTGGCCGCAATGGCCCGCCAAGGCCGGGGTAGTGTGGTGTTCATCTCCTCGGTCAATGCGCTTAGCCATTTCGGCAACCCCGCCTATTCGGCAGCCAAGGCCGGGCTTATCGCCTACGCCAAGGCCATCGCGGTAGAACGCGGCCGTGACGGCGTGCGGGCCAATGTGGTGGCGCCCGGCTCGGTGCGAACGCCGGCCTGGGACCATCGGCTCCAAGCCGATCCGAGCCTGCTGGATAGGGTCTTGCCGCACTATCCGCTGGGGCGCATGGTCTCGCCGGAAGAGGTGGCTAATGCCGCCCTGTTCTACTGCTCGCCCATGTCCTCGGGCATCACCGGCACCGTGCTGCCGGTCGATGCCGGGCTGACGGCAGGCAATCTGCGGTTTGTTGACGAGGTGCTGCGCCAGTGACCGACATATTCGAGATCGATACCCCGGCCGTGCTGATCGACGTGGACCGGGTGGAAGCCAATCTGCGCCGCGCGCAGGACTATGCCGACCAACATGGCCTCAAGCTGCGGCCGCATATCAAGACCCATAAGCTGCCGCGCTTTGCCAAACGAGCCATGGATCTCGGCGCCATTGGCATAACCGTGCAGAAGCTGGGCGAGGCCGAGGTGATGGCCGATGCGGGGATCAGCGAGATTTTCCTGCCCTATAATATTTTGGGACAAGCCAAGCTTAAGCGGCTCCGCGCCCTAGCCGAACGGGTGCATATCTCGGTGACGGCCGATAGCGTCGAGACGGTCGAGGGGCTTTCAGCCGCCTTCGCCGACGCCCCCGAGCCGCTCTCGGTTTTCGTTGAGTGCGATACCGGCATGGGGCGCTGCGGCGTCCAGTCGCCTCAAGCAGCGCTGGATTTGGCGCAGCGGATCGCTGCGGCGCCCGGTCTGCGGTTCGGTGGTCTCATGACCTATCCCGCGGCGGGGCAGGTGGCGGCGAATGCCCAATGGCTGGAGCAGGCCAAGGATCTCCTCACCCAGGCAGGTCTGGCGCCGCCGACCATTTCCAATGGTGGCAGTCCGGACATCTGGCGCGCCCATGAGGTTCAAGTTGCGACTGAGCACCGGCCGGGCACCTATATCTATATGGATCGCTTCCAGGTGGCCAAGGGCGTGGGTGCACTCGAGGACTGCGCGCTTACGGTCCTTGCAACCGTCGTCAGCCGGCCCACCGAGCACCGGGCCATCATCGATGCCGGTTCCAAGGCGCTGACCAGTGATCTCTTGGGCATGACCGGGCATGGCCTGATCGAGGCCTATCCTGAGGCGGTGATCGTGGGCCTCAGCGAGGAGCACGGCACCATTGATCTCAGTGCCTGCAGCAAGAAGCCTAAGATCGGCGAGAAGCTGCGCATCATCCCCAATCATGCCTGCGTGGTCTCCAATCTCTTCGAGACCGTGCATTTGATTGTCAGGGATCAGTTGGTTGAAACGGTGCCCGTGGCCGCGCGGGGCCGCGTCGACTAAGCTCAAGTTGTTGTCGGAGGAGTTGCCATGCCTGACCTGCTCGTGCGGCTTTACAATCTGCCGGAGATCGAAACCGAGGCGCGCGTGGCCGCTGCCGGGGTGACCGTGCGCCGTGCCCTGCCGCCGGAAGCCCATGTTGTCTTGGACTGGATCGGCAAGCACTTCAGCCCGGGCTGGGTAAGCGAAGCGCGGGTATCGCTGGGACAATCGCCCGTTACGCTCTGGGTGGCGCACCGGGGGCAGGAGATCCTCGGCTTTGCCTGCCATGACGCCACCGCCAAGGGGTTCTTTGGCCCGACTGGTGTCGACGAGGCAGCGCGGGGGCAGGGGATTGGCGAGGCCTTGTTGTTCGCTACCCTGAGCGGCATGCGTGAAGCCGGCTATGGCTATGCGGTGATCGGCGGTGCCGGACCAGTGGAGTTCTACCAGAAGCGGCTGGACGCGATGGTGATCCCGAACTCGGTGCCGGGGATCTATGCGGGGCTGCTGAAGGGGGACTGAGGCAGGGTTCTGCTTGGTGCTGCGGCAGCCCCTTCCTGGCCATCCCCGCACAGGGGAGGCTGACATCGAGCTTGAGGCAGATTTGGCGAATAGACTGACGCGAGACTTCTTCGATCGCCCGGTTCTGGAGGTGGCCCGGGAGTTGATCGGGGTGACCCTGCTGTTCGATGGCGTGGGCGGGCCAATAGTCGAGGTCGAGGCCTATGACGAGACCGATCCGGCTTCGCACAGCTTTCGGGGGCCAACAGCGCGGAACGCCGCGATGTTCGGGCCGCCGGGTCACGCCTATGTCTACAAGATCTACGGCATTCACTGGTGCGTCAACTTCGTGTGCCAGCCCGGAAGTGCCGTGTTGGTGCGGGCGCTGGAGCCGCAAGAGGGCCTGGCCGTGATGCGGGAGCGACGAGGCGGGCTCGCAGACCGGCAGCTCTGTTCGGGGCCGGGCAAGCTCTGCCAGGCACTCGGCATCGACCGGCGGCACGACCAAATGCCGCTCGATGTGCCACCTTTCGGACTATGCAAGACGGACTTGGCCCACGAGATTGCGGCTGGCCGGCGCATCGGGATCACCAAGGGTGTTGAGATGCCCTGGCGGTTCGGACTCAAGGGATCGCCGTTTCTCAGCCGGCCTATGAAGTAGGCCTGTTTTTCACCGGGAACCAGTCTCAGCGCCCATCGTTTGGCGTGTACGAGACCGGCACGCGTCAACCGGACGCGGCGGCATAGGGAACGGGGATGGTTTTTCCGGTTTCCCGCCCCGGCCAACGAAGCGGCAGCCGAGCCCTTATCCCGCCCGTGCCGGTCTCACCCATTTTCTCACCAGGAGCTCAAAATGGCCGGTTCGGAGCAGGTCAACCCGCCCCAGCATCAGGATCATCAGCCCGGTCGCGAGACCCAGATGCATCCCAAGCCAGACTTCGAGCCGAAATTTCCTGGCAATGGCCGGCTCCAGGATAAGGTGGCGATTATCACGGGGGGCGATAGCGGCATTGGCCGCGCCTGCGCTGTGTTGTTTGCACGCGAAGGGGCGCAGGTCGCACTCGTTTATCTTGAGGAAACCGAAGATGCTAAGATCACGGCCGAGGCGGTGAAGGCGGAAGGCAAGGAAGCCTATCTGATCCGCGGTGACATCGGCGAAAAGGCGTTCTGCGACAATGTCGTGGGCAAGGTGATCGAGGAGTTCGGCAAGATCGACGTGCTCGTCAACAACGCCGCCGAACAGCACCCCCAGGATGATCTCACCGAGATTAGCCAGGAACAGCTGGAAAAGACCTTCCGCACCAATCTCTTTGGTTACTTTTACATGACGCAGGCGGCGCTGCCGCATCTGAGCAAGGGCGCCTCAATCGTCAACACTACCTCGATCACGGCTTATCGCGGTTCCCCCAGCCTTCTGGACTATTCCTCGACCAAGGGTGCCATCGTGGCCTTCACCCGCTCGCTATCGGAGAACCTGGCGGAAAGCGGCATTCGGGTAAATGCTGTCGCCCCCGGACCAATCTGGACGCCGCTGATCCCAGCGACATTCCCGGCCGAGAAGGTGGCCGAGTTTGGTGCCAGTCAGCCGATGAAGCGACCCGGCCAGCCCAATGAAGTGGCAACTTGTCATCTGTTCCTGGCCTGCGACGAAAGCTCCTATATGACCGGTCAAGTGCTGCACCCTAATGGGGGCGAGGTTGTGGGAGGCTGATGCCGCTCCGCCTGTGAGCCGGCCGCGTCTTGTTGAAGCGTTAACCTCCTTGGTTGCGCCAGCATCTTCCCCGTGATTCAACGGGGGTGTGGAAGCCCTTGAGTCGTATTCCGATTTGTTCGCCGCGCCGCCGAGTGCGCCCGAGGCCGTGCGCGCACCGCTGGGCGTGTTGCGCGACGTCTTCGGCCACAAAAGCTTTCGCGGACAGCAGCAGGATGTCGTCGAGCACGTGATCGGGGGCGGCGATGCGGTGGTGCTGTTTCCCACGGGCGCCGGCAAATCCATGTGCTACCAGATTCCGGCAATGTGCCGGCCTGGCGTCGGCATCGTCGTTTCGCCGCTGATCGCCTTGATGCGCGACCAGGTGGAGGCGTTGCGCCAAGCCGGCGTCGCGGCTGCGGCACTCAACTCATCGCTCACGCCGGAAGAATCGGCCGAAGTCAGGCGGCAACTCCGCCGGGGCGAACTCGACCTCCTTTATGTGGCGCCCGAACGGGTGGCGACGCCGGGCTTTGCCAATATGCTGGGCGATGTCGAGATTGCTCTTTTTGCCATCGACGAGGCGCATTGCGTGAGTCAGTGGGGCCACGACTTCCGGCCTGAATATCGCGAGCTGATCCATTTGGTGGAGCTGTTTCCCGGCGTGCCGCGGATCGCGCTGACCGCCACGGCCGATCCGACCACGCGCGAAGACATCATCGAGCGGTTGGGCCTCGAACAGGCGCGGGTCTTTACCACCAGTTTCGATCGGCCAAATATATCCTATTCCATCGTCGAGCGGGACAAGGCGCGCGACCAACTGCTAACTTTCCTGGGCGGGCACAAGGGTAGTTCGGGTATTGTCTATTGCCTGTCGCGGGCTAAGGTCGAGGATCTCGCCGACTGGCTCTCGGGAAAAGGTATCCGCGCGTTGCCTTACCATGCAGGGATGAGTGCCCAGTTGCGGGCAGCCAATCAGGATGCGTTCCTCAAGGAAGAGGGCGTTTGCCTCGTGGCAACGGTGGCGTTCGGTATGGGTATCGACAAGCCCGATGTGCGCTATGTCGCCCACATGGATTTGCCATCCTCGATCGAAGCCTATTACCAGGAGACCGGCCGCGCCGGACGCGACGGGCAACCGGCCGAAGCCTGGATGAGCTATGGCATGGCCGATGTGGTGCAGCGGCGGCGCATGATCGATGAGGGTGGGGCGCCCGACGAGATCAAGCGTCTTGAGCATGGCAAGCTCAACGCGCTGCTAGGCGTGTGCGAGACGGCGGAGTGCCGGCGCAAAGCCATTCTCAGCCATTTCGGCGAGAGCCACCCGGGCAAATGCGGCAATTGCGACACCTGCCGCTCGCCGGTGGCGACCTGGGACGGGACGGAAGCCTCAATCAAAGCGCTGGCGGCGATCTATCGGACCGGACAGCGCTTCGGGGCGGCGCATGTGATCGACGTGCTGATGGGCAAGGTGACCGAGAAGGTCGAGCGTTTCGGGCACCAGCAGCAGGCGGTGTTCGGGCAGGGTGCCGATCTCGACAGCAAGACCTGGCAATCGGTGCTGCGGCAGTTGACGGCCATGGGGTTGGTGATCGTCGACCACGCCAATCATGGCGCGCTGATGCTGGCGCAGGAAGCGGGCGCAGTGTTCAAGCGCGAGCGTGTGGTGACCCTGCGCAAGGACCGGCCACGCAAGGCGGTGGAAGTGCGGCGGCAGCTCAATTCGGCGGTGCAGTTGACCGGTCCGGCGCAGAAGCTTTTCGAAGCCCTGCGTGAAGAGCGGCTGCGGATCGCCAAGGAACAGGGCGTGCCGCCTTACGTGATCTTCCACGACGCCACGCTACGCGGCATGGCCATCGCGCGCCCGCGGCGCAAGCAGGATCTCCTTAGCCTCCCCGGCGTGGGGCAGGGCAAGCTTGATCGCTATGGCGAGGCCTTTCTGGCCGTGCTGGCGCGGGAGATCGAATGAGTCTCGACCCCACCATCCCGAGGCGCCCGCGCTTTGCTGTGGTGGATATCGCCCGCGGCGTCGCCATCGTGGCCATGGTGGCGTACCATTTCTGCTGGGATCTGAGCTACTTCCGGTTCATTGCAGCTGATGTCGGCTATGACCCATTCTGGGTGGTGATCGCCCGATCGATCCTTTCAGCGTTCCTGTTCCTGGTGGGGGTGGGGTTGGTGCTGGGCCATGGCGAGGGCATTCGCTGGCACAACTTCTGGCGACGCTGGATTTTCGTTGCGGCTGGGGCGCTGCTGATCACCCTTGGGACGTGGTTCGCGTTCCCGGTTACCTTCGTCTATTTCGGCGTGCTGCATGCCATTGCGCTGTTCAGCGTGTTGGCGCTGCTGTTCGTTCGGGCGCCGCTCTGGCTGCCCGTGGTGGTTGCGGTAGTGGTGATCGGCCTGCCGTTCTTTTACGCCGATCCGCTGTTCAACGAAAACGCCTGGTCGTGGCTGGGCTTCTGGGAAGTGCCGCCGCCCGCCAATGATCTCGTGCCGATCTTTCCCTGGTTCGGGGTGACGCTGTTGGGCGTGATTGCGGCGCGGCTGGTCTTACGTTCGGGACTCGCGGTGCGGCTTGCTGCGGTTCAGCTACAGGGGCGGCTGCCGAAGCTGCTGGCGTTCCTGGGGCGGTGGAGCCTTCTCATCTATCTTCTCCACCAGCCGATCCTGTTCGCGCTGGTCTATCCTGCAGCGGCAATGTTGCAGCCGCAGGTGGCGATGCGGGAGGCTGATTTCCTGGACTCGTGTCAGCAGACTTGTGAAGCCAGCGGGACGGCGCCGGGGCTCTGCACCACCTATTGCCGGTGCGGGCTCGAAGGGATCGAGGAAAACGATCTCTGGGAGGCGATCTATTCGGGGATGGTGTTGGCAGAGGAGCAGGCGCTGCTCGATGCCTCCAACCGGCAATGCTCGGCCGTGATCTACCCCGAACTTGATCCGCAAGATTGATCCTTTGCACGTGAGGGCAACTTTCATGCCCCTGTCGTATTTCCATCTTGAATGGAAGAACGAATGAGCGTTGATTGTCTGTTGCAAGTGTCCGCGGCGCTGGCTGAATAGGCCCCCTCCCGCCCGGACGGTACATTTTGATGTCTGGATGTTTCTTTGACCAGTCTTGAGGCCGGCCGCGTCCGTTCACGCGGCGATGCACGCGCCCATGTGGCGGCCGCCCATCAGGGGCGCGGCCGTGGCACGCTCACGCGCATCGCGCTTTATTCGCTGCGGCACCCCTGGCAGGTGGCTGCGGCCGTTTTGGCAACCGTCATCGCTGCAACGCTGCAACTGTCCATTCCCTGGCTGTTGGGGCGGGCCGTGGATCAGGCGCAGGGGCTCTTAAGCGTCAGCCGCGAAGAGGCCGAGCAGGGACTGATGTGGACAGCGCTTATCCTGCTAGCGGTGTCAGTGGCGCGCGGTCTGTTCACGCTGGCACAGAACTACTACGCCGAGTCGGTCGGTCACCATGTGGGCTATGAACTGCGGCTGGCCTTCTACGACAAGGTGCAGCGGCTCTCCTATTCCTACCATGACAAGGTCCATAGCGGCGACCTCATTACGGTGGGCATGCTGGATCTCGACGGCGTGCGCATCTTCTTTTCGACCGGTCTCGTGCGGGTGGTGCTGCTCTCGATCCTGATCGGTGTCGGGGCTTATATGCTGCTATCGACCGACGTGCTGTTGGGCCTACTGGCGCTGAGCTTCGTGCCTTTCGTGGGCTGGCGCTCGTCCTCGGCCCAGCTGCAATTGCGAGCCACTTGGTTGATGCTGCAGGAAAAGCTCTCTTGGCTGACGCGCGTCATGGACGAAAACCTGGGCGGCATACGCGTGGTGCGTGCCTTCTCCGGGCAGAATTACGAGCTCGACAAATTCGATGCCGCCTCCAAGGAGGCGCTCGAACTCTCCCATAAGCGGCTCAGCATCCGCGTGCGCAATACCTCGGTTATGACCTTCTCGTTCTTTTCGGCAATGGGACTGGTGCTGTGGTTCGGTGGCGTCAAGGTGATCAATGGCGAGATCAGCGTGGGTACGCTCGCCTCGTTCCTCACCTTCATGACCATCCTCCAGATGCCGGTCCGGCAGCTGGGTCTAATGGTCAATTCCTTCGCCCGCGCCTCAACCTGCGGCAATCGCCTCTTTGCCTTTCTCGATGAGCCACTCGCCATCGATGACAAGCCGGGCGCCAAGGACCTCGAGATAACCGAGGGCGTGCTGCGGCTGGAGGACGTGCATTTTACCTATCCCGGCGCGACCCACCCCACCCTGGATGGTGTGAGCTTTGAGGCGCGGCCGGGTGAAACCATTGGCATTGTGGGGGCGCCGGGCAGCGGCAAGTCGACCATGGCGAACCTCTTGGCCCGTTTCTACGACGTCTCAGGTGGTCGCATCACCATCGATGGGCAGGATGTGCGCGATGTTACCCTGCACTCACTCCGCCAGGCGGTTGCCGTGGTGCAGCAGGACAATTTCCTGTTCACCACCACGCTCGAAAACAACATCGCCTATGGCGACCCCTGGGCAAAGGAGAACCGCATCGAGCGCGCGGCCGAAAGCGCCCAACTGCATGGCTACATCGCCGGTTTGCCGGACCGCTATGGCACGGTGGTCGGCGAACGCGGCATATCGCTATCGGGTGGCCAGCGGCAGCGACTGTCGATTGCGCGCAGCCTGATGCTGGAACCGGCGGTGATGGTGTTCGACGATTCCACTGCGGCAATTGACGCGGGCACCGAGCACCGCATCCGCAACGCCATCAAGGACTATGCCAGTGACCGGGTAACGCTGATCATCTCGCACCGGCTGAGCTCGCTGCTTCATGCGGACCGCATCCTCTTTATCGAGGATGGCAAGATCGTCGAGCAGGGCACGCATGACGAGTTGCTTGCCCTCGGCGGGCGCTACCATGCGCTGCATCAATTGCAGACCCGGCCCACGGAAGAAATCGAGATGGGGAGCGCGGCTCAATGAGCGCCATAGAGGACGACCGCGAGACCGCCAATTACCCCGGCCAGCGCCCACCCAAGGCGAGTGTCGGGTCGCACAGCATCGAGGAAGAAGTCTTCGGCTCGGCCTATGATCCGCAGACTATCCGCCGCATCTGGGCCTATGTTCGGCCCTACCGCAAGAAGATCTACCTGTCGGTAGCGGCCGTTCTGATATTCACCGGCACGCAGTTGGCTATTCCGCTGATCATCGGCCAGGCCATCGATAGCGGCATGACCGAAGGGGGCAACACCAACAACCTCCTCTGGGCCGTCGGGATTTTCGCAGTCATGGTGCTGCTGAACTTCGGCGCCAGCTTCGTGCAGGAAAGCCAGGTTGGCCAAGTGGCCGAGCACGTGCTGTTCGACATGCGGCGCGCCATGTTCTCGCAATTGCAGCGGGTGTCGCTGAGCTTCATGGACAAGACCGAAGTTGGCCGGTTGATGAGCCGGCTGCAGGGCGACGTCAACTCCATGCAGGAGTTTCTCGAAACCTCGGTGTTGTCCGTCGGTGACCTGGTGCTGCTGGTTGGCATCGTGATCGTGCTGCTGTCCCTCGACTTCCGGTTGGGACTGCTGACGCTTTCAACCATGCCAATCCTGTTTGTCGTCCGCATCTTCTGGCTGCCACGCGCCAAGCGCGCCTTCATGGCGGCGCACGAGACCAATTCTGCGACCAATGGCGCCTTGGCCGAGGGTATCAATGGCGTTCGCACGGTGCAGAACCTTGACCGGCAGATGGTCAATTTCGATCTCTATGATGACAAAGCCTACGGCAATCTGCAGACCCAGTTGACCGGGTCGCGCTACGCCCAGGTGATGGTGCCGATCGTCGATAGCCTCACCGGCATTGCCATGGCCGTGGTGGTAGTAGTCGGCGGGTCGCTGGTGTTGAACGGCGCGCTGGAGATCGGCGTGATCGTTGCGTTCCTGTTTTATGTGCAGCGCTTCTTCGATCCCATTCGCTCGCTAACGATGCAATATTCCATCATGCAGCGCGCCATGACTTCGGGCCGGCGCATCACTGAAGTGCTCGATGTGCCGGTATCGATCAAGGACAAGCCAGATGCCGTCGCGCTGACCCGCGATATGGACGGTTCGGTGGAGTTCCAGAACGTCACCTTCGGCTACTCGTCCAAGCAACCCGTGCTCAAGAATGTGAGCTTCAAGGTAAAGCCAGGCGAGACTGTAGCCCTAGTGGGACCAACCGGCTCGGGCAAGACCAGCGCAATGGCCCTGGTGCACCGGTTCTACGAAATAAACGAAGGCGCCGTGCTGGTGGGCGGGCATGACGTACGCGACGTGACCCAGGAATCGCTGGGCCAACAGGTCGCCATGGTGCTGCAGGAGCCATTCCTCTTCACCGGGACGGTGTTCGAGAACATTCGGTACAACAAAGCCGACGCGACCCGCGCGGACGTAATCGAAGCGGCCAAGGCAGTGGGTGCGCATGATTTCATCGAGAAGCTCCCCGGCGGCTATGACAGCGTGCTGGAGCAGCGTGGATCTAACCTCTCGCTGGGACAGCGACAGTTGATCAGCTTCGCTCGCGCCCTCGTTGCGGATGCCAAGATCCTTGTGCTCGATGAAGCAACTGCCAACATCGACTCCTACACGGAGCGGCAGATCCAAAAGGCGCTGGAAACGCTGCTGGCGGGCCGCACCGGCATGGTTATCGCGCACCGGTTGGCGACCATTCGCGGCGCTGACCGGATCATCGTCCTGCAAAATGGCGAGCTGATCGAGACCGGCAATCATGACGAGTTGATTGCGAAGCGCGGCCTCTATGCGCGGCTCTACAACATGAACTATGCCAGTTTCGACGACATCCCCGATGATCTCGTTGCGCAGGTGACGGGAGCCTCCTCCACCAGCTGAGCGCGACTTTTGACGCGCTGCGGCGTTTGCGTCACAAGGGCAGCAAACAAGATTGGAGTGAAGCCATGAAGACGCGCGTTTTGGGCAAGACCGGGTACGAGGTTTCCGAAATTGGTCTGGGCTGCTGGCAGTTGGGCGGCGACTTCGGCCCGGTCGGTGACGAGACGGCCAATGCCATTTTGGATGCTGCCAATGCAGCGGGTGTTAATTTCTGGGACACGGCGGACGTCTATGGCGGCGGCCTGTCGGAGCGCCGCATTGGTGCGCATCCCAAGGGGCCGGGTGTGCACGTGGCGACCAAGCTGGGTCGCGGTGCGGGCCTTTACCCCGATGGCTATTCCAAGGAGGCGATCCGCGCCAGTCTCCTGGCCTCGGCCGAGCGGCTGAACGTTGCAACGCTTGATCTGGCGCAGCTGCATTGCGTGCCGACCGAAGTGCTACGCCGCGGGGCGATCTTCGGCTGGATGGACGAGCTGCAGGCCGAAGGTCTGGTGCGCCACTGGGGCGCCAGCGTCGAGACCATCGAAGAAGGCTTGATCTGTCTCGATCAGCCCGGCTGCGCGACGTTGCAGATTATCTTCAATCTCTTTCGGCAGGATGCCGCCAAGGATCTCCTGCCTATGGCAGCGGAAAAGAATGTCGGCATTATCGTGCGGCTACCGCTGGCGAGTGGCCTGCTCAGCGGCAAGTTTGACAAAGAGACGCGTTTCGATCCTTCCGATCACCGCAACTACAACGCCGATGGCAAAGCCTTTTCGGTGGGTGAGACCTTCTCCGGCGTTCCGTTCGAACGCGGCGTCGAGCTGGTCGCCGAGCTCAAGGGCTATGCGCCCGAAGGCATGCCGATGAGCCAGTTCGCCTTGCGCTGGATCCTCGACCATCCGCAGGTGTCGACAATCATCGCCGGCGTGAGCAAGCCCGAGCAGCTCAAGGACAATGTCGCTGCCAGCGAGCGGAAGAGCCTCTTTCCGGCACTGCTGGGTCAGCTCGACCAGTGGTATGAGCAGAACGTGAAACCCGCGATCCGCGGCGGCGTTTAGCCGACCTAGCGCATCCATTGCCCGCTTCCTAAGTTAGCGGGCATAGATCAGCAATTCACGGACGCTCCCCCATGACGCATCATCCCGCCTTCGAACTGCTTCGTGACGAACACATCGCGGAGGCCAATTCGCAGGCGCAACTGTTCCGGCACAAGAAAACCGGCGCGGAGGTGCTCAGTCTCGTCAACGACGACGAGAACAAGGTGTTCGGGATTACCTTCAAGACTCCGCCCGACGATTCTACGGGCGTGGCGCATATCCTTGAGCATTCGGTCTTATGCGGGTCACGCAAGTACCCGGTGAAGAAGCCGTTCGTGGAGTTGCTCAAGGGTTCCATGCACACCTTCCTCAATGCTATGACCTTTCCGGATAAGACTGCCTATCCGGTGGCGAGCCAGAACCTCAAGGATTTCTACAACCTCGTCGACGTCTATCTCGATGCAGTGTTTTTCCCGCTGATAAGCGAGGACACCTTTCGCCAGGAAGGTTGGCACTACGAACTTGAGGACGTTGACGCGCCGCTGGTCTACAAGGGCGTCGTGTTCAACGAGATGAAGGGCGCTTTTTCCTCGCCCGACGCTGTGATGCGGGATCTCGCGCAGCGTTCGCTTTATCCCGACACCACCTACGGCAAGAGCTCGGGCGGTGACCCCAAAGCCATTCCGGACCTCACCTACCAGAAGTTCAAGCGCTTCCACGAGACATTCTATCATCCCTCAAACACACGCGCGTTCTTTTCGGGGGATGACGATGCCACGCAGCGACTGGCGATACTCGACGAGTATTTCACCCAGTTCGAGCCGATCGAGGTCGATGCCGAGATCAAGCTGCAGCCGCGGTTCAATGCGCCGCGGCAGATCGTGGCGACCTATGCCGGCAACAAGGACGAGGAAAAGGCCCGTGATGGGATGGTGTCGGTCAACTGGATGATCGACCCGCCGGGCGACCGCATTGAGGCGCTGTCGCATGGCATGCTAAGCTACCTCCTGGTTGGCAACCCCGCCGCGCCGCTGCGCAAAAAGCTGACCGAAAGTGGGCTGGGCGAAGGAATGACTGGCAGCGGCATCGGGCAGGGCCTGCGCCAGCCGATGGCGACCTTTGGCCTGAAGGGCGTTGATCCCGCAGACGGCGAGAAGGTCGAGGCGCTGATCCTCGCAACGCTCGAGGAGATTGCCGGGCAGGGGTTCCCGCAGGACCAGCTGGAAGCGGCAGTGAACACCTTCGAGTTCTCGCTACGCGAGAACAATTCAGGATCCTATCCCCGCGGCATGACCTATATGTTCGCCGCCCTTAACGGCTGGCTCCATGGCGGCGATCCGCTGCGGCAGCTCGCCTTCGAAGGTGCCTTGAGCGAACTCAAGCGCAAGGCTAGCGAGGGTCATTTCGAACGCGAAATCCGCCGGCTGCTGTTGGAAAACACGCACCGCACCACGGTGATGCTGAGCGCCGATCCTGAGCAGGGCGCTCGCGAGACGGCGCGGGAAGTGGAGATCCTGGCCGGGGTGCGGGCAGGCATGGACGAGGCGGCAGTGCGCGCCACCATATCCGAAACCGAGCGTCTCAAGGCCTTGCAGGAAGCGGTGGACGATCCTCAGCAACTCGCCAAGATCCCGATGCTCACCCTTGAGGATCTGCCGCGCGAGACGCGCAAGGTCCCCGTCGAGATCGGCAATCTGGCCGATACTAGGATCTTCTCTCACGACCTGCCAACGCTGGGGATCGTCTATCTCGATCTGGGGTTTGATCTGCATGTTCTCGACCGCGAGTTGCTGCCTTATCTGCCGCTGTTTGGCCGGGCGCTGCTGCAGACGGGCACCAGCAAGGAAGATTTTGTTTCGCTGACGCAGCGGATCGGCCGGGCGACGGGCGGCATCGCCCAACATCGCGGGCTTTCCGCCAAGCAGGGGAGCGATGGCAGTGCCGCCTGGTTCTTTTTGTCGGGCAAGGCGGTGCCGGACAAGCTCGGCGAGATGCTCGCCATTATGGGCGACGTGCTGCTAGACGCGCGGCTCGATAATCGCGAGCGATTTCGGCAGCTGGCGCTCGAGGAAAAAGCCGGGTTCGAGGCGCGGCTAGTGCCCAGTGGCAATGCCATCGCCGACACGCGGCTCAAGTCCGGGTTCACCGAGGCAAGCTGGGTGGCCGAGCAGATGGGCGGGGTGAGTTATCTCCAGTTCTTGCGCGCTCTCGTGAAACGCATCGACAGCGATTGGCCTAGTGTGGAGGCGGCACTGCTGCGTATTCGCGACACGCTCTTCCAGCGCGGCCACATGGTGGTCAACGTGACCGCCGATGGAGTGCTGTTGAGCCGTGCGCGCGGTGAGCTCGATGGTTTCCTCGGTGGCCTGCCGAATGGCACGCCGCCTATGACCGATTGGAGCGTCCAGTTTCAGCCAAGATCGGAGGGGCTCATCATCCCCGCGCAGGTCAATTATGTGGGCAAGGGCGCCAATTTGCGGGCGCTCGGCTTCTCGATGACTGGAGCATCGAGCGTGGTGCTGAAGTTCCTCAATACCACCTATCTCTGGGACAAGATCCGCGTGCAAGGTGGCGCCTATGGCGGTGCGAGCCGGTTCGATCTTACCTCTGGCAATTTCACCTTCCTTTCCTACCGAGATCCCAATTTGCTCAAGACGCTCGATGCCTATGATGGTGCGGCCAAAGCACTGAGAACCGAGATCGGCCAGGGCGACCTGACTCGCTCGATCATCGGCGTGATCGGTGACGTGGATAGCTATGAGTTTCCCGATGCCAAGGGGTACTCGTCCATGTGGCGGCAACTGACCGGCACCACCGACGAGATACGCCAACAGCGGCGAGACGAAATTCTTGGGGCGAGCGCTGCCGATTTCCGGGCGATGGCCGATGCGGTGGAGGCCGTGACGCGCCAGGGTCATGTGGTGGTGGTGGGCGGGGAAGCCGCGATCAAGACAGCCAATGAACAGCGGCCGGGGCTGCTTGAGGTGAGTAAGGTGATGTAGTTCCTCCCACTCGTCCTCCCGCTAGGAGGGAAGGAGTGCGGTGGACGCTTAGGTGCTGAGGGCCTTGGCAAGATAAGGCAAGCTCAGGTCCATGCGGTAGTCGACGCTGGAGTGATTGTCGGGGAACTCTTCGTAGCGGTGGGCGATGCCTTGCCGCTCTAGGCTCCGGTGCACCCGGCGGGTGCCGTAGAGAATGTCGTATTGGTCCAGCGTGCCGCACTCGATATAGAGGGCCTTGAGCTGGCGCAGGGCGTCACCATGCGTCTCGACCATGCGCACCGGGTCCCACTTTTTCCAGTTTGCCCAGCGCTCCTCAATGATTTCGCAGGTGTCGAGGGTCACCGGCAGGCGCAGGCCGAGAAAGACCCCGGGGTCCGGATCGGGGTCAAAGCTGGCCGCTTGCGCGAGGAACATCAGCGTCATGGTGTCCTTGCCGTCGAGCTTGGGCTTGGCCTCGAACGTCGTGATCCACTTTTCGATCGAGTTTTCGTGCTCGGCCAAAGCGCGCAGCACCTGCGGGAAGCCTGCGAGATAGAGGTGCTCGAAACCTGCGTCGCCCGAATGGCTTGCGGCGGCGGCCCAGACATCGGGATGGCGCATGGCGTGGATATAGGCACCGAACCCGCCCGAGCTCTTGCCGAAGACGCCACGCCGGCCCGTGCCGCCGCAGCCGAAGCGGCTCTCGACGGTGGGCAGCATTTCCTCAATCAGGAAGGTCTCCCAGCGACCCATCACCGGGCTATCAACATATTGGTTGCCGCCCAGCCGGGTGAAGCAATCGGGGAAGGCGACGACGGTGGGGGGCATCTCGCCCGAGCCGATCAGGCGGTCGAGTCGCTCGGGGACATTCTCGCCGAAATTTTTCCAGGCCGTGTGGGCAGGCCCGCCAGCGGTATAGCCCACGAGATCGACGAGGAGGGGCAGGTCCGTGCCATCGTGACCGTGCGGCACGTAGACGTCCACAATACGGGTGGGAGTGTCGCCGAGGCGATTGTCCTTGAGGGCTACGCTGTCCACCGCAAGACGGTGAATGGTGCCGGCGGGATGGTGGGACTTGCGCATGGCGATCTCCTGTCATGTTCTGGCGTACCTCCAGCACTAGCATGAGGCGGTCAGCGGGGGCGAGCCGCTCGCTGAACCTAGCGCGAGGCTGCCGCGTTCAAGGTGAGACATGCCAGAGCCGATCCTCGACCGCGACCTCCATATCCGGGCCATCGACGCCTATATCGATCCGTCCGTGCCGCGGGAACGGGCGATTATCACCCATGGTCACGCCGACCACGCGCGTAGCGGCCATGGTTCGGTGCTGGCGACACCCGACACCATCTCGATCATGAAGGTACGCTATGGCGAGGATTGCGCGGGGAGCTTCCAACCGCTCCCCTTCGGCGAACCCATAGCCATCGACGACGTCACCATTACCTTTTTTCCGGCGGGGCACATCATGGGGTCGGCACAGGTGCTGGTGGAGCGCGGCGGTCAGCGGGTGGTCGTCACGGGCGATTACAAACGGCTGCGCGACCGCACGGCGCAACCCTATGAACTGATCGAATGTGATCTCCTGGTAACCGAGGCGACCTTCGGCCTGCCAGTGTTCCAGCATCCCCATCCAAAGGTTGAGATCGGGCGGCTGCTCAATTCGGTGCGCAAGCAACCCGAGCGCGCGCATCTGATCGGCAGCTACGCCCTGGGCAAGGCGCAGCGAGTAATCGCGCTGCTGCGGGACGCCGGCTATGACGATCCGATCTACCTTCATGGGGCGATGATCCGGCTCTGCGCGTTATACGAGGAATTGGGCGTGCCGCTAGGCGATCTGCGCCCGGCCACCGGCGTGCCAAAGGCGGAGCTTGAAGGCGCCATCGTTATTGCACCACCTTCGGCCATTCGCGACCGCTGGAGCCGGCGCTTTCCCGATCCGGTCACTTGCCAGGCTTCGGGCTGGATGAGCGTCAAGCAGCGCGCCCGCCAAGCGCTGGTGGAACTGCCGCTGGTAATCTCGGATCATTGCGACTGGGGCGAGCTCAACCAGACCATCCGCGAGACCGGCGCGGGAACGGTGTGGGTGACGCATGGGCGGGAGGATGCGCTGGTTTATTGGTGCCGGCAGCAGGGCCTCGTGGCCGAGCCGCTCAATATCCAGGGCTTCGAAGACGATGGTGGCGAGGGGGAGGAATGAAGCGCTTCGCTCTCCTGTTGGAACTGCTGGCCCTTACACCCTCGCGCAACCGCAAGTTGGCGGCCCTGACGCAGTACTTCCGTGAGGTGCCCGACCCTGACCGGGGGTTCGCCCTTGCCGTGCTGACGGGCGCCCTCACTTTTCGCAATGTGAAGCCGGCGTTGCTGCGCGAAACGGTGCTGCGCGAAGTCGACGCCACGCTCTTTGCCATGAGCTACGATTATGTCGGCGATCTCGGCGAGACCATCGCATTGATTTGGCCGCACCACGGGGAAGAGCGTGACCTGCCCTCGCTGACCGACCTCATCGAGCTTTTCAACACTACGTCCAAAAGCGAACTACCCAAGCTCATCGCAGCACTCCTCACGCGAGCGGAAATCCATGAGCGCTGGGCCTTGGTGAAGCTGGCAACCGGAGCTTTGCGGATCGGGGTTTCGGCGCGGCTGGCCAAGACTGCCCTGGCAGAGATGAGTGGCAAGGATTTGCAGGAGATCGAGGAAGTCTGGCACGGCTTGACGGTTCCCTATACCGAGCTCTTCGCGTGGCTGGACGGCAAGGCTGAGCGCCCGGATATAGATCATGCGGCGCGCTTCCACCCGCTGATGCTGTCCAACCCGCTTGACGAGGAAAAAGACCTCGCCAAGTTCGATCCGGCGGATTTCTCGGCCGAGTGGAAGTGGGACGGCATTCGCGTGCAATTGGTGCTGGGGCAGGGCACCGCCTCACTGTTCTCCCGCACGGGCGACGACATCGCCGCCGCCTTTCCCGATATTGTCGAGAATGTCCATGGCCGCGCGGTGCTGGACGGGGAATTGCTGGTGGGCACCGAATTCGAGGCGCGCAGCTTCAAGGATCTGCAGCAGCGGCTCAATCGCAAGGTGGCCTCACCCAAGCACCTCAAGGAACTGCCCGCTTTCATCCGGGTCTACGATATTCTCTTTGACGGGGACGACGACGTCCGGCCGCTGAGTTGGACGGAGCGCCGGCAACGGCTGGAGCAGTGGTTCGCAGATAATCCGCAGACGCGCCTGGATGTGTCCGAGCTGCTGCCATTCACCGGCTGGGAGGATCTGGCGCAGCAACGCCGCCAGGGAGCGGACGAGCATGGCCATGAAGGCGTGATGCTCAAGCTGCGCAGCTCGCCCTATGTGCCAGGGCGCCCAAAGGGCTATTGGTACAAGTGGAAGCGCGACCCCAACGTCGTCGACGCAATCCTCATGTATGCCCAGCGCGGCCACGGCAAACGCAGCTCGTTCTACTCGGACTATACGTTCGGGGTGTGGAGGGGCAACGAGATCGTCCCCATCGGCAAGGCCTATTTCGGTTTCACTGACGAGGAGCTCAAGCAACTCGACAAATGGATCCGCACCAACACCGTGCAGAGCTTTGGCCCAGTGCGCGAGGTGCGCAAGGAGCTGGTGTTCGAAGTAGCGTTCGACAGTGCGCAGGAGAGTACGCGGCACAAATCTGGCGTGGCCCTCCGCTTTCCCCGCATCAATCGCATCCGCTGGGACAAGCCGGCCAGCGAAGCCGCTACTCTCGACGATATGGCAGCGTTCATCGCCGCGAGCTAGGCTCACAATTGCTTCTGGAAAGAGAAAGCCATGTCATCCCGATCCAACCATCTCAAGCTTACGGCATTGCAAAAGCAGATGGAGGCGGCAGCCGAGGCGATGGATTTCGAGGAGGCCACGCGGCTGCGCGATGAAATAGCGCGCCTCAAGGGCGAAACATCACTGGGCGACGTTGGGCAGCCGCCACCGGGGGCCATGGGTTTGGGTAGCAATGCGCCGGTGCGTGAGCCGCCAAAAGGCTGGGTGAAGCCGAAAAAGCCTGACTTTCTGAAGAAGAGCTAGGCCTTCTCCAGCCGCTCCTCGGCGAGCTTCTTGATCTCCCGCAGCTCGGCGATGGTGGTTTCCAGATCGTGCAATTGCCGCTCCAGGGACACCAGCCGGTTTTCGACCTTGTCGGCCAAAAGGTGGACCTGTTGGCTCCTATCGGCATCATAGAGGCTGAGATAGTCGGAGATGTCGCGCAGCGAAAAGCCGAGCCGCTTGCCGCGCAGGATGAGGATCAATCGAGCGCGGTCGCGTCGTCGGAAGATGCGCGTAGCGCCGACCCGTTCGGGGGCGAGCAGGCCCTTGGACTCGTAGAAACGAATGGCGCGGGTGGAGATGCCGAACTCCTTGGCGAGGTCGGCAATGGCGAAGAGATCCTTGTGGTCGACTTCCGCGCGGGTCACTTGGCAGCCCTTGTTTGCGCATACTCATCGCGCAATTCCTTCTTGGAGAGCTTGCCAATGAGCGTCTTGGGAAGCGCATCCTTGAAGATGATCTCCTTGGGCATCTCGATCTTGTTTAGGCGCTCGGTAAGGAAGTGCTTTAGATCGGCCTCGGTGGTGCTCTGCCCGTCCTTGAGCTTGACGTAGGCGACGGGCGCCTCTCCCCGATACTCGTCGGGCACGCCGATGACGTTGGTTTCCTCGACGGCTTCATGAGCCATCAGCGCTTCCTCGATGGTGCGCGGATAGACGTTGAAACCCGAACAGATGATGAGGTCCTTGATACGATCAACAAGGAAGACATAGCCGTCCTCGTCCATGTGGCCAACATCGCCGGTGCGCAGCCAACCATCCATGAACGCTTCACGGCTTGCTTCGGGGTTCTCGTAATATCCCGTCATCACCTGCGGGCCCTTGACCTGCAACTCGCCATTTTCCCCGATCCCGACCACTTTGCCGCTGTCCACATCGACGAAGCGAATGTCCGTCCCGGGCAGTGGCATGCCGATGGACATGGGCTTGGACGGGACGCGAAGAGCGGCGCAGCAAACGACGGGGGAGGCTTCCGTCAGGCCGTAGCCTTCGGCGAGGAGAGCCTTGGATTTCTTGGCAAAGGCGGCGCGGACTTCATCGGGCAGGGCTGCGCCGCCGGAGATTGCCACTTCGAGGCTCTCCAGCTGCTCGGCAGTGACGGAGGGGGCGCGCGCTATGGCGTTGAGCAGGGTGGGGACGGCAGGCAGCACATTGGCTTTGGTGCGGGCAAAAACATTGAGCAACGCCTTGAGCTCGAAGCGGGGCAGCATGATCACCGGCGTGCCGTTGCACAGCGGCACGTTCATGCAGACGGTCATGGCGAAGATGTGGAAAAAGGGCAGGACGGCGATGACCTTGGAGGGCGGATAGAATAGCCCGCACCCCCACTTATCGATCTGGCTCATATTGGCCGAGATGTTAGCGTGGGTGAGGAGGGCGCCCTTGGGGATGCCGGTCGTGCCGCCGGTATATTGCTGAACGGCGACGTCGTTATCCGCGTCGATAGTGACGGGGGTCGGCTCGTGTCCTTGCTTGAGGAGGTCGTCAAAGAGAGTGATGTTCTCCCGGATGGGCGAGGCGCCGATCTTGGCCAGGTCCTTGCGCTTGGCCACCGAGAACAGGACTTTTTTGACTGTCGGCAGCGCGTTGGGGAAGTGGCAGACGATCAGCTTCTTGACGTGGCCCGCCTGAACCAGGGCTTCAGCCTTCTCATAGATCTGCTGGAGGTCCAGGGTCACCATAAGGTCGGCGCCTGCATTGCCGGTGATGTGACTGAGCTCGTGGACGGTATAAAGCGGATTGCAGTTGACCACGGTGCCGCCGGCGCGCAGCACGGCGTAGTAGGCGATTGGGTAGAACGGCGTGTTGGGCAGCATCAGCGCTACCCGGCTGCCCTTGGTAATGCCGAACTGCTGCTGCAATGCTCCCGCAAGCGCGGTGATCTTGCGGCCGAGTTCTCCAAAGGTGGTGGTGCCGCCCAGGAAATCGAGCGCTACGGCGGAAGGGTTCTTGGCGCAGGCAGCCAGCACTTGCTCATGCACCGGACGGGTGTCGATGGGTGCATCCCACTGAATACCTTCAGGGTAGGAGGCAATCCACGGGCGAAGCGGGGATGCGGTGTCGATCGTGGTATCCATGGCTTTCCTCCGGTGCCGTTGCGGCGCGGGCTTTCCGCCCGATTTCTATAACTATTCCACGAGTTGACGTTAGCGTCAAACGGCTGCCCGAACCTTTGGTTCGCTGCTGCGTTACGAGATCGGGAGGAGCCGTCCTGCGCAATTCACGGCGACGTATTGGGCGACGCATTGACGTTTACGTAAAGCGCGCTAAATTGTCCTCAATGAACCTGGGTACCTGCGCTATGATCCCGACGCGGTAACCCGATGCCGGCCTAGAGGGTAGGCACACACTACCGGGATTTGCGTCGATCCGGCGGGCGACGTTTTGGAGGGCGAAAACGTGACTCTTGCGCTTATCATTATCACCCTAGTTGTCTTTGGCGTCTTGGCCATGCGGCAGAGCCCGCTTTGGCAATGGGGCCTGGCGGTGCTTGTCATCGGCATTCTGAAGCAGGTCGGCTATGGCTCGACCAGCGTTCTGGGCTTTGTCCTGGCCTGCCTGCCTGGCATCGTTCTCCTGCTCCTCAGTGTTCCCGCCATTCGCAAGGCGACGGTCATCAAGCCCGTCTACGGCATGGTCAAATCCATCCTACCGCGCGTAAGCCGCACCGAGCAGGAAGCCCTCGATGCCGGTACCGTCGGCTGGGATGCCGAGCTCTTTTCCGGCAAGCCGGACTGGACCAAGCTGCGCTCGATACGCCCGCTGACGCTTTCTGCCGAAGAGTTGGCTTTCCTCGATGGCCCGACCGAAGAAGTGTGTCGGATGATCGATGATTGGGATGCGCGCAACAATCTTACCGATCTGCCGCCCGAGGTTTGGCAGTTCCTCAAGGACAAGGGCTTCCTGGGCATGCTCATTCACAAGGAGCATGGCGGCCTAGGCTTCTCCGCCCAGGCGCAGTCGATGATCGTTTCCAAGATCGCCAGCCGCTCCGTGGCTGCGGGCATCACGGTAATGGTGCCCAACTCACTCGGACCGGGTGAACTGCTTGAAAAATACGGCACGCCTGAACAGAAGGAAAAATACCTCGGTCGCCTTGCCAAGGGGCAGGAAGTGCCATGCTTTGCGCTCACCGGAATTCACTCCGGGTCGGATGCTGGCGGCATGCGCGATATCGGCGTGGTCACCAAGGGCACCTATCAGGGCAAGGAAGTGTTGGGCGTGCGTCTCTCCTGGGACAAGCGCTATATCACTCTTGCCCCCGTCGCCACGCTGGTCGGTCTAGCTTTCATCCTCAAGGATCCCAACAATCTCCTCGGCAAAGGCGAAAATGTCGGCATCACGCTGGCGCTGATCCCGGCTGATCACCCGGGCGTCGAGATCGGTCGCCGCCATTTCCCGGCGCGACAAGCCTTTATGAATGGTCCGGTTCGCGGCAAGGACGTGTTCGTGCCCCTCGATTTCCTGATTGGCGGGACCGCCTATGCCGGCCAGGGCTGGCGCATGCTGATGGAGTGCCTGTCTACCGGGCGTGCCATTTCGCTGCCGGCGATCGGCTCCACCTCGATCAAGCAGACGCTGCGCGTCACCTCCGCCTATGCCCGTATCCGGCGCCAGTTCGGCATTCCGGTCGGCGTCATGGAAGGCGTCGCCGAGCCGCTGGGCGAAATGGTCAAGCGCGCCTACACCTATGAGGCTGCCCGTCGGCTCACCGCCTCGATGGTGGATGAGGGTCAGCGGCCGGCAGTGATTTCGGCGCTGCTCAAGTACCGCACCACCGAAGCCATGCGCGACAGCGTCGACGACGCCTTCGACATCCATGGCGGGCGCGCCATTCAGGATGGCCCGAGCAACTACCTCTTTGGTGGCTACATGGCGACGCCGGTGGCGATCACGGTGGAGGGTGCCAATATCCTTACCCGTACGCTCATGACCTTCGCCCAGGGCGTGTTGCGCGCGCATCCCTATCTCTACAAGGAGATCCAGGCGGCGCAGAATCCGAACCGGAGTGAAGGGCTGGACCAGTTCGACACCGCCTTTGGCGGGCACACCAGCTTCATGCTGCGCAACATGGTGGCGAGCTTTGTGCACGGCATCACCAATGGTGCATCGGCCTCGACGCCTGTCGAAAATGACGTGGCGCGCTGGTACCGCCAGTTGCACCGCTATTCGCAGGCCTTTGCCCTGGTCGCCGACTGGACCACCGTAACTCTAGGCGGTCAGCTCAAGAGCAAGCAGAAGATTTCGGGCCGACTAGCCGACATATTGGGTGATCTCTACCTGATGTCGGCAACGCTCAAGCGCTTTGAGGAGGAAGGGCAGCTGGCAGAGGACCGTGAGCTGGTCGATGCGATCATGGCAGACCGGATCGCGGCCATGGAAGCGACGTTTGGCGAAGTCTTCGCCAACTTCCCCAATGGCGCCATGGCCAATGCCATGCGCTTCCTCTGCTTCCCGCTGGGGCGGCGTGCGCGTCCTGCGAGCGACACGATCAACTACCGCTTCGTGCAAGCCGTGCTGCGGCCGAGCAGCTTCCGTGACCGCTTGACCTTTGGGGTCTACACCACGATGGATCCAGATGACGTGACGGGTGTACTGGAAGATGCGCTGGCCAAGGTCACCGAAGCCGAGGAGATCGAGGCGCGCTTCGTCAAGGCGGCGCGCCGTGGGGTTATCGAGCGTCGGCTGGACCGAGATGCCATCGATGATGCCGTCGCGGCGGGTGTCCTAAACGACAACGAAGCCGGCATTATGCGAGCAGCGGATGAGGCCACCGAGCGGGTGGTTGCAGTAGACGACTTCGCTGCGGATGAATTGGTGGCACCGCGGGAGCATCGCGTGGCGGCCGAATAGGCCGCCCACGCGCTAACGAAAAAAGAGGAGCAAGCATGATCGTCCCCCAGGCGACCCAGACGAAGAACTGGAGCTTTCGTACCGATATCGAAAAGATCGGGTGGCTCACGATCAATACGCCTAGCGCGCCGGTCAACACGCTTAGCCGCGAAGCTATCATGGAGCTGGAAACCCTGGTTTCGAGCTTTGAGGAGATGGCCAAGTCGGGCGAGCTGGTGGGTGTGGTGCTCCTGTCCGGCAAGGATAGCGGCTTTATCGCCGGCGCGGACATCAGCGAATTTGACGCCATGAGCGATTTTTCGGTCCTGCCCGAGGCTTTGCGGCGCACGCACGCGCTCTTCGCCCGCATCGAAGCGTTGAAGATCCCTGTCGTGGCGGGCATTCACGGCTTCTGCCTGGGCGGCGGGCTCGAACTGGCTTTGGCGTGCCACTATCGAATTGCCGTTTCCGACGATAAGACGCGCATCGGCTTCCCCGAGGTCAATCTCGGCATCTTCCCGGGTTTTGGCGGCACCGGGCGCTCCATTCGCCAGGCTGGCCCCGTTGACGCCATGCAGATCATGCTGACCGGAAAGATGCTGCGGGCGGGCGCCGCGCGCGGCCTCAATCTCGTTGACAAGCTTGTGCGCCACCGTGACATGCTGCGCTGGGAAGGCCGCAAGGCCGTGCTGCAGAAGCGCAAGTCCTCGCCGGCGCCCTTCGCCAAGCGCGTGATGGCGATGGGGCCCGCGCGTGGCTATGTCGTCACCAAGATGCGCGATCAGGTGCGCAAGAAGGCACGGCCGGAGCACTATCCGGCACCCTACGCGCTGATCGACCTGTTCGAAGCCCATGGCGACGATTGGCAGGCCATGATCCGGCACGAGATCGACGCATTCGTGCCGCTGATGGGCAGCGATACCGCGACCAATCTGCGCCGGGTATTCTTCCTTTCCGAAGGCCTCAAGAAGCAGGGCATCAAGGGCGCCCGCTTCGCGCGTGTCCATGTCATCGGCGCCGGTGTGATGGGGGGCGACATCGCCGCCTGGTGTGCCTTGCGCGGCATGAGCGTGACGCTGCAGGACCTCGATATGGACCGCATCAAGCCTGCGCTGGAGCGCGGCAAGAAGCTGTTCAAGAAGCGCCTCAAAAAGAAGCACGAGGTCGATGCGGCCGTGATGCGCCTGGAAGCCGATCCGACCGGCAAGGGCGTCGCCCGGGCCGACGTGATTATCGAGGCGGTGGTGGAGCGGCTCGATATCAAGCAGTCGATCTTCCAGGGTGTGGAGGAAAGGCTCAAGCCGGGCGCGATCCTGGCCACCAACACCTCCTCCATTGAGCTCGAACGGATCGCGGAAGGGCTCAAGGACCCAGCCCGCTTAATCGGTCTGCATTTCTTCAATCCGGTGCCGCAGCTGCCGCTGGTGGAGGTCATCCGCTCCAAGTTCAACACCGACGAAGAAATCGGCAAGGGCGCCGCCTTTGCGCTAGCTATCGGCAAGTCTCCGGTGGTGGTGAAGTCGGCCCCCGGTTTCCTCGTCAACCGCGTGCTGATGCCCTACATGCTTGGTGCCGTCGAGCGCGTAGAGCGCGGCGAAAGCAAGGAACTGCTCGACGCTGCCGCTGTTGCCTTCGGCATGCCCATGGGGCCGATCGAACTCATGGACACAGTCGGGCTCGACGTCGGCAAGTCAGTGGCGACTGAATTGGGGCACGCGGTGCCGGAGGGCTCCAAATTCGATGGCCTGGTGAAGGACGGCAAGCTCGGCCGCAAGACCGGGCAAGGCTTCTATAAATGGGAAGATGGCAAGGCGCAAAAGGGCGACGTGCCCGCCCACGACGATCTGGCCGCGCTTGGCCGCGAACTGGTCAAGCCGCTGGTGGATACGACCGAAGTGGTGGTCAAGGAAGGCGTCGTCGCCAGTGACGACCACGCCGACATCGGGGTGATCCTGGGGACGGGCTTCGCGCCCTTCCTCGGTGGTCCGCTCAAAGCAAGAAAAGACGGGAGGGCCTGATCCATGGCTGAACTTCGTAAAGTCGCGATCGTTGGTTCGGCGCGCATCCCCTTCGCGCGCGGCCACACGGCCTATCAGGACGAAACCAATCTCTCCATGCTGGCGACGGCATTCCGGGGCATTGCCGATAAGTACAGCCTGAAGGGCGAGAAGGTTGATGAGGTCATGGCGGGGGCGGTAATCGCCCATTCGCGCGACTTCAACCTGGCACGCGAAGCGATCATCGATGCAGGTTTTTCGCCACGCACACCCGGCACCAATATGCAGATCGCCTGCGGGTCGAGCTTGCAGGCGGCGCTTAATCTGGGCGCCAAGATCGCTTCGGGCGAGATCGACAGCGGCATCGCCGGCGGCGCCGATAGCGTGAGCGATAGCCCCGTTGTGTTCGGCAACAAGTTTCAGCGCCGGATGATCGACCTGTCGCGGACCAAAACGTTCGGCGAGAAGCTGGCTACCTTCAAGGGGTTCAGTTTCGGAGAACTCTCGCCGGTGGCGCCCTCGACTGCGGAGCCGCGCACAGGCCTTTCTATGGGCCAGCATGCAGAACTCATGGCGCGGGAATGGGGCTTGTCACGGCGAGCCCAGGATGAATGGGCGGTCAGCAGCCACCGCAAGGCAGCCAAGGCCTATGACGAAGGCTTCCACGACGATCTGGTGATCCCCTTTGCGGGGTTGGCACGTGACAACAATGTGCGGCCCGACGCCAACCTCGACAAGATGTCCTCGCTCAAGCCCGCCTTCGACAAGAGTTCAGGGCAGGGCACCCTGACCGCTGGTAACTCAACGCCCTTGACCGACGGAGCCTCGGCCGTGCTTCTGGCCAGTGAGGAGTGGGCGCGTGAACGCGGGCTGCCGATCTTGGCCTATCTCACGACGGGCCGCGTGGCAGGCAATGACTTTGCGGGTGGCGAGGGCTTGTTGATGGCCCCCACCATCGCCGTGTCGGAAATGCTGGCGCGCCAGAAGTTGAGCTTCGCCGACATCGATTATTTCGAACTGCACGAAGCTTTCGCGGCGCAGGTGTTGTGCACCCTGCGGGCGTGGAACGATCCCACCTACTGCAAGGACGTGCTCGGGCGTGATGAGGTGCTAGGGGAAGTGGATCCCGAGCAGATCAACGTCAAGGGCTCAAGCCTTGCCTATGGCCACCCCTTCGCGGCAACGGGCGCACGAATTTTGGGACTTACGGCCAAACTGCTCTCGACTGAGCCAGGCAAACGCGCTTTGCTGAGCGTCTGTACGGCAGGCGGCATGGGTGTCGCTGCCCTGGTTGAAAGTGCCGCATGAGCGACAACGTTGTCCAGTTCCGCCGGATAGAGAAGAAACCTGATCCAAAGCCGCCCAAGCAGCGGCCAGAACTGCCCGGCTGGATCTGGTTTGTCGCACTCGTGGCGATCGCGGTCGCCATTTACCTTGTGCAACAAGCGGGCGTGCTCGGCTAGCGGCAAGCCTTTCTCCAAGATGTGAACTGCACGCAAACCATTGGCGCGCCTCAATGGTATATGGCGTGTTAACAAGCGTGGCTGGCTTTACGTTTAGGTCAATCTTTTGCTTGTCAGTAGACGGAAAGCCGTAATACCGTCCAGCAATCTTGGCGTTTAGCGTAGCTGAACGTCCTGAGAGGAGACGACCTGCTCACAAAGGCAGGCGAGACAAAACGCTTCAGGAATTTCCACAAGGAGATGGGACGAGCATGAAACTCACGCAAACCTTCAAAGCGGTTGCTACTGCCGGCACGCTTTCGCTCTTGATGAGCACCGCTGCCTCGGCCGTGACACTGCAGCTGCACAATGGCGGCGACCCCGGCTCGCTCGACCCGCACAAGGTTTCCGGCGATTGGGAAAACCGTGTGGTTGGCGACTACATCGAAGGCCTCGTCACCGACAACGCCGCCGCCGAGCCTATTCCAGGCCAGGCCGAGAGCTGGGAAGTGTCGGAAGACGGTTTGACCTACACCTTCAAGCTGCGTGACGATATCTTCTGGACCGACGGCGAGCCCGTCACGGCAGAAGACTTCGAGTTCGCCTTCCAGCGCCTGATGGATCCGGCGACCGCTTCGGAATACGCGTACCTCCAGTACCCGATCAAGAACGCCGAGGCGATCAACTCGGGCGAGATCACCGACTTCAGCCAGCTCGGCGTCAAGGCGATCGACGACAAGACTCTCGAGATTACTCTCGAGCAGCCGACCCCGTTCTTCATCGAAGCACTGACCCACTACACTGCCTTCCCCGTGCCCAAGCACTTGGTTGAAGAGCATGGCGACCAATGGACATCCGTCGAGAACATCGCCGGCAACGGTCCCTACGAGATCGTAGAATGGATCCCGGGCTCCTATGTGCGCTCGGAAAAGAACGAAGAGTACTACGACGCCGAGAACGTGCAGATCGACGAGGTCTACTACCACGTCCTTGAAGATCAGGCGGCCGCTCTCAATCGCTATCGTGCTGGCGAGTTCGATATCCTCACCGACTTCCCGTCCGACCAGTACGCTTGGATGCAGGAAAACCTGCCCGGCCAGGCGCAGGTCGATCCGTTCCTGGGCATCTACTACTATGTGATGAACCAGGAGCAGCCGCCGTTCGACGACGTTCGGGTTCGGGAGGCTCTCTCAATCTCGATCCTGCGCGATGTGATCGGTCCTGATATCCTGGGCACCGGCGAACTGCCGGCCTATGGCTGGGTCCCGCCGGGCACCGGCAATTACGTTGAGGACGCTTACATGCCAGAATGGGCAGAAATGCCCTATGAAGAGCGTGTAGCTCGCGCCCAGGAACTGCTGACCGAGGCTGGTTACGGTCCGGACAATCCGCTTACCGTACAGCTTCGCTACAACACCAACGACAACCACCAGCGTATCGCTGTGGCGCTCGCCGCCATGTGGGAGCCGCTGGGCGTCAATGTCGAGCTGTTCAACGCCGAAGTGGCCGTCCACTACGATGCACTGCGTGCCGGTGACTTCCAGCTCGGCCGTGCCGGTTGGCTGCTCGACTACAACGATCCGTCCAACACGCTCGATCTGCTCAAGACCGGCGTCGATCAGGGCGGCGAGATGAACTGGGGCAACAACTACGGTCGTTACTCCAACGAAGAGTTCGACTCGTTGATGGCTCAGGCTGCCACCGAGCAGGATCTCGACGCTCGCGCCGAGTTGCTGGCCCAGGCTGAAGAGATCGCCATGGACGAGTTCGCTGCTATCCCGATCTACTGGTACGTCTCCAAGAACGTTGTGTCGCCCAGCATCTCGGGCTTCGAAGACAACGCCAAGGACATCCACCGGACGCGCTGGCTCTCCAAGACGGAAGAGTAAGCGTCAAACCATGATCAAGATCGCGGGGGCGATGTCCCCGCGATCGGCTTTCCCGGCTTGCGCAGTGGACGCAGTGCACCGGACGTAAAAGGTCTACAGTCATGCTCGGTTATGCTGCGCGGCGCGTGCTTTCGGCGATCCCGATTGCACTGATAGCCGTTACGGTTTGCTTTTTTGTGCTGCGCCTGGCCCCTGGTGGTCCCTTCGATGGCGAACGCGCCTTGCCACCCACGGTGCTCGCCAATCTGCGCGCCCATTACAATCTCGATCAGCCGCTGGTTGTGCAGTATTTCATCTATCTTGGGCGCCTGTTGCAGGGCGACCTCGGCCCCTCCATGGTGATTGATGGCTTCAACGTAAGTCAGCTGATTGCGATTGGTTTTCCCTTCACCCTCACTATGGCGATGACCGCCTTCGTGATCGCCACCCTTATCGGCGTACTGGCGGGCATGATCGCTGCCGTGAACCAGAACAAGTGGCCAGATTATATGCTGGTGCTGACGGTGATGATCGGCGTGGTTATCCCGAACTTCCTCATGGCGGCCCTGCTGCAATTGTGGTTCGGCGTTTATCTCGGCTGGTTGCCCGCCGGTGGCTGGGTCAATGGCTCGTGGCTGCATCTGGTGCTGCCGGTGACCGTTCTCGCCTGGCCGCATGCCGCCCGCATCTCTCGGCTCATGCGTGGGTCCATGATCGAGGTATTGGGTACCAATTATGTTCGTACCGCCCGCTCCAAGGGCCTTGGCCAGCGCCTCGTCATGGCGCGGCATGCCATCAAGCCGGCCCTGCTTCCGGTCGTGAGCTATCTCGGGCCGGGTCTCTCTTATCTTCTGACAGGCTCGCTTGCAGTCGAGCAGGTTTTCGGCCTGCCCGGCATCGGCAAGTACTTTGTGACTGCGGCGCTCAACCGCGACTACGGCATCGTACTGGGAACGACCATCCTCTACATGTTCATCATCCTCGCGCTTAATCTGATTGTCGACCTCGTCTACGCCTGGCTCGACCCCAAGGTGAGGTACCGCTGATGGCTGGGATCACAGGCAAGGACGAAGTCCTCACCACCTACGCTCGAAAGCTCGAGACGCTTGATGCTCCCAAAGGCCGTTCGCTGACGCAGGACGCCTTGCGCCGCCTCTCGCGCAACAAGGCTGCGGTCGCATCGATTGCAATTGTCATCTTCATTGTCCTGGCGGCCTTTATCGGCCCCTATTTCGTGCCATGGAGCTATTCGGAGGTCGACTGGACCGCTATCCGCAAGCCCCCCGACTTCGAGAAGGGCCACTTCTTCGGCACCGATCAGAACGGCCGAGACATGCTGGCGCGTGTGCTGCAGGGCACGCAGATGAGCCTGATAGTTGCCGGCGTCGCCACTGTGGTGTCCGTCGTCATCGGCATCATCTATGGCGCTGTCGCTGGCTATCTCGGTGGCAGGGTCGATGCCATCATGATGCGCATCGTCGACATCATGTATGCTCTGCCCTACATTCTCTTCGTCATCATTCTGGTGGTGATGTTCGGCCGGAATCCGGTGCTGCTCTTTGTGGGCATTGGTGCGATCGAGTGGCTGACCATGGCACGTATCGTACGCGGGCAGACCCTTTCTCTCAAAGAGAAGGAATTCGTAGAGGCGGCACGAGCCGGTGGCGCCAAGCCTTGGACCATCATCACGCGGCACATCGTGCCGAACTTGACCGGGCCAGTGGTGATCTATGCCACGCTTACCATCCCGGAGATCATTATTGCCGAGAGCTTCCTCTCCTATTTGGGCCTGGGTGTTCAGGAACCGCAGACCTCACTGGGAACGCTGATCTCGTTTGGTGCGCCCGTCGCCGAGGTGCTCCCCTGGATGTTACTCGCACCAGCCGGCGTGCTGGTGACTCTCTTGCTGTGCCTCACCTATATCGGGGATGGGCTGCGTGACGCGCTCGACCCCAAGGACCGTTAGCCACATGAATACTGTTCTATCCGTCGAGGATATGTCGGTCACCTTCGCGCTCCACGACAGCGAAGTGCAGGCTGTCCGTGAAATGAACTTCAGCCTGTCTCCCGGCGAGACCCTCGCCGTGGTGGGCGAGAGCGGTTCGGGCAAAAGCCAAGCCTTTCTCGCCATCATGGGCTTGCTCGCCAAGAACGGTCGCGCTTCGGGGCGCGCCATGCTGGGAGACCTCAACCTTGTGGGGCTCGATACCAATCGCCTCGACAAGGTTCGAGGCAAGGACATCGCGATGATCTTCCAGGATCCGATGACCTCGCTCAATCCAAGCCTCAAGGTGAAGACCCAATTGGCCGAGGTCTTGGTCAAGCACCGGGCTTTCGATCGTGACAAGGCCTTTCGCACCTCTGTCGAGATGCTGGAGCGCGTAGGCATTCCCGAGCCCGCCAAGCGTGCTAATGCCTTCCCGCACGAAATGAGCGGCGGTATGCGCCAGCGCGTGATGATCGCCATGGCGCTCCTCTGCCAGCCCAAAATCCTGATCGCCGACGAGCCCACAACGGCGCTCGATGTGACGGTGCAGGCGCAGATGCTCGACCTCTTCAAGTCGCTGACCGAGGATTTCGGCACCGCGCTCGTGCTCATCACTCACGATCTGGGCGTGGTCGCCGGGGTCGCCGACAAGATGATGGTCATGTATGGCGGACGCGCCGTGGAAAAGGGGAGTGTCGACGATCTCTTTTACGATCCGCGCCACCCCTATACGCTGGGCCTCCTCCATTCGACGCCCCATATCGCCAAGCGCGCAGTGCGGCTCGATCCGATCCAAGGGCTGCCGCCGAGCCTTGAGAACCTGCCCAAGGGCTGTTCGTTTAATCCGCGCTGCGCCTTCTGCTTTGACCGGTGCCTCGAAGAGCGCCCTCCGCTGATGGACACCGGCAATGGCCGGCAGAAGGCGTGTTTCTATGAAGGGCCCATGGAATATGGGAAGGTGGCTTGATGAACCAGCCCGCCGTCAACCTGCTTGAGATCAAGGATCTCAAAAAGACGTTCTCGATCTCCTCGGGTCTCTTCAGCCGTCCACTGACGCTGACAGCCCTGACCGACATCAACTTCTCCATCCGCAAGGGTGAGACGCTCGGCATTGTGGGGGAAAGCGGCTGCGGAAAATCGACTCTGGGGCGCTGCATTCTGCAGTTGATCGCCCCCGATGAGGGCCAGGTGCTCTGGCTGGGGCAGGATCTCACCAAGCTGCCAGCTGAGGAAATGCGTCGGCGGCGGCAGGACCTCCAGATTATCTTCCAGGACCCGCTGGCCTCGCTCAACCCGCGCATGACCGTGGGCGAGATCATCGCGGACCCGCTCCGCACGCTGCGGCCGGAAATGAAACCCGAACAACGCCGCGCCCGCGTCCTCAAGATCATGGAATCGGTTGGACTTCTCCCCGAGATGATCAACCGCTATCCGCACGAGTTCTCGGGCGGGCAAGCGCAGCGCATCGGTATTGCCCGGGCGCTCATCACCGAACCCAAGCTCATCGTCTGTGACGAGCCGGTCTCGGCGCTGGACGTTTCGATCCAGGCGCAGATCCTCAACCTGCTCGCAGAGCTAAAGGATGAGTTCGGGCTGACGCTGATCTTTATCTCGCACAATCTATCGGTCGTGCGGCATGTGTCCGATCGTATCCTGGTGCTCTACCTTGGCCGCATCGTTGAGTTGGCCACGGGCGACGAGATCTATAGCGACCCCAAGCATCCCTATACGCGGGCACTGCTGACGGCCGTACCGATACCCGATCCTAAGCTCGCCCGGCAGCGCAATATCGATGCGCTGCAGGGTGAGATTCCCTCGCCGATCAATCCACCCTCAGGCTGTCCCTTCCGCACACGGTGTCGCTTTGCCAAGCCCTACTGCGCCGAAAAACGTCCGCCGCTTGAGACCATCGAAGGCGGTCGGTTGGTGGCATGCCACCGCTGGCGCGAGATTGAGGTCCCACAAGCGGCTGTGTTGGGCGCTTAGGCGCCCACCGCTTTAAGTCGCCTATTCTGAGGGTGGACCACCCGTGGCGGCGCTCTGCACATCCTGGTTCAAATTGGGGTTGCGCATCAACCCGAAGACGAGTGCCGCGATGGCCACAAGGATAAAGAAGCCCCCAGTCCAGGGGCCGTTCGCAATAATCATGAAGTAGAGCCCCACCAGCAGCAACGCCATGTGGATGCTGAACCACTTCAGCAGGTTCATGAAACCATTGTAGGTCTGAATGTGCGCCGGATAATCCATTTGCCCTCCGCTCAGCGGCGGCGGCTGGATGGCAGGATCGGGACTTACGGGTCTGATCTCGGACATATTAGTGCTCCTCTTTCGAGGAAATAAGCGCGAGCCCCCGCGAAATGTTGCGCGGCAAACCGAAGTTTCTCCAAGGTTTTTTGCGCCGGTACGGGTGAGTGCTCTAGCTTGGCTGTACCAAGCGGACACTGCGGCGCTCAGCGGCGCTTTGGGCCACCACTCGGCGGCGCCGGTCAGGTCCCTTGAAGTCCTCATTGTCGATGAAGCAGCGAGGGTGCGCCGCAATCGCATCAAGACGCGTCTGGAGGTGGCTGGCGGCAAAGGGCTTGCGCAGGAACTCGGTGACGCCCGCGTCGCGGGCGTCTGCGATCCGCTTGGCCTCTGGCGTCGAACTCATCATGATGATGGGGATGTGGCGGTTCCGGCAGTCCGTAGCCGACCGCAGCCTGCGGGTAAATGCCACGCCATCAAGCCTCGGCAAATCCATGTCGATGATGAGGAGATCAAAGGGACGCCGCTGCAGCTCGATCATGGTCCGGTCCGCGTCATAGGCTTCGCGAATGTCCTTGCGGCCAATCGTGCGCAACATGACACCGATGAGGGCTGCCATGTGGGCGGAGGGATCGGCGACAAGCACGCCGCGCTTGGTAATCTGCTCCATCCCCATGGCCTGCGGTCCCCTGTTCTTGCTCACTCCATCTTAGCTGGCTTTCGCCTATGAGCGGTTAATCTGCCCGGTTGTGCAGAACGCGCGAAAGTGTGGCATGGGCTCCATTTCCTTGTCTGCTGCGCGTTGACAGAGCAGGGCTCTTTCTCTAAGACACGCCTCAAGTTCCGGGCGCCTAGGCGCCCCTTTTGTTTGACCGAGGAATCGACCGATGAAGATCCGCAACTCGCTGAAGGCGTTGATGACTCGCCACCGCGCGAACAAGCTCGTCCGCCGCCGCGGCCGGGTATACATCATCAACAAGGTGGACAAGCGCTTCAAGGCCCGTCAGGGCTAAGAGAGAGCTGCCATAGAGTTTGTAAAGCCCGCGAAAGCGGGCTTTACTGTTTTTGGGTATTCGTGCGGTTAGGAGCCGGGGCATGCGGCGCTCACATACGCTCAGCATCTCGATCCAGCGAGACTACGAAGGCGTCTACCGTTTTCTGGCCGACCCACGGAACTACCCGAAATGGTCTGTGGCGGAGGCAGAGGGTTTTGCGCAGCTGCCCAATGGCGATTGGGGAGGTGAAACGACGTTTGGCTTCCGCCATTTCCGCTTCACGCCTGTTAACCCCTACGGCGTTCTGGACCACGCCATATTTCGCTCAGGCGAGGAACCGCTCTTTACGCCGATGCGCGTCATGCCGAACCAGGAAGCGACGGAATTGATCTTCGTCTTCTTCCAGCGCGATGGCATGAGCGACGAGCAGTTCGCCTCCAGCATCGAATGGATCACTACTGACTTCTGGACGCTGAAAAGCCTTCTCGAGACCTAGCCAGAAACGAAAAGGCCCGCTCGAGGCGGGCCTTCCAAGATTGGTGCTGCCAACCAGCAATTAGCTCGAGCCAGCGCCATCCTGGCGAACAAAGGCGATCCGCAGCATGTTGGTGGCGCCGGGCGTTCCCAGCGGGATGCCGGCGGTGATCGCAATGCGGTCGCCGGGGCGGGCAAAGCCCTCCTGGTAGGCGATAACACAGGCGCGGTCGACCATGTCTTCAAGGCTCACAGCGTCCTCGGTCTGGACGCAGTGCACGCCCCAAACCACGGACATGCGGCGGATGGTGCGCTGATTGGGCGAGAGCACGATGATGGGCTTGCTCGGCCGTTCACGGGCGGCACGGATGCCAGTCGACCCAGAGGCCGTGTAGGTGACGATGGCGGCAAGATCGAGCGTCTCGGCAACCTGGCGGGTAGCCGCCGAGATTGCGTCGGCAGCGGTCGCTTCCGGCTCGGTCTGCGCGGCGCGGATGATGCCGCGATAATTCGCATCGCCTTCCACGGCAATGGCCACCTTGTTCATGGTGGAGACCGCTTCTACCGGATACTGACCGGATGCAGATTCGGCCGACAGCATGATCGCGTCCGCGCCTTCAAAGACCGCGATGGAAACGTCCGATACCTCGGCGCGGGTGGGGACCGGCGCGGTGATCATGGATTCGAGCATCTGGGTGGCGACCACCACCGGCTTGCCATAGCGGCGCGCCATGCGGATCATGCGCTTCTGCAGGCCAGGTACGGTCTCGAGCGGCAGTTCAACACCGAGGTCGCCACGTGCAACCATGATGGCGTCGCACAGCTTGATGATTTCTTCTAGCCGATCGATCGCCTGGGGCTTTTCGATCTTGGCCATAACGCCCGCACGACCCTGCACGATTTTGCGCACGTCGATAATGTCTTCGGGACGCTGCACGAAGGAAAGCGCGATCCAGTCGGCCTCGCATTTGAGGCCTTCGAGCAGGTCCGCATGATCCTTCTCGGTCAGCGCGCCGGTCGGCAGCAGCGTGTCGGGAAGGCTCACACCCTTCTTGTCGGATAGCTTGCCGCCATAGACCACTTCGGTCTCGATCACGCCATTGCCCACCTTGGTGGCCCGGAGCTGCAGCTTGCCATCATCGAGCAGCAGGCGATCACCGACGGACACGCTTTCAATGATCTCGGGGTGAGGCAAGTAGACGCGTTCGGAATTGCCGTTGTCGTCCTTGTTGCTGTCGAGCGTGAACTTCTGCCCGGCGACAAGATTGACGGCGCCTTCAGCAAATTTCCACACCCGCAGCTTGGGACCCTGCAGGTCGACGAGAATGCCGAGAGGATGGTTGAGCCGCTTTTCGACATTGCGGATGCGCTCGACGGTCTGGCGCAGCACGTCGTGGCTGGCGTGGCTCATGTTGATGCGGAACACATCAGCGCCGGCCTTGGCCAATTCCTCGATCATCTTCTCCTCGTGGCTGGCAGGCCCGAGCGTGGCGACGATCTTTGCGCGTCTCATCCGTCTCATTGCGTGTCCGTTTCTTCGGTCTGTGAATTGTCGTCCGTCGGCGCGTCTAGGGTCACGTCGTCTGGGTCGACAAGAAATGCTGGGTCTTCCAAGTCCTCGGCAGCTTCCGGATCGACCACTGCAGGTCCACCATTGTTCTCGGTCAGTTGCAGCGTCCAGTCAGTCCGGTTCTGTGTATCGATTTCAAAGAAGCCAGTGCGCTCATAGCCACGAGCGAGGCAATCCTCAACCCCGAAGATTGTGAAAGTCTCGTCACGTGTGCACATGAATACCGAACCGTCCCAGGCGCCACCTGCGATATCGTCGACCGCATAGATGTAATAGAAGCGCCGCTCCAGGTCGCCTTGGTACAGTACGCGGCAGTCGCCGGGAGGGGCCTGCCACCAGCCTTCGCTCATCCAGCCCCGTTCAGCGCGGTAGCCGAGGGCCACGGAAATCAGATTGGCCGTCTCGTTGCAGACCCGGAGATCGGCTTTGGCCGGCAGGGTGGCAAACCCCACCGTGGCCAGGGTCGCGCCGATCAGGATCGTGCCGAGGCGAAGTTTGTGCAAGACAGTGCCGGAATTCATTGAGAAGTGAGTGCCTTCTTTGAGCCCAAGGTGACGCTTTGGTCAATGGCTAGCCCGACCTTTTGACCGAATTGCGGGGAGCAAGGCGCGCGGGGTGTGGATTGGCCGATAAAGGGGTTGAACGGGGCAGCGCACTAGGGTTGAACCGGGCCTCGAAACAACAGGAAAGTGGCCATGGCCGTCGAAGACAGCGTTGCCCAGGACCAGCTCCGGGCCTTCATAGAGCGCATTGAGCGCATGGAAGAAGAAAAAGCGGCCATCGCCGCCGACATCAAGGAGATCTATGCCGAAGCCAAGGGCAATGGTTTCGACACCAAGATCCTCCGCAAGATCGTGACCATCCGCAAGCAGGATGCCAATGAGCGCATGGAGCAGGAAGCCTTGCTGGAGCTCTATATGAGTGCGCTGGGTATGGTCGAGGCGCCGCCGGAGCGCTGAGTTCCTGAACGACTCTCAACGCGTTTTTTGCGGCTCGCCGGTTTCCCGGCGGGCCGTTAGCTTATCTGGGCGAGGGCCGCGGCTTTGGCGGCTTCGTCATAGCCCAGCGTCGTCAAGGCGGTCGAGACGATGCCAGACCGGTCGAGCCCGGCTGCGGCATACATGTCAGACTGCGAAGCATGCTCGTCGAAGCGGTCGGGGATCATCAGCGGGCGGAAGCGCAGCTTGCCATCGAGCAGGCCATTGCTGGCGAGGAAAGTCGCGACATGGCTGCCGAAGCCCCCGATCGATCCTTCCTCGGTGCTGAGGAGGACATCATGGCTGGATGCCAGCTTGGCGATGAGTTCTTCATCCAGCGGCTTGAGGAAGCGCGCGTCGGCGATCGTGGGATTGAGGCCAAGCGCTGCAAGCTTGTCAGCGGCTGCCAGCACTTCGCTCAGGCGTGTGCCATAGGAGAGGATGGCGATTGTGCTACCCTGGCGGACAATACGGCCCTTGCCGATGACGAGCTTTTCGCCACGAGCCGGCATGTCGACGCCCATGCCTTCGCCCCGCGGGTAACGAAAAGCGATAGGGCCGTCGTCGTAGGCGGCGGCGGTGGCCACCATGTGCCGCAATTCCGCTTCATCGGCCGCCGCCATTTGCACAAGGCCCGGAATGGCGCCGAGATAGGCAGCGTCATAATTGCCCGCATGGGTCGGGCCGTCGGCACCAACGAAGCCGGCGCGATCTATGGCAAAACGGACCGGCAGGCTTTGGATGGCAACGTCATGCACCACCTGGTCATAGGCGCGTTGCAGGAAAGTTGAGTAGATGGCACAGAAGGGCCGCATGCCTTCGCTCGCGAGACCGGCAGCGAAGGTTACCGCATGCTGTTCGGCAATGCCGACGTCGAACGTGCGAGTAGGATAGATTTCAGAGAACTTGTCGAGGCCGGTACCGGAGGGCATGGCCGCGTTGATCGCGACGATCCGTAGATCGTCCGCCGCTTCCTGGATCAAGCTCTCGGCAAACACCGAGGTGTAGGACGGCGCATTGGAGACCGCCTTGGCCTGAGCGCCAGTGATGACGTTGAACTTGGAGACGCCGTGATATTTGTCAGCAGCGTCCTCGGCGGGCGCATAGCCCTTGCCCTTCTTGGTCACCACATGGATGAGGATCGGGCCATCGATGCTGTCGCGGACATTGTCGAGCACCGGCAGCAGGTGATCGAGATTGTGCCCGTCGATCGGGCCGACATAGTAAAAGCCCAGCTCCTCGAATAGCGTACCGCCGGTAAGGAAGGACCGCGCGAATTCCTCGGTGCGCCGCGCCGGCTCATGCAACATCTTGGGCAGCTTGGTGACGAAGCTCTTGGCCGCTTCACGGGCACCACGATAAACTGGCCCCGAAACGAGCCGCGCCAGATAGGCACTCATTGCCCCTGTCGGCGGGGCGATCGACATGTCGTTGTCGTTGAGGATGACGACCAGCCGAGCGTCCATTGCGCCGGCGTTGTTCATGGCCTCATAGGCCATGCCCGCGGACATGGCGCCATCACCGATCACCGCCACGACATTGCGCGGGGTTTCCGTCAGCTTGCTGGCAACCGCCATACCCAGACCAGCTGAAATCGAGGTCGATGAATGCCCAGCGCCAAAGGGATCGTATTCGCTCTCGGCGCGACGCGTAAACCCGGAGAGCCCATGCTTTTGGCGAAGCGTGCGAATGCGATCGCGTCGGCCGGTCAAGATCTTGTGCGGATAGGCCTGATGCCCGACATCCCAGATGATGCGGTCATGCGGCGTGTCGAAGACGGCATGAAGCGCCACCGTCAGTTCCACCACGCCCAGGCCGGCCCCCAGATGCCCGCCCGTCACCGAAACGGCGTCGATCATTTCGTCGCGCAGTTCATCAGCGAGCTGGCGGAGATCTTCGCGGGGGAGGGCACGCAGATCGGCGGGGCTGTTGACCGTATCGAGTAGCGGTGTCTGAAGCTTGTCTGCCAAGCTGGCAATCCTTCGCCTAAACGGGGCACATCAGGGTTCTTTAGGACGCAGCATCTTGCTTGGCAACACAAGGACCGCGTTGCGCCCAAATGGTCTGGCGAGGAGATAGGTTGCCCAGGCGGCGCAATTGCGGCCGCCCTGATGATCTCAGTTAGCTGCGGCGAACTTGTTGTGCGGCAATCCCTGCGGGACATCGCCGACGCCCATCACCGGAACCATATGGCCCAGCTCGGTCGTAGGATCGAAGTCCGCTTCGTCGTGATCCCAGATGATGGCGAAGTGGCTGGAGTCGAGCGCGGCCGGTTCCATGAAGACATCAGCAACGTGCTCCAGGTCCGGTGCCACGAGCTCGGGCTTGCGGAGCGCCTTGGCCGCGGGTTGCTGCGCGACATGCTTGGCCAATGCGTCGGCAACGGCAGCGTTGCTGCTCTGCTGAGCGGCGCCAAAGGTGCCGTCGAACAGTGTTGCCAGCGTATTGGCGGGTGGCTGGCCCAAAGCAGCTGTCTGAACGGACGATCCGATGGGCGGCAGAACAGGGCGGCGAACGGTAGGCCGCGGCGGAGGAGTCACTGCGGCCGCAGTGCTGTTGTTGTTGATCAGCATCTCCAGGGCTTTTTGCGCCTCGGGGTCCTGCGGCAGCGTGGGTAGATAGGCCGTGACCGTCGTCTGTTCGGTCATGTGAATGCGAGGCTCGGGAATGGGGGGGGCGGTCAGCGCGGCAAGGGCCGTCACCGCATCGTTCGCCGATCCGCTGGCGTCCGTTGCCTGCTGGAGCGCGGCGGATTTGAGCACAGGCATGGGCGGGATGGAGCCGGTAAGTAACTCGCTCTCGTCCAGCGGAGCGCTTCCCGTGGTCGAGAACGGAATGGCCTCCGGCGTGGTGGCGGAAGCCAACTGCACGTTAGCGCCGCCCAGCTCGCTGGGGCGCATAAAGGGCGTCGGCGCCATTTGCGGGCTGGTGCTGGCCTGGGGCACGGAGGCGACCTGAACCGGCGCTGCGGCAGCCTGCACGGCTAGTGCGGGTGCCGCTGGGGCGCTCACGCCGGCGGACTGCTTGTTGCCACCAAAGAACATGTCGACCAAGGTGCGCCCGCTGCCGGCACTGGCCACCTGCGTCCCTGAGCTGCCGCCATTGCAGGGCACCGAGTGGCAGCGTTTCCACTCGGCCATGGCTAGCTGGTAGCCTTCCTGGGAGAGCGGCTTGCCATCGGTGGGGAGGTGCACGGTCCGGCCGTCGGGGAAGATTTCCTTGAGCTGGGCGCGGGTCATGCGGGGCCAGGCGCGCACCGAACCGGTGTCGAGGTGGACGAACGGGCTGCCCGAGCTCGGATAATAGCCGACACCACCGACCTGCTTGCGCATGGCAACGGCGCGCAGCTTGGCCAAGGGAACGCCGGGGATAAAGAAATCCATGGCGTTGCCCTTGGTGTGCTGCGAATTCTCGGCGACGCCGGAGGAGGTTTGACGCAGCATCTCATTGGTCTTGGGCGAGCGGTAGGCCGAAACAATGTGCACGGGCTGAGTGCCGCCGACTTCCTGATAAACCTCCCAGACGAGATCGAAGAGCCGCGGATCCATCTTGGCCGGCTCGTTGCGGCGCCAGTCGCGCAGGAAATAGTTAAGCTCGTTGAGGCCGGATTGGACGTAATTGCCATTCCGCTTGAAGACGATGCGCGCCGTCTCCTTAGTGTGCGTGTAGTAGAGGTACAGCGCCCGCTCGGTCGCGGCGCTGGCGGGCACCACAAAGTGCGGTAGGATCACGGTGAGGCTCATAATGGCGGCGAGCACAAGCCGCACGACACGGTTCCGTTTCAACAAAGAAGTCCCCGTCACGCTGTACACTGCCCGGTTCATTGCCAGTCTCTGCAAGACGCTAGCGCAAAAGTGGATCGATTTGATTAACGCTAACGAGACCACACCACGGTTTTCCCGGGCTCCTCACAGGAAATTTATTAAGGGCAAAAGCGGGCTGAACCAAGGCGAAATTGTAAACGAGACCTTAAGGACAGGTCTCCCGATCAGGGGGCAGGGGCCTGCTGCACGCTCTCTACCGCAGCTACGATGGCAGGATCGAGCGGCGGGGCCCGAAGCCCAAGCGCCTCGATGACCTTGGCATTGTGCCCATAGATGTCGCCAAAGCCCTTAAGCGAGCCATCGTCCTGCGGCCGAACGGTAAAATAGGCCAGGTGCACAGGGATGCGCTGCTCTGGGTTCACCCAGCGCTCGGAAGGGCCAAACATCGCCTCGAGCGAGGCGCGGTTGATGTTGGGCTCGTTGGCCATGAGCGCGTCGGCAAACTCCATTGGGTTCTCCACGCGCACGCAACCATGGCTGAAGGCCCGGACGTCGCGCGCAAACAGCGCCTTGGATGGCGTGTCGTGCAGATAGACATCGTGCTTGTTGGGGAACAGGAACTTGATCTGCCCCAGAGCATTGCCGGGGCCGGGCCGCTGGCGCACCTTGAAGGGGAAGCTGTCGCCAACGGCATACCAGTTCACCTGCCACGGGCTCACGACATCGCCCTGATAGATGAGGTCGTAGTTGTTGGCGTCGAGATAGCTAGGATTGGCGAGCACCTGGGGAGCGATCTCACCATTGGTGATCGAGCTCGGCACGTTCCAATAGGGGTTCACCACGACATGGCGGATGCTGTCAGAGAAGATCGGCGTGCTGTTCTCGGGCGTACCCACCACCACGCGCGTGGTATATTCTTCGGTGTTGCCGCGGTTAATGGACAGGCGAAATTCGGGAATATTGACCAGGACGTGGAAATCGCCCATGTCGCGCGGCATCCAGCGCCAGCGTTCCATGTTGGCAATGATTTCCTCGCGCGTGACAGGCTGGCCGCCATTGAGCGCCGCGAGCGTCGCCGGGCCTAGAACGCCATCGACATGGAGCTCGGCCTCGGCCTGGAAGGTCATCATCGCCTGCGCCAGGGAGTCGTCGTAGAGCGTGCTCTCACCCGCAGCCGGTAGCTCAAGCCGCTGGCGAATGGCCGGGACGCGGGGGTCGCTCATGCCGGGTTTGAGCGTGGGGCCGCCGGCGATCAGCGTCGCCTTTGGCTCGGCACCCGCGCCGAAGCTGGCGAGGGCAGCCTTGAGCGCCAGGAATTCGGGATGCGTCGGCTGCAGCTTGGCGATCACCGCCACCGGGTCGTTGGCGGAAGCAAGCTCGATTAGAAGGCTGGCCTCGTCGAGCTGCTTGGGAGGGAGGTCGAGATTGGTGTCGACTGAACGGGGGTCGAGCCGGCCGGAATAGATGTGCCGGGCATAGCGCATGGTGGCGCGGGAGAATGCCGTTTCCAGCTCGGCAAAGGCGGCAGGATTGCCCACCGCAGCAGCCGGATCGAGATCGGGTGTCAGGTAATCGGCAGGGCGCAGGCCCTCGGCGTTGGCGGACTTGAACAGCGCCAGAATTTTCTCGGCGGTTGCCGAAAAGCTGACCTTGCCGTCGGTGCCCTGGTCGAGCCAGATGGGCTCGAAATACCGTTCTCCATAGAAGAAGTAGAGCTTCTGCGCTTCGCTATGCGCTGCGGTGCCCTCGGTGGCACCCGCATAGGCTGCCGACAGGCCGTCCTTGATGGTCTGGGCAAGGTCCGACTTGGCTGGAGCGATGACCACTGGGGCTTGGTCAAGCGCAGCGACATCCTGGGCGGCGGCGGGCAGAGCCGCGCCAGCGCCAGCTAGGGTGGCGAGGAGGCAGACCAGGACTTTGTTCATGTGAACTCCATGCACGGCAACGCTTTGGCGGCCAAAATCATAGCCACCCGTGCTGTCGATCAATACTCTTGAAACCTTAACAGGAGCAATAACTCGCAAGTTTGTGACACGCCGGTGTGACCGGTCTGCATCATCAGTCGATGGTGCGCGCGAGCAGGTCGAACCAGTTCTTGTGGGCGATGCGCTCCAGGAGATCCTCGCCATAGCCGTGCTGCCGAAGGGCCTCGAAGAGGCGCGGCAGGCCGGCCGCCGAGCCGATGGCGCTGGGCACGTTTGCGCCGTCGAAGTCCGACCCCAGCCCCACGCCCTCTTCGCCCAGCGCTTCAAGCAGCGCATCGAGGTGTCGCACCATGTGCTCGATCTCGGTATCGGCCCGCATTTGGCCGTCGGGACGCAGAAAGCCCGTCGCAAAGTTGAGGCCGACCATGCCTTTGCTCTTGCGGATGACGCGCAGCTGATCGGCAGTCAGATTGCGGGGCGAGGGGCAGAGGGCGTGGACGTTGGAGTGGGTGGCAACGAGGGGAGACGTCGAGAGCTCTGCGATGTCCCAGAAGCCCTTTTCGTTGATATGCGAGAGATCGATGAGGATGCGCTTGTGGTTGCACGCCGCCACGAGCCGCTTGCCTGCTTCGGTCAGCCCAGGTCCGGTATCGGGCGTTCCAGGAAAGCCGAAGGGCACGCCATAGCCAAAGATATTACTGCGGCTCCACACCGGCCCCAGCGACCGCAGGCCAGCCGCATAGAGCACGTCGAGAAAGGCTAGCTCGGCGTCGATCGCTTCCACGCCTTCCATGTGAAGGACGGCCGCAAGCTTGCCCGCCGCCATGGCCTGGCGGATTTCGCTCGTGCTGCGGCAGACAATCAGCGCGCCAGCCTCCTCGAGACGCAGGAGGATGCTGACCTGTTGAGTGGCCAGCGCCCGCGCTTCATCCATGCCAAGCGTGTCCGTGGCAAAACCGGTGAGGCTGGTGGCGGCCGCGGGGGTGCGCTTGGGAGACGGGCAGAACACCGCGAAGAGCCCGCCGGCGAGGTCACCGGCAGTGGCCTTGGGTAAATCGATGTGGCTTGGTTCATAGCCGTCGATGAAGCTGCGGACCGGGTCCACGCCGGCTGGAAGGCTGGCGAGGCGGAGCAGGGCGTCGTTGTGGCCGTCGAAGACGGGAATGCGCATGGCGTAGCTCAGGCTGCAGCGTCGTGAATCAGGTCCTGAGCCAAACCATATTCATGCAGTTTGCGATAGAGCGTGGAGCGGCCGATCTTGAGGGCTCGTGCCACCCTGGACATGCGGCCGCCATGATGTTCGATCGCAAAGACGATCGCCGCGCGCTCGATTTCGGCGAGAGCCGCGATGTCGCCATTGGCATCAAGGAAGCGGTCCTGCGCGGGCACGACGTCTTCGAACTGGCGGGGGCGAGCCGGGGCCATGTCAATGTGCATTGGCGCGGCTGGTTGGATGGCGGTCTCGACAGCGAGCCGCGCCACTTCCCGGCCATTGGCTTGCGCGACGATCTGGGGGAAGTCCATCGGTTCGAGGAAGGCGCCATCGGCCAGAACGACAGCGCGATAGACGACATTCTGTAGCTGCCGGATGTTGCCTGGCCAATCGTAGGCCATAAGCAGATTGAGGGCAGCCGGCGATGCCCCGAGCACGCGCTTGCCGGCCTCTGCAGCGAAGCGGGCGACAAAGAGCGAGACGAGGGCGGGCATATCTTCCATGCGCTCGCGCAGGGGCGGGACATAGATGGGAAAGACGTTGAGACGATAATAGAGGTCCTCGCGGAACTCGCCGGATTTCGCCAGGTTGAGCAGGCGCCGGTTGGTCGCCGAGATCAGCCGCACATTGACGCGTTCGGGGCGGGCCGCACCAATCGGCTCGATCTCGCCCTCCTGAATGGCACGGAGCAGCTTGACCTGCATCTCGTGGGGCAACTCCCCGACCTCGTCGAGGAAGAGCGTACCGTTATGCGCCTCGGCAAATTTGCCGGCCTGGTCGGCCACGGCGCCAGTAAAGGCACCCTTTTTGTGGCCGAACAGCACCGATTCCACGAGATTGGGCGGAATGGCGCCGCAGTTGACGGTGATGAACGGCTTGCCGGCGCGATCGCTGGTCCCCTGAATGATGCGGGCAACCAGTTCCTTGCCGACGCCGGTCTCGCCCTCGATCAGCACTGGAATGGGCGTGCGAGCGGCCTTGCTGCAAAGCGAGAGCACGCGCGCCATGGCGGGTGCCCTGGCGACCATGTCGGCGCTCGTGAAGGTGCCGGTGCGGCGCGCCCGCTCGGCCCGGATCGTGGCCTCGAGTGCATCGAGCTTCATGACGTTGCGCAGGGAAACGATCAGGCGCTCGGGCGCGACTGGCTTGACGAAATAATCGGCCGCGCCGTTGCGCATGGCCGAGACGACGGTCTCAAGCGACGCGTTGGACGTCTGGATGATGACAGGCGTGGTCAGCCCTTCGCGGCGCATGGCGTCGAGCACGCCCATGCCGTCGACGTCGGGCATGACGAGGTCGAGGATCATGGCGCCGATATTGCGGTCATCGCGCAGGATCGCGAGGGCTTGTTCGCCGCCGGTCGCGGTGATCGGCCTGAAGCCGGCATGGTTGGCCACCTCGGCAGTGAGGCGCAGTTGCACCGGATCATCGTCGACTACGAGGACACGCGTCATCCAAACTCCAGTCTTCTTGCTCGGCATCGATTCGTGTGCCGTTTTGGGAGCAAGATGAAGCGAGTGCCTTAAGAGGGGATTAATCATGGCGCCAAGCTCGGTTAGGACGAATACCGACCAGCGATGGCAACCCGCATGCGCAGGCGCTCGTTAGAAGGAAAAAGGAGCGTCCCATGCAGCAATCCAACTATACCGGAACAGAATTCATCGGCGGTTTCTTTGCACTTGCAGGCGGGCTTTGGCTGGCTGGGGCAATCCTGGCGGGCGCGTTGGTCCTTATGGGGCAGGACCGGGTCGACCAAGTCGAGGCTGCGTCCAATCTCACCCCTGTCGCGGAGCAGAACCTGACGCAGTAGCGCCTGCTCGGCCCCTTCACATCCCTCCTGCCGCTGGCTAAGGTCCGCTCCCAATTGGACCTGCCGGAGACAAGAGATGAGCGAAGCCGCCGCCGCCCAGAAGGGGCACAATCAGTTCGGGGCGCTGCCGGTCTGGGACCTGACCGATCTTTACCCAGGCAAGGATAGCCCCGAATTCAAGGCAGCGCTCGAGCAGGCGGCTCAGGACGCCGCCGCTTTCGAGCAAGATTTCAAGGGCAAGCTCATCGAGCTCACTCGTTCGGGCCGGCTGATCCAGGCGATCAAGCGCAGCGAGGAACTGGGCGATCTGTCGGGCCGCATCGGCTCCTTTGCGTTTCTGCAATATGCGCAGAGGTCCACCGATCCGGACCGCGCCAAATTCATGGGCGACACCAATGAAGCGCTGACAAAGCTCTCCACGCGGGTGTTGTTCTTCGAACTCGAGCTCAACCGCATCGATGATGCCGATCTGGAGGCGGCCTTCGAGACAGACCCCGAGCTCGCCCGCTACCGCACCTGGTTTGCCGAACTGCGCAAAGCCAAGCCCTTCCAGCTCGATGACAAGCTCGAAGAGCTGTTCCACGACAAATCTGTCACCGCCTTTTCCGCCTGGAACCGGCTGTTCGACGAAACACTCTCGGCGCTCGAGTTCGAGGTGGATGGCGAGACGCTCAACATGGAGGCCACCCTCCATCTCCTGTCCGAAAAGGACGAGAGCAAGCGTGAAGCAGCGTTCCACGCTTTGGCCAAGACGCTCAAGGAAAATGCACGCCTCTTTACCCACATCACCAATGTCCTGACCAAGGACAAGGAGATCTCGGATCGCTGGCGCGGTTACGAGGATATTGCCGACAGCCGGCACATGGCCAATTCGGTGGAGCGGGAAGTGGTGGATGCGCTGCAGACCGCCGTCCACGCGGCCTATCCCAAGCTCAGCCACCGCTACTACAAGATGAAGGCGAAATGGTTCGGCAAGGATCAGCTCAACGCCTGGGATCGCAATGCGCCGCTGCCCACTAGCGACGAGCGCACTTGGGACTGGGATAGCGCCGTCTCCACCGTCATGGAGGCTTATGGTCAGTTCTCGCCTGAGTTAGCCGACCTCGCCGCGCCGTTCTTCAATTCAGGCTGGATCGATGCGCCGGTCGGCAATGGCAAGCTTTCGGGCGCCTTCGCCCATCCCACGGTGCCGAGCGCGCATCCCTATCTCATGCTCAATTACATGGGGCGCTCGCGCGATATCATGACGCTCGCCCATGAACTGGGTCATGGTGTGCACCAGCGCTTGGCTGCGGCGCAGGGGCCGATCCTTGCCAACACGCCGCTGACGCTGGCCGAGACGGCATCGGTGTTTGGCGAGATGCTCACCTTCCGCTCGCTGCTCGACAAGACTACCAACCCAAAGCAGCGCTTCGCACTCCTCTCCTCCAAGGTGGAGGACATGCTCAACACGGTGGTGCGGCAGATCGCCTTCTACTCCTTCGAGCGCAAGGTGCACACGGCGCGCCGCCAGGGGGAATTGCGCACCGAGGAGATCAACCAGATCTGGCTGGAGGTGCAGACAGAGTCGCTCGGCGAGGGCGTCCAGTTCAACGAGGGCTATGAGGTGTTCTGGGCGTACATCCCTCACTTCATCCATTCTCCCTTCTATGTCTATGCGTATGCCTTTGGTGACTGCCTTGTGAACTCGCTATACGCACAGTATGAGAAGGCGAGCGAAGGCTTTGCGGAGCGCTATTTCGAGCTTCTCAAGGCCGGGGGCAGCAAACACCATTCCGAACTGCTGGCGCCGTTCGGACTCGATGCCAAGGATCCCCAATTCTGGTCCCAGGGACTGGCGGTGATCGAGCGGCTGATCGATGAACTGGAGGCCACCAGCCCCTAAAATTTGCCGGCGCCTTTGGCGTAGACGATAGACGACTGGACCAACGAGGACCTGATGGCCAAAAAGACTGCTATGCCCCATCCCGCCCCACAGCAGGAATCGGTGATGGATTATGTTCAGCACCAAGTAACCTATGACGGCTTCATCGGCTGGGTGAAGTGGTCGGTGATCGGGATGGCGGTCCTCATGGTCGTTCTTTACGTCCTCATCAATCCCTGATCGATCCCGGTTTCAGCAGGCAGTGAACATAGGCCTGCCCCGGCAGGCGGGCAGGAGACGTTCATGAAAATCGCCATTCTCCGCGAGCGCGTCGAAGGAGAAAACCGCGTCGCGGCGACGCCCGAAACCGTGGGCAAGCTGATCGCGCTGGGCGCCGAAGTGGTGGTGGAGCAGGGGGCGGGACTTGGGTCCCGCATTCCCGACGCCGACTATGATGCCGCGGGCGCTACACTCGCGCCTGGTGGCAGCGCTGCCGTAACGGATGCCGACGTAGTCCTGGTGGTTCGCCGCCCGGCCGGTGCTGCGCTCGGGGGGGTGAAGCCCGGCGCCTTGCTGATAGGGGCGCTCGACCCCTATGGCAATGAGGCCGAGATCGCGGCCCTGGCGCAGGCAGGGGTCACCGCCATTGCCATGGAATTCATGCCGCGCATCACCCGCGCGCAGGTGATGGACATTCTCTCCAGCCAAGCCAATCTGGCCGGATACCAGGGCGTAATCGAAGCGGCTGCCGCGTTCGACCGGGCTCTTCCCATGATGATGACGGCCGCGGGCACCGTTCGCCCCGCCAAGGCGTTCGTGATGGGCGCTGGCGTTGCCGGGCTGCAGGCCATTGCGACGGCCAAGCGCCTGGGTGCAGTGGTGTCGGCGACCGATGTTCGCCCAGCGGCCAAGGAGCAGGTCGAGAGCCTTGGCGCCAAGTTCATCGCCGTCGAAGACGAGGAATTTCGCCAAGCCGAGACGGCGGGCGGCTACGCCAAGTCGATGAGCGCGGAATATCAGGCCAAGCAAGCCGAACTCACTGCCCAACACATCGCCAAGCAGGATATTGTCGTCACCACGGCTCTGATCCCCGGGCGCCCGGCGCCACGGCTAGTCACGCGGGAGATGGTTGAGTCCATGGCGCCCGGCTCGGTCATCGTCGATCTCGCCGCCGAGCGTGGTGGCAATGTTGAGCTCACGGTGCCTGGCAAGGTGATCGAGCACAACGGCGTCACCCTTATCGGCTACACCAATATGCAAGGGCGTATCCCCACAACGGCTAGCCAGCTCTACGCCCGCAACCTGCTGTCCTTTCTCGATACGCTGATCGACAAGACGGAAAAGACCCTTGCGATCAATTGGGATGACGAACTTGTTAAGGCCACCGTGCTGACGCGGGATGGCGCAGTGGTGCATCCTAGCTTCGCTGGTGCTACCCCGGCGACGGCAAGCGCTCCCGCTGCCGTACCCAAACCGGCTGATACGACGCCAGCCGCAGGTTTGGTGGCAAAGGAAGCGCCCGCCAAGGCCGGTGCGGCTCAAGCCACGCCGCGCAAGCGACAGCCGCGCAAGAAGGCCGAACCACCTGCCATGGCCGCTGTCCCCCAGCAGCCTGATCAGCCTGACACGGACGATAAACCCAAACCCACCGCGCGTCGGCGCGCTGCAACCAAAAAGGCGGCCGCCGTCATCGATGCGGCTGCGGAAGCCAAAACCGTCGACAAGACGGATGGCCAGAATGCGAAGCAATCTGTCGACAAGGCTCGACAAAAGGCAGCTCGCAAGCGGGCTCCACGCAAGGGAGACGCATAATGCAAGCCACTGCAGAGCAAAGCGCCGATGTGGTCGCCGTTGCGGTACATACCGTGAGCGGCGGAGTGATCGACCCGTTCACCTTCCGACTGGCCATTTTCGTGCTGGCGATCTTTGTGGGCTACTTCGTGGTCTGGAGCGTCACCCCCGCGCTGCATACGCCGCTCATGAGCGTCACCAACGCCATCTCGTCGGTCATCGTGGTCGGCGCGATCCTGGCTGTTGGTGTGCACCTGACGGCTGACTCGAGCTGGGTCAGCAAGCTCTTTGGGTTTATCGCGCTGGTCTTTGCCAGCGTGAATATCTTCGGTGGCTTCCTGGTCACCCAGCGCATGCTGGCCATGTACAAGAAGAAGGGCTGATGCCGATGATCTCTGCAGATTTTGCGGCGCTGCTCTACCTTCTCTCTGGCGTGCTGTTCATCCTGGCACTTCGTGGCCTTTCCAGCCCCCGCACCGCCCGGCAGGGCAATACTTTCGGCATGGTCGGCATGGGCATTGCCATCGCCACCACGCTCCTCGTGGCGGCGCCAAGCGACTGGGTCAGCTGGCTGTTGATCATTGGCGGCCTGGGGCTGGGCGGCGGCATCGGCGCCTACATGGCGCGCACCGTCAAAATGACGGACATGCCGCAATTGGTGGCGGCCTTCCACTCGCTGGTGGGCCTCGCCGCGGTCTTCGTGGCCGCAGCGGCGCTCTATGCGCCCTCAGCTTTCGGCATCGGCGTGCCGGGCGCGATCCACGCCCAGGCGCTCGTCGAGATGAGCATTGGCGTTGCCATCGGCGCCTTCACCTTCACCGGCTCGGTCATCGCCTTCGCCAAGCTCAACGGCAATATGAGTGGCAAGCCGATCATCTTGCCGGCGCGGCACCTGATCCACATCGCCATTGGCGTGCTCATCATTCTTTTGGTCTGGGCCTTTACGACCACGGCCAATCCCTGGCTGTTCTGGATCATCACGCTCTTGGCTCTCCTGCTCGGCGGCTTAATGATCATCCCTATCGGGGGCGCCGACATGCCTGTCGTGGTCTCGATGCTCAATTCCTATTCCGGTTGGGCTGCGGCGGGCATCGGCTTCACGTTGGGCAATACGGCGCTGATAATCACCGGTGCGCTGGTGGGGTCGTCGGGCGCCATTCTCTCCTACATCATGTGCAAGGCGATGAACCGCAGCTTCGTCTCGGTCATCCTAGGCGGCTTTGGCGGCGACAGCGCTGCTGCTGGAAGTGGCGCGGAGGATGATCGGCCGGTCAAGCAGGGGGCCGCTGACGACGCGGCCTTCCTCATGAAGAACGCTGGCAAGGTCATCATCGTGCCGGGCTACGGCATGGCGGTCGCCCAAGCCCAGCATGCGCTGCGGGAGATGGCTGACATGCTCAAGGCCGAAGGCGTCGAGGTCAAATACGCCATTCACCCAGTTGCCGGCCGCATGCCGGGCCACATGAACGTGCTGCTTGCCGAAGCCAATGTGCCCTACGACGAGGTGTTCGAGCTGGACGACATCAACTCCGAATTCGCTCAGTCCGACGTGGCTTTTGTGATCGGCGCCAATGACGTGACCAATCCATCGGCCAAGACCGACAAGACCTCTCCCATCTACGGCATGCCCGTGCTCAATGTGGAGGATGCCGGGACGGTACTCTTTATCAAGCGAGGCATGGCGGCGGGCTATGCTGGCGTGCAGAACGAGTTGTTCTTCCGTGACAATACCATGATGCTGTTCGGGGACGCCAAGAAGGTGACCGAAGAGATCGTCAAGGCGCTGGGGCACTAAGGTCCCGGTCTCAGTAGTGCGGGGGCGGCGCTTCGGTGCTCGGGTCGGCGATGTAGCTGCCCGAGCGCACCTGCTCTTCCAGTAGCTCCAGCTTGCGCGTCAGCAGGTCGATTTGCCGCCACTGTGCTGTGATTGTGCTGTTCAATTCCTCAATGGTCTGATCCTGGAAGGCGATGCGGGTTTCCAGGGTTTCGAGGCGCTCTGAGAGCTCATTCTGGCTGCTCATTTTACGGTTTCCGTGACTATATCTGTCGGGTGCGGATGCCGCTCACGCGGGGTGTGGTCGATCACAACTTCAGGCGCTGCGTTGACGTTTGCGGAACCCTTACGGTGGTCGCACCATTGGTTCGGCACTGCAAACAAGACAGCAAGGTGCCGACCATGGCCACCGTTAAAGCCATCGCCATCACTCACAAAACCGCCGTTGATACGGGTCGCCATGACCTGCTGACGCTGGTCTTAAGCGCATCGCTCCCGCTTGCGGTTTTTGTTCTAGCGAATGGCGTTGCTGAACTCAATGGTACTTTGCCACTTTTCTTTTCGCCTTTCGGTCTCCCCGGCTGGGTCGGTGCTGCCCTCTATATCGGTAGCTTGCCGCTCTTTGGCATTGCCCGCTGGATGATCGCGCGCGAAGGCCACGCTGGCCGGGTTGCCGCCCGCTGGATCGTCGCCCTAATGGCTGGCGCTATTGTCTTCCCCTTTATTGTGGCTCCGCTCGACTCGCTGATGCTGAGCATCGCGTCCATGGCGCTCGTTATTGTTGGCCTAGCGGCCCTCGCCCGGGTGGCGCAGATTTCCGTTAAAGCAGCGCTGGTCATGGCTCCGGGCCTCTCCTGGTTGGGCCTCAGCGCTCTGGTTGGTCTCAGCTTCATCGCCGGCTGGTCGCCCCCCTTCGGTCTTACCAACGCCAACAACTCGCTCTAGGCGACAGTTACCTCTAGGTGCGTTCTTGCAGCATCGGTTGATCCGCGCCATGTGAGGGCCACCTCCTCACCCAGTCGCTAAAGGGATCATCATGTCGAAAACGCTCAAGATCGATGTCTTCACCGACGTGGTCTGCCCCTGGTGCCTGGTGGGCGTGGCGCGCCTCGACAAGGCAATCGGCGGCCTGTCTGATGACGTCGACGTGGTGATCGAAAGCCACCCGTTCTATCTCGATCCCACTGTGCCGCCTGAAGGCGTCGATGTTGGCGAAATGCTGCGGACCAAATACGGCAAGGACCCGCAGGAGATGTGGGCGCGGGTGGAGAGCGAAGCCAGAAACACCGGTGTTGATCTTGACCTCTCCCGGCAGCCGCGGATGTTCAACACGGCTAAGGCCCATACCATCACCCGCCTCGCCAAGCCCAATGGCAACCAGTATGAACTGGCCAAAGCTATCGCCGAGGCTTATTTCCTGGAGCATCGTCAGATCAACGATGACAATGTGCTTGCCGATATCGCTGTCGAATACGGCTTCGATCGCGGCGACGCCTTGGACGCCATGAGCGATGAAAACGAGCTCGCAATGACCGAGCAGCTGGCCACTGCGGCCGCCGCCCAAGGTATCCGTGGCGTGCCCTTCTTCGTCTTCGGCGAGAAATACGCTCTCTCTGGCGCCCAGCCGCAGGAGGTGTTCGAACAGGCGCTAGCGCGAACGATCTCAGAGCTTTAGATATCGGACACGCGCAAGGCGCGGTGGCTGTCTCCCTGTCTGGGTTTCCTCATGAAGATCGTTCGCGGCGTTTTCCTCGGTATCATCGTCCTCGTGGCCGTCGCCTACTTCGGGGCCGTGGCTTATATGTATTTCAACCAGCGCGCCTTGCAGTATTCCCCGACGGGGGAGTTGACGGCGCTTGACGCAACGAGACTGACCCAAGCCGAGGAAGTGATCGTTCCCTCCGGGGACGAGCAGGTGACGGCCTGGTATCATCCTCCTGCCGCGAACATGCCGGTCATCGTTTACTACAAGGGCAATGCGGGCAGTTTCACGTCCGAATACGAGCGGTTCGAGCAGTGGGTCGCCGACGGCTACGGCTTCGTGGCTTTTGACTATCGCGGCTTTCCGGCATCCCCTGGCGTAATCTCGGAAGTTGCCATTCTCAAGGACGCCATCGCCGTCTACGACTTTGCCGCGGCTAAAGGCTTTCCGCTGGTCATCTGGGGGTGGTCGCTTGGCACGGGCCCGGCCACTTATGTAGCCAGCCAGCGCGAGGCCGAAGCCCTTTTGCTGGAGACTCCGTTCCTTTCAGCCGTTTCGGTGGCCCATGAGCGGTATCCCATCCTGCCGACGCGCTGGGTCATGCAGGACCAGTTCCGGTCCAATGAGTGGATCCAGGAGGTCGAGGAGCCTGTCCTGGTTGCCCATGGCACGGGTGACCGGACCATCGATGTCAGCAATGGCGAGCGCCTCTACGATTTGGCGCCAAATCCCGACGAACTCTGGATCGTGCCGGGCGCTGGGCACAATCAGCTATGGGATAGCGGCATCTGGGCCAAGGCTGACGCATTTTTCCAGCGGTCACTGGCGGCGAACTGATATTCGCCACGCTCTCCCCGGAAACAAACAAAAACGCCGTCCCGAAGGACGGCGTTTGAACAATTCTCTAGGTCGTCTTAGCGCGCAGCGCTTGCACTCGCGCCGGGACGCGGAGCCGCCGTCGGACGCGCCGCCGGAGCGGGCAGACCGCCCTCGCGCTGAGCACGCTTGCGAGCCAGCTTGCGGGCACGACGAACGGCCTCAGCCTTCTGGCGTGCCTTCTTCTCAGAGGGCTTCTCGTAATAATTGCGCAGCTTCATCTCGCGGAAGACGCCTTCGCGCTGCAGCTTTTTCTTCAGCGCGCGCAGCGCCTGGTCAACATTGTTATCGCGAACGACTACTTGCAAAGGTCAACCGCCCTTTCGAAGCTTAGACTATGGGTTTGGATACAAGCGGCGGGGCAATAGAACCCGTCGCCGACCAGCCGAGCCGGTCACCGTGGCGGGGTCTATAGCTCAAGCTGGGGGGCTTGTCCACTGCCGAAGGGCAGAAAAACCGCCGTTTGGCTGGACAGAGTTGCGCTTTGCGGTCACTCAGATGAACAGTAGGTGAACAGTTTTGTGGGCTTGGAGGTGCGCTTTGGCGACTGATCTGGTGCTGCTGCCGGGGCTGGAATGCGATGCGCGGCTCTGGCGAGATGTCATCATAGGGCTTGGCGATGCCGTCCGGCCGATGGTTGCCGACCTGACGCAGGACGATTCGATCACCGCCATGGCCGCGCGGACGCTCGCCAGTGCACCGGTGCGCTTTGCCATGGCAGGGCTCTCCATGGGCGGCTATGTGGCGCTCGAGATCATGCGACAGGCGCCCGAGCGGGTGAGCCATCTGGCGCTGCTCGATACCACTGCGCGCCCGGATGATGAGGCCCGCAAGGAGGTCAGGCGGGCGGGTATGGACGCAGTGCGGCAGGGCAAACATTTGCTGATCGCACGGGCCAAGCTGCCCGGTCTTCTCGCGCCGCAAAATCTCGACACGGCGCTGGCGGAGGAGATTGTCGCGATGGCGCAACGCACCGGCCCCGAATCTTATCTCCGCCAGCAAACTGCCATCATGGCTCGCATCGACAGCCGGCCGTTTCTCGCCGAGATCACTGTGCCCACGCTGGTCGGAGTGGGGGCGCTCGATACTTTAACTTCGCCCGAACTGGCGCAGGAAATGGCCGCCGCGATGCCGGGGAGCAGGCTGGTGGAGTTTCCGGCGGCGGGCCATATGGCCACCATGGAAGCGCCAGAAGCGGTGGTGGCAGCGATGCGGGAGTGGCTAGCGCGGTAGCTCGCTAGGCCGCACGATCCGGTTGATGTGCCCCATCTTGCGGCCCAGTCGGGCCTCGGCCTTTCCATAAAGATGGGCTTGGCTGGTGCCGCCCAATTGCTTGGGGACGCCGAACACCTCCTCGCCAATGAGATTTTCCATCACCACGTCGGCCATCCGTGTCGGGTCGCCGAGCGGCCAGCCGAGCACCGCGCGGATGTGCTGCTCGAATTGATCGGTCAGGCAGACAGCTTCGGTCCAATGACCCGAATTGTGCACGCGAGGCGCGATCTCGTTGACGAGCAGGGTTGACCGGCTGTCGCCGGCTACCACGAAGAATTCAACGCCCAGCACGCCGACATAGTCGAGCGCGATGACAATCGCCTTGGCGATCATGCCGGCGTGCTTTTCGATTGCCGGAGGAAGGGCGGCCGGCACGGTGCTGGTATGAAGGATATGATGCTTGTGGACGTTTTCGGCGGCGTCGAAGGCTCGCACTTCGCCCGCAAGGTTGCGCGCGACAACGACCGAGATTTCCTTTTCGAAAGCGACAAAGGCTTCCAACACCAGGGGCTTGGGTTGGAGTTCCGCGAAGGCTGCCTCTGCCTCGCTGCGCTCTCTGATGATGCGTTGGCCCTTGCCGTCATAGCCGAGCCGCGTCGTCTTGAGCACCGCAGGCAGGCCGAGGTCGTCGAGTGCAGCTTCCAAATCCGACAGCGTCTCTATGGGGCGGTGTGCGGCTACGGGAATATTCTTGGACGCCAGAAAGCTCTTCTCAAGGAGCCGGTCCTGCGAGATCGCCAGGGCCTTGGCGCCGGGGCGGAGTGGCCTGCGAGCGGCGAGGAACTCAGCAGTTGCTGCCGGCACGTTCTCGAACTCGTAGGTGATAACATCCACCGCGCCTGCGAAGCTCGCCAGGGCCGCTTCGTCCTCATATGCCGCAACTGTCTTGTGGGGCGTCACTTCGAAGGCAGGGCTTGCCGGATCGGGGCAGAAGATGTGCGTGCGCATGCCAATCCGGCTCGCGGCTAGGGACAACATGCGGCCTAATTGGCCGCCACCAAGAATGCCGATGGTGCTGCCCTGCGGCAGTGGCGAGAGATCTTGAGCCAAGGGATTACTCGGTGTCGGTGGGAAACTGCGGAACTGCCGCGCTCTGCCGCGCCCGATAGGCGTCGAGGCGATCAGCAAGATCATCATCGGAGAGGGCTAGGACGGCCACAGCCAACAGCGCCGCGTTGATCGCGCCGGGCTCACCAATCGCCAGCGTGCCCACCGGAATGCCGCCGGGCATCTGCACGATCGAGAGCAGGCTGTCCTGGCCGCTCAGCGCCTTGGAGCGGACGGGAACGCCGAAGACGGGCAGCGGTGTCATTGCAGCGATCATGCCCGGCAGGTGTGCGGCCCCACCTGCACCCGCGATGATGATCTTGAAACCCTCGTACCGGGCGTTGGCTGCGAAATCGACCAGCCTGTCGGGGGTGCGATGCGCTGAAACGATGCGCGCCTCATACTCGACTTCCAGCGCCTCCAGCGTTTCAGCGGCAAGCCGCATAGTAGGCCAGTCGGATTGGCTGCCCATAACGATGGCAACAGGCGGTTTGGTCAGCATAGAGCCACTCCCTCAAGCTCCACAAAGCGCGGATTTAGCCCGCTTTGGTTCATGGCACAAGCGCATGCACCCTAGGCGATGATGTCAGGGAGGAGGATGTTTTCGAGCTGGACGATACGATCCTTGAGCGAGAGCTTTCGTTTTTTGAGGCGCTGGATCAGCATGCGGTCGGCTACATGCGAATGCGTCAACGTCTCGATAGCAGCGTCGAGATCGGCATGTTCCTGGCGCTTGGTTGCCAGCTCAAGCCCCAGGCTCGCTTCCTGTTCCTTGCTCAGCGGATACATCGGCAGACCGCCCCTCAACGCCCCGGATCTGCTCCTACAGATAACGCAAAACCGTTGGATTTGCACCTGTTTTCCGATGTGATCGGAAAGGCGTCGACAAATGACGAAAGTTTTGTGACGATCGGTTCGTCCAAATATCTTCTAGGAGTTGTTATGACGACTGAAGGCCACGTTGCGGCGCTCGAACGCCGCCATCAGGAGTTGGACCGGCAGATCCTGTCCGCGACACAGAACTCGCAGACCAACGATCTTCAGGTCAGCGCTCTCAAGCGCAAGAAGCTCGAGGTGAAGGACGAACTCTACCGATTGAGGCAATCTGCACAGTGATTTAGCGGCGTAGTTTCCCTGCTGGGGGAAGAAGGGTCACAGCCAATGCTGCGGCCCTTTTTTGTGCCCTGCTAGATGCCGAATACGCCGCGAGCGCCGTCCCAGACCAGCTTGAGGGCAAGCAGGAAAACCAGCCAGTAGGCGATTCGATAGAACAGCTTCATCGAAACGCGGCGGACCAGCCAGATGCCGGCGAAGACGCCGATCAGCCCCACCGGAGCTAAAGCCGCGGAAAGCTGGAGATTGTGCACGTTCAACTGCCCAAGGAAAAAATAGGGGATCAGCTTGGCGGAGTTGACGATCGCAAAGAAGACCGCGGAGGTGCCAGCGTAGATTGCCGGTGGCAGACGCTGCGGCAAGACATAGATCTGGAATGGGGGGCCGCCGGTATGGCTGATGAAGCTGGTAAAGCCGGCAAACCCACCCCAGAACGTGCCCCACGGCTTGGACGGTGGCAGACCCTCGAGCTTCTTGCGAATCGGCAGGATGGCATCGAGCACAAAGAGCAAGGTGACAACGCCAACAAACAGCAGCACCGCCGCCTCTGAAACCACTGCCCACAAAGCCCAGCCGATCAAGGTGCCGACGGCAGCGCCTGGCAGCATGATCCAGATGATCTGCCAGTTGAACTCCTTGCGATAGGCATAGACCGCCACCGCGTCCATTACCAGAAGCACTGGCAGCATCATGCCCGCAGCATCACGCGGCGGCATCACGAGGCTGAGCAGCGGCACGCCGACCATGCCCAGGCTACCCAAAAGTCCCGCCTTGGAGAGGCCAACAATCAGAACGGCAGTGATAGCGACGGCGACGAAATAGATATCGAAAGGAGGCATGGAGAATCCGGTGAGGCAGGCGCCTCACTCGGTACGCTTCAGATCGTCAGTGTCAATCGGCTTGGCCATTGCATCGGAGCGCATGGCGTCGTCGAGCAGGTTCATGGAGTTGCGGAGCATGCCGATGTAAGCCAACTCGTCGCTGCGCACCTCGAAGCTGTCGACCAGCAATTGATTGTCGTGTCGCTCGAAGGCGCGTGCCAGCCGGTCGGCCTCTTCGGGAGGGCGGCCAAGCTTGACCAGAACCTGCGCGCCAAGGCTGAGCGCGGACAGGAAAGTTTCCCGCTCGAAGACTTCCACGCCCAGCGCCATCAGGTCGTGGGCGTGGCCACGGTCAACGGCGCGAGCGGCAATGGCGACGTGCGGGAAATGCCGCCGCAGATTGCGAGCGATGGCAAGGATACGGTCGCGGCCGGCCACGGCAATCACGACCAGTTCCGCATCGGCGACGCCGGCAGAGTGTAACAGGTCCACCCGCGCACCATCGCCGTAAAACACCTTGACCCCGAACCGCCGCACCAATTCGATCTGGGCCGGATCGTCGTCGATCAGGGTCATGTCGAACCCTTGCGCCCGCAGCATGCGGGTGACGATCTGGCCGAACCGTCCATAGCCGAGGACGACGATCTTGCGATGTTCGTCAAACGTGTCTCCGGTGCGGCGATCGCCGCGCGCGTCGAGGCGCGGCGCCACCAGCCGGTCAAAGAGGAGCAGCAGGACCGGTGTCGTCATCATCGTCAGCGCCACCGCGACCACCAGGAGGTCATAGTCACCCTGAGGGAGAGCGTTGGCGCTCTGGGCGAACTGCAGCACGACAAACGCGAACTCGCCAGCCTGACTAAGCAGAATGGCGACCAAGAGCCGATCACCCAGATGCATGCGGAAGAGCGAGGCCAAAACGAAGAGGATGACAATCTTGATGCTGACGATGGCAAGGACTGTCGCCAGCAGCCGCAGCGGCTCCGCCCAAAGCACCGAGAAGGCAATGGACATGCCCACGGAGATGAAGAATAGGCCAAGCAGCAATCCCTTGAAGGGCTCAATATTGCTTTCGAGTTCGTGGCGGTACTCGCTATCGGCGAGCAACACGCCGCCAATGAAAGCGCCCAGAGCAGGCGACAGACCCGCATATTGCGTGAGGAGGGCTGCACCCACGACGAGCGCCAGGCCAAGCGCGGTGAAAGCTTCGCGCACGCCCGTACGCGCCACCCAACGGAGAAGAGGCCGTACCAGGAAGCGGCCGGCGGTCATGGCGGCGACAAAGGTACCAATGAGGATAAGGGGTGTCACCCAGGCTGCCGGGTTCTCCAGTACGGCGACGGCCGCTCCCACCTCCGCATCAACCGCTGCACTTGTTGAACTGAGCGCCAGGAGCGGGACGGCGGCAAGGATCGGAATGACTGCGACATCCTGGACAAGCAGGATGGCAAGGCTGCCGCGTCCGGCGTCAGTGCGGGTGATATCGCGCTGCTGGGCGGTCTGCATCGCAATAGCGGTGGAGCTCATGGCGAGCGCCAGGCCGATGATGATCGACGTGTTGAGCGCAAAGTCCAATGCGGTGAACACGAAAGCAAGTGCGGCGGCAGTAAGCAGGAGTTGCGTGACGCCGAGACCCATGACCTTGTTGCGCATGCGCCAGATTTCGCTGGGCTGCAGGTCCAGGCCGATCAGGAACAGCATCATGACGATGCCAAATTCGGCTATATGCCGGATGGTATCGCTGTCGGATACGAGCCCCAGGCCGTAGGGGCCAATCAGAACGCCGGCGGCGAGATAGCCTAGAACGGTGCCAAGCCCTAGGGCCTTGGCGAGCGGCACCAGGGCCACCGTGGCCGCAAGCAAGACGAAAATGGCAAGCAGGAGGTTGTTTTCCAAACTGTCCCCCTACTTGCCTGGCGGTTAGTCGTCCGAGTTGTTCTTGAGCGACTTGAGCTTGGAGAACACTGAGTCGGCGTCGAAATCGTCCTGCGCCTCGGCAGGACGGCGGTCATGCTCGCCGAACTCGCCTGCACCCGCTTCGGCGTGAGCGCGTCCACCAGCCCGAGCCAGCGCTTCCTCGGCGGTCATCAGCATGGTGCCTTCGTCAGCTTCGTCCGGTCCCGCCGTGCCCTTGGAGGCGCGCTTGACTTCGAGATCAAGGTCGATCTGGCTGCAGAGACCAAGGGTGACTGGATCCATCGCCGTCAAGTTCGGCGCGTTCCAGTGGGTCGATTCACGCACTGATTCGATCGTAGACTTGGTGGTGCCCACGAGTCGCATGATTTGCGCATCCTTGAGCTCGGGGTGGTTGCGCACCAGCCACTTGATGGCGTTTGGACGCTCATTGCGCCGGGAAATCGGTGTGTAGCGAGGGCCTTTGCGCTTGGCGGCGGCAACGCGAACCTTAGGGTCGCTCAGCTTCATGCGGTAGCTCGGATCGGCTTCGGCCTTCTCGATCTCTTCGCGCGTCAGCTGACCGTTCTGAATGGGGTTCGCACCCATGATACCGCCAGCGACATCACCATCGGCAATGCCCTGGACCTCCAGCGGGTGCAGCGTGCAGAAGGCGGCGATCTGCTCGAACGACAGCGCAGTGTTGTCGACCAACCAGACGGCCGTCGCCTTGGGCATCAACAGGGGCTGGGTCATCATAAATCACTCCACGTGGCGCGGCGGGTCTTCCTCCCGGCCGCTCCGCCTCTTTGCTTCATGCTGAGGGGAACATCGGCAATATAGGCGTTCGGCCGCGAAATCGCAATGATGTTGTCCTAGAACTGGGTGCCAAACTGCGTGGTGAGAACGACTTTCCCCAAATGAGCGCGCGATTCCATCAATTGGTGGGCCGCGGCCGCGTCGGCAAGCGGAAAGCAGGTGATGGCGGGCTTGGGAATGTTGGGCTGTTCGAGTGCCGGCAGCAGATCACGGCGGATGCGGGCGGCGATCTCCGCCTTGGTAGCGCTGCTCTGCGGGCGCAGGGTGGAACCGGAGAGGGTGAGTTGCTTGGCCATGATCGTGCGCAGGGACAGCGTGGCCTTGGCGCCATCAAGGGTTGAGACCTGAACGACATGGGCGCCGCGAGCGCAAGCTGCGAGGTTAACCTCCGCCATGGGGCCGCCAACGACGTCAATGATGCGGTCCACGCCGCGCCCCTCGGTCAGCTCCAGCGCGCGGGCGGCAATATCCTCGCTGGTGTAGTCGATCGTGGCGATGGCACCCAAGGTGCGCGCATAGCGGGCCTTTTGTGGGCTCGACACCACTCCGATAGCGCGCGCCCCTAGAATGGTGGCGATCTGGATGGTGGCTCCCCCGATGCCGCCGGAGGCGCCGTGCGCAAGAACGGTCATCCCGCTCGTGAGGCCGGCCCGCATCACTAGGGATTGGGTGATGGTGAACCAGGTCTCGGGCAAGGCGGCTGCCTCGGCGACGGCCCAGCCATCGGGCGTGGGAAGTACCTGGCCAGCGGGTACTGCAGCATATTCGGCGTAGCCTCCGCCATTGGTGAGCGCCATCACCCGGTCACCCACTCGCCAGGCAGTGACGTTTTTCCCAACAGCGGCGATCTCGCCGGCGATCTCGAGCCCGGGAAGCGGGGAGGCGCCGGGCGGTGGATCATAATGGCCGCGGCGTTGCGCTAGGTCAGGGCCGTTCACACCGGCTGCCGCAACGCGGATCAGCACGTCGTCTGGCCCCGTTGAGGGGAGAGGTTCGCTCCTGGCTTGCAGTGCTTGGGGGCCGCCGGGTTGAACAATTGCAACGGCAGTCATCTGTGAGGGGATGTTCATGGTGCGATGCTGGCCCGAACAGGCTTGCGGGGCAAGTCCCACCCGCTAATCTGAAGGCAGCAATTGAGGAGTTCGTCATGGACGAGGAAATCAGAAAACCGACCAGCCATCAGGTCGGCATGCACATTGAAACAATGTCGGTGGAGGAACTGGCCGAACGCATCAAATTGCTCGAAGCGGAGATCGAGCGGCTGCGCGCCGCGATCGGCGCCCGCAACGCCAGCCGGCGCGCTGCAGATGCCGCCTTCAACCTTTAGGCTCGATCACGTCCAAAGCGTTGTAAAACAAACAGAACCTACGTCACATATGCAACCAGAAAGGTATGTTCATCGTTCTCTCGTCCGACTGTTAGCATTAACGGGACCTTTCGATTGTCCCGCAAAGGCGCTAGCATCGTAGATTGAAGGTCCTTGGAGTAGGAGTGTGGATCATGCTGGAAGGACGAGATGCAATTCTGGAAGGCGTCATGCCAATGGACGTTGACCAGCTTCGGCGCCTGGAGCAGGGCGGTTTAGACGGCCAGTCTGCTGATGGTCTGGCCCGGCTCCAAGCAAAAGGCTGGATCGACAGCATCGGTGGCGTGCATCTGATCACCTTGACGGGACGGACCTTGCTCGAGCGTTCGCCATACGGCCTGAGTTGATCCTGCTACTGGTAGGCTGCGATCAGGGTTAAGAAATCGACTCCTGTTAACGCGCAATTAACTTCTGTGCGGTAACTTGGCATTATTCAGATTGTTCTGGATTTTGCAGAGTGATTTCTCCCTCTGTTTGACGCCTCCCTGTTAACTTTGAGAGCCGTTTTTACGGCTCTTTTTTCTTTTGGCGCTACGCTCTGCCGAAGAGATCTAGCAACCGCCAAAACTTGCCTCCGCCGGGATGACCTTGTGGTCATCTGCGCATAGGATGGGCCAGTGACGAGGAGAGCCAAGTGAGCGAGCCGAACGAAAAGGGCGCCATTGCCATCGGGCCGCGCATCGTAGCCTCTGGCGGGTTTGAACTGCTGTACCGGGAAGGCATGGCACTTATTGAAGAGGTAGCCACCTATCTTGACGGCGAAGGGCGTGCGGACAGCCGTATCCTCAGTCGCGAGGCCTCGTTCCTTTACGCAACAGAGTCCATGCGTCTAACCACTCGCCTCATGCAACTTGCCTCCTGGCTCTTGTTGCAGCGCGCGGTGAACGAGGGCGAGATCAGCAAGGAAAACGCCCGCTCGGAAAAGGAGAAGGTCAAGTTCTCGGCGACGCCCTCAGGGCGTGGTGGCCCGGGTTACGACCAACTGCCACAGGCTCTGCGCGATTACATCGATCAAGGTGACCGGCTGTTTGATCGGGTCATGCAACTGGATACGCTGGAGCGCGGAAAGCTCCCGGAACTGGATCCGGGCGTGGCCAACGGCATCGCCGATCAACTAGCTCGGTTGAAAGCCGCCTTCGGTCGCAGCTAAGCGCCGCAAGAAAAACCCGGCCCTAAGGCCGGGTTTTCGTAATTAAACCGATTTGGCTTAGATGCCGAGGCCCTTGAAGCGCTCCTTGAAGCGCGACACGCGACCACCACGGTCCATCAGCTGGCCCGTGCCGCCTGTCCAGGCGGGATGGGTCTTGGAATCGATGTCGAGCTGCAGCGTGTCGCCTTCCTTGCCGTAGGTCGAACGCGTCTCGTACTTGGTGCCGTCGGTCATTACCACGGTGATGGTGTGGTAGTCCGGATGGATGTCAGCTTTCATCGGTGTCGCCTCAAATCAAACGGGCGCCGTAGCGCCCGGAGAGCCATTGAACAGGTGTTGGCTTGCTCCATACAGAATGGGCGCACAAACCGCAAGGGCAGGGGCGCGGCAATTTGCGAGCCGCGATCGCGGTTGCGGGTGCTGGTAGCAGAGCCTATATCGAGCCGCAGCGCAGCTCCCTGGCTGCATGGCAGTTTTTCAGTGAAGCGGCACCCCTGAGCAATGACAGATCAAACCGTCGCGGTCCGCACCAGTCCTGAGACCATTGTCGACCAAGCTGCCGCTGCTCCACGTAAGTTGCGGCCGCTTAGGCGCATCCTGCCCTTCGTTCTACGCTATCCGGTACGGCTATCCCTAACCGTGCTGTTCCTCCTTATCTCGGCCACCGCTTCACTTTCCATTCCGGCCGCTCTCGGTGGGGCAATCGATCAGGGCTTCGTGGAGCAGAACCTTGAAAATGTCGGGCGCTACGGTTGGCTCATCGTGGGTATAGCGGTGATCATGGGCATCGCTAGTGGCGCGCGCTTCTATTTCATCTCCGTGATCGGCGAGCGCGTCTTGGCCGATCTGCGGCAGGCCGTCTTTACTCATCTTCTGAGCCTTGATGCCCGATACTTTGATACGCACCGCGTCGGTGAGTTGACCAGCCGCCTCAATGGCGACGTGGCAATGATCCGCGGTGCCGTTGGCTCGAGCTTTTCGTTGGCCCTCCGCTCACTGGTGACAATCATCGGTGCGCTCATCATGATGCTGCTGACCAGCCCGGTGCTGACGCTGGCGGTGATCGTCGCGGCGCCCGCAATCCTGCTCCCCATCATCGCCTTCTCGCGACGCTTGCGCCGTATGTCGCGCAAAACGCAGGACGCGCTGGCCGATCTTTCGGCCATGGCGACAGAAGTGCTGGGCTCGATGCGGACGGTAAAGGCCTTTACCCAGGAACCGATCCAGGAGCGCCTTTACGAGCAGGGTAGCGAGGCTAGCTATCTGGCCGAAACGCGTCGGCTGGGTGCGCGCTCGGTGCTGGTGGCCATGGTCATTTTTCTTGGCACCGCCGCCATTGTCTTCCTCGTCTGGTGGGGGGCTCGTTCGGTCTTCGAGGGGACCGTGACAGCCGGCCAACTCGCGCAGTTCCTAGTCTATGCGCTTATGGCATCGGGTGCCCTCACCAATGTCAGCGAAGTGTTGGGAAGCCTGCAGGCAGTAGCTGGCGCTACCGAGAAATTGACCGAAATCCTCGACACCACCCCAGAGATCCGGGACCCCGCCCACCCCAAGGCTATGCCCCAGCCGCCACTTGGCACCATCGCATTTGAGGGTGTGAACTTCTCCTACAGCAGAGACGCCCACGAGATGGTGCTGCAGGACCTGACCTTTACGGTCAACAAGGGCGAAACGGTTGCGCTGGTGGGGCCGTCGGGGTCGGGCAAATCAACGACGCTCTCACTGCTGCAGCGTTTTTACGACATAACCAGCGGCTCCATTCGCGTGGATGGCATCGACCTTCGGGATGTGCGGCTCTCCGATCTTCGGCAGCGCTTTGCCTATGTCGAGCAGGAGCCGACGATCTTCGCAGGGACCATTGCCGAGAACATTCGCTTCGGTAAGCCGGACGCCACCGACGCCGAAGTGGAAGCGGCCGCCCGGGCCGCGCTGGTTCATGAGTTTGTCAGCGATTTGCCGCTCGGCTACCACACTGTCGTTGGCGAGCGGGGGGTGACCTTGTCGGGCGGGCAGAAGCAGCGGTTGGCAATCGCCCGCGCCATTCTCAAGAATGCGCCGATCCTCTTGCTGGATGAAGCGACCAGTGCCCTAGACGCCCAAAGCGAGCGCTTGGTGCAGGTGGCACTGGAGCACTTGATGGAGGGGCGCACGACGCTGGTCATCGCGCACCGGCTGGCCACCATTCGTGATGCCGACAAGATACTGGTGCTCGAAGCGGGGCGCATCATCGACCAAGGCACGCATGACGAGCTGGTCGCAAAGGGCGGGCGCTATGCCGAACTTGCCAAACTCCAGTTCCGCCTGCAAGAGCCGGCCCACTAGCCTTCTGTCAGCTTGAACTCGATGCGGCGGTTGCGGCGGAACGCTTCGTCGCTATCGCCTGGATCAATGGGTGTAAACTCACCAAAGCCGGCGGCCACGAGGCGGTTGGGGGACACGCCCTGGGACACCAGATATTGCGCGACCGAGATGGCGCGTGCAGCCGAGAGTTCCCAGTTTGAAGGGAAGCGTGCATTGGAAATTGGGCGACGGTCCGTGTGACCGTCTATGCGTAGCACCCAGTTTATGTCGCTGGGTATTTCTTCTTCGAGCTGGAGGATGGCGTCGGCCAACGCATCGAGTTCGGGCAGACCGCCGGCGTCCAGATCGGCTTCGCCGGCGTCGAAAAGCACTTCGGACTGAAACACAAAGCGGTCGCCGACGACGCGCACATCGGCCCGGCCCTCCAGGATTTCGCGCAGGCGGCCGAAGAAATCTGAACGATATCTGCTGAGATCCTGAACCCGTTGTGCGAGGGCCAGATTAAGCCGGCGTCCGAGATCGGCGATTTGGGTGCGCGATTGCGCGTCGCGGGCCTCGGATGCCCCAAGGGCGTTCTCGAGTGCCGCGATTTGTGTCCGCAGGGCGGCAAGTTGTTGGTTGAGGAGAGCGACCTGAGCGTTAGCTTCGTCCGAGAGCTCCTGGGCGGCACTGAGTTCGCTCTGGAGCCCGGCAATAGTGTCTTCCTGGTCATCTATACCGGCACCGATGCCCGCCAGCTGATCGGCCAGTTGCGTATTCTCGGCTTCCGCTCCCGCCAGCGTGGCGGTCAATGCCGCAATTTGCGAATCCAGGTCGTCGGCATTGGCTCGTTCGAGCTGCAGGAGCTCGGTCAGCTCGGCGATCTGGCTGTTTAGCCGGGCAAGGGCGGTGTCGCGGCCCTGGATTTCTTGCCCCAGGAAAAACTGAGTCAGCATAAACAGCGAGAGCATAAAGATGATGACGAGCAGCAAGCTCGACAGGGCATCCACGAAGCCGGGCCAATAGTTGGCCTCGGGCCGCCGACGAGAGCGGGCGAACGCCATGCGGCTAGTTCCGCCGCTCGTTGTCGGCTTGAGACAGCACGGCCTCTATCAGTTCGCGCAACCGCTGATTGGTCTCGGCCTGATCGCTGATGTGGCGCCGCAGGTCTTCCTGTTCGGTGCGGATGTGCTTGACCAAGCCATCGATACCACGGGCTAGCTCAGCCATGGCGCGGATGGCGTTCTGCGAAGAGCCCTGGTTCTGCATGGAACTGCCGAGCTTGTCGAACATGGCCTGCATGTCGGGACCACCAGCATTGACCTGCATGGCGGTAACCGGGTGATCCAGCTCAGTCATCGAGGTCATCCAGTCCTCAAGGTCCGTATAGAAGGCGTTCTGCGCCTGACTGGTCTGGAGATCGAGAAAGCCTAGCACAAGCGAGCCAGCAAGACCGAAGAGAGAGGAGGAGAACGCCGTGCCCATGCCGCCCAAGGGTGCCGCCAGACCTTGCTGGAGGTTGGAGAAGAGGGCGCTGGTATCGGCCGAGGTCACGTCCAGGGCGTTGATGACACCGGCCACGCTGGAAACGGTTTCAAGCAGGCCGTAGAACGTGCCCATGAGGCCAAGAAAGACCAGCAGACCGGTTAAATAGCGTGAGGTGTCTTTGGCTTCGTCCAGGCGGTTGCCAACGCTGTCGAGGATGGAGCGCATGGATGCAGGCGTGATGATGGCTTCGCCAATGCGTTCGCGCAGTATGCCCGCCACAGGCGCCAGGAGAATGGGCTGGCGCGTGTTGGAGGCAGTACCATCCTGCAGCGAGTTCACCCACTTCACTTCGGGGAAGAGGCGGATAATCTGGCGGAAGCTGAGGAAAATACCCACCAGCAGCGCCAGGAAGATCATCGCGTTGATGAAAGGGTTGGCCCAAAAGAAGGCTATGATGGTGGGAAAGAGTATTGCCCCCACCAGCGCAACGAGTACCAGGAAGATAATGATCTTGATGAGGTAAACGGTCGGGCTGGCGAGGTGATAGGGATCGTAGCCTTGCGTCATCTCTGCCTTACCTTGCCTCATACGCGCAAATCACACTGCCCCTAAGACTAGACAGTGGCGTCCAGTGGGGCAATCGGAAAGGTTAACGAAACTCGGCACTTTGCCCCTCCGATAGCCCGTCCGGTCTATTGGATGCCCTTGAGCTCTTTGAGCAGCAGGGGTTGCAAATATTCGTTGCCGGCAACGATTTGGCCGTTCCAGACCGACCCGGGGGAGCCGGCGAGATCGCTGACAAAGCCGCCGGCTTCCTTCACCAGCAACAAGCCCGGGGCCACGTCCCAGGGTGCTAGGCCCGCCTCGTAGAGCGCGTCGAACCGACCCGATGCGAGCCAGGCCATGTCCACCGAGATCGAGCCCGAACGACGAATTCCGGCCACTGCCGGATTGATCGAGGCCAATTGCCGAATCTGGAGGGCGTCATTGCTGGTGCCCTGGGTCTTGATCCCGGTGGAAACCACCGCATCGGCCAGATGACGGCGGCTGGCCACTCGCAGGCGTTTACGATCGTTCAGCCAAGTGCCGCCACCCTTTTCGGCTGTATAAAGCTCGTCGAGGACGGGGTTATAGACCACCGAGGCGACAATCTCATTGGCGCGCTCAAGGGCAATGGCGCAGGCAAACAGCGGGATAGAATGGAGGAAGTTGGTGGTGCCATCGAGCGGGTCAATGATCCAGCGGTGCTGGCCATCGGTTCCTTCCACCTCTCCGCCCTCTTCCATCAGGAAGGCGTAGGTGGGGCGGGCCTTGCGCAGTTCGTCGTAGACGATCTGCTCGGCGCGCGTATCGGCCTTGGAGACGAAATCCGCCGGTCCCTTGCGGGAAACCTGCAGGTTTTCGACTTCCGAGAAGTCCTTGGTAAGAGAGCGGCCGGCCTTGATGGCGGCCGAAACCATGACGTTGAGGATAGCTGAACGGGCCATAGGACTACTCCGCGCGGCGCAGATAGGTGGCTTCGGTGGTGTCGACGACTATTCTCTCGCCGACTGCGACAAAGGGGGGCACCATGACCTTGAGGCCATTGGCAACCCGGGCGGACTTGAAGCTGCTGGCAGCCGTTTGTCCCTTGATGACGGGATCGGCTTCGATCACTTCGAGCACGACGTTAGGCGGAAAACGGACGCCGAGCGGGGTCGTTTCGTGCATCTCGAGGGTAATCTTCATGCCGTCCTGGAGGAAGGCCGCGCGCTCGCCAACGAAGTCCTTGTCGAGTTCAACCTGCTCATAGCTTTCCTGGTCCATGAAGACGAGCTGGTCGCCTTGCTCGTAAAGGAAAGTGAAATCCCGGAACTCGAGTTCCACCTGCTCGACCGTCTCAGCGGAGCGGAAGCGTTCGTTGAGCTTTGTGCCGCCTAAAATTGCTCTCAGCTCCACCTGCGCGTAGGCGCCGCCCTTGCCAGGCTTGACGTGGTCGACCTTGACCGCCACCCACAGGCGATCCTGATGGTTGAGAACGAAGCCAGGACGGATTTCATTGCCATTGATCTTGGCCATGCGGGTGCTTTCAAGCAAATCAGCGCTGTGGCCAGGCGCTGAACATGCGCGTGGCCGACAAGGAAGAGGGTTGTGGGCGTGCCGGCTTATTGCCTGAGAACGCGGGGTGGTTCAAGGGTCTTGCGTCGCGTCGGGCTCGTCGGCAGCCGGTGCTGCCTCGCCCGCTGGCTCCTCACCGGCGTCAGTGGGTGCCGGGAGCGCTTGCCCGGTTGACTCGGGCGCAGATGCCGGGGCAGGGGCGGAGGGTTGTGCTGCAGGTGGCGCGGAGGGCCAGAACAGCGCCCGTTCTTCCGCCCGATCCAGGTCAGCCTTGGGGATAGAGACCAGGAGACGGTCGAGTTCAGGGTCGGACAGTCCCTGGCGCCGCGCCAAAGCCCGCCACATGGCCGCTTCCTCTAGGTCGAGCGTTACGCCTTCCCCGACCGCCAAGAGCTTGGCGTAGCGGTTTTGCGCCACCGCATTGCCGGCCTCAGCCGCCCGCTCGTACCACCCCGCGGCCGCTTCGACGTCCCGCTCAATACCCTGGCCAAGATAGAGCAGCGTGGCATAGTCGATCTGGGCGGGAACGAGGCCCTGCTCGGCGGCCATGCCGATATAGCGCACAGCCTCCTCTGGATTGGGGGCAACACCGGCGCCTTCGATCAGCATGGTACCGTAGTCATACTGCGCCTCGGGCAGTTCGGCGTCCGCAGCCTCCTTCATCAGCTCCGCGGCCGTCGAGAGACTGGGCGATGCGTAGATGCCTTCGACGTGGAGGAGCGCCATGTTGTATTTAGCCGGAATATAGCCAGCCTCAGCGGCCTTCTTGAAGAGTTCGGCCGCACGCGTCCGGTTCTTGGGCACGCCGATGCCGTCCTGATAATAGGTCGCCAACTCGAAGGTGGCGAGCATATCGCCATTGTTGGACGCGAGTTGGTACCACCCGGCGGCGCGCTGTCCGTTCTGGGCGATGCCAAGCCCCTTGGCATAGATCTCGGCGATGAGTGTCTGGGCGGCGGCATCGCCTTGCTCCGCACGCGGCAATGCCAATTCCAGCGCAGTGAGAAAATAGCCGCGCTGGAAGGCGCCAAAGGCATAGTCGGTCGGCACGCGAGGGCCAAAGATCTGGTTGGAAATGGCCTCTGCAGGTGTATCGTTTTCCGCTTCCTCCTGCGCAAGCGCTGGGATGGAGAGACCAAGAACGATCGGCAGCAGGAGCAGGCTCTTGTGCATTACGCCGTCTCCTCCAGCGCCTCGATGATCGTCCGCACGGCGTGCTTGGGATCGGGTGCCGACCAGATGCTGGTCGAGAGCGCCAGGAACTCGGCGCCATGTGCAGTTGCGGTCTGGGGAGGGGCCTCGGGGTCGCTCAAGACTGCTGGCACCTCGAAGGTCTCGGACCACCACTGGGCGAGCTCGACCGCCTGGGGATCGATCTTGCCGTCAAGGGAGCCGAAGAATACGTAATCCACGTCGCTTTCGCCTGCAGTCATGGCGTCATGACGGGAGCCGAGATTGCCAGCGCCCACGATCATGGATGGTTTGAGCGCCTTGGCTGCTTCCTGAACCGCCTTGGCGCCACCGCTGACATGAACCCCGTCCGCCCCCAGGCGCTTGGCCAGGGCCGTGTCGTCTTCAACCAGCACAGCACAGCCGGCACCTTGGCCGACATTGATGATCTCGGCGGCGAACCGCGCATAGGCAGCGTCATCCATGCTCCCTCGCCGAACCAAGAGTGCGGAAAAGTCGGCAGCATTGAGCACCGCCATCAGCGTTTTGGGGAAACTCGTCAGATCGGGAGTGCTGGGGGTAATCAGATAGAGCTGGGGGACCATGGATTTCCGGGTAGTTACGCGTGACAGCTCTATGTCGAGCCATTTTGGCGACATGTAGACGGCTTGTTGCAATAGCTGGTGAGAGCCGGCCCCTGCAATGGGCAACAAAAAAGCGCTCCCCGGAGGGAGCGCCAGCGTGACGTTGGGACGTCGGAAGCGTTAAGCGGCCTGGTCGATCTCGCCCGACCACTGCCCGAGGGCTGCAAGCGAGTTCATGCGGGCACGGTGGGTAAAGGCAGCCTGCCCCTGCGGGAAGTTCTCGCGACGTCCCGCCCAGGTGCGCAGCGCCACATTCTGCAGCGCGCGGCCATAGGAGAAGGTCAGCGGCCAGGGCTTGTTGGGGATCTGGTTCATGGCCGAAAGGTGCGCGGTTGCCTCCTCGTCGGTCTGGCCACCCGACAGGAAAGCAATACCGGGTACGGCGGCCGGAACATGCTCGCGCAGCACAGCAACCGTACGCTTGGCGATGTCCTCGACGCTGGGACGATCGCGCGAGTTGATGCCGGGCAGGACCATGTTCGGCTTGAGCAGCATGCCGGCAAGATCGACTCCCGCCAGGCGCAGTTCCTTGAACACGTTTTCGAGCACGTCGCCGGTGATGATTGCGCAGCGCTCCATGGAGTGATTGCCCGGCTCGCCATCGCCGACCACCTCTGGTTCAACGACCGGCACGATGCCGGCTTCCTGGCAAAGAATGGCGTAGCGCGCCAGGGCGTGAGCATTGGCACGGATATTGTTGCGGGTGGGGGCGATGTCATTGATGGTGATGACGGCGCGCCACTTGGCAAAACCGGCGCCCAATTCAGCGTAGTGCTCCAGTCGCTGACGCAATCCGTCCAGGCCTTCGGTGATTTTCTCACCCGCCTCACCGGGCATGGGGAAAGCGCCACGATCGACCTTGATGCCGGGAATGCAATCGGCGTCCGCCAGAATGGAGCGAAACGGGGTGCCGTCTTCGGCCTGCTGCTTGAGCGTCTCCTCGGTGAGGATAACGCCGGAAATGTACTTGTTCATCGCCTCGGTGGAGCGGAACAGCATCTCGCGATAATCGCGGCGCAGATCGAGCGTGTTGGGCAAGTTGATTTTGGCAAACCGCTTGGCAATGGTGCCTTCGGACTCGTCGGCTGCAAGGATACCCTTTCCCGGCTCCATGAGCTTTTGGGCAACAGCGTTGAGCGACTTCGTCATGACGGTCTAACCTCAGAAAACAAGAATGGTCTTGCCGTCAGATTAGACTTTGGTTTGGCCCATTTCGATTAGACGTGTGGTTATGAGACGAAAGGTTGAGGAACCCTACCAATAGCGCAGCACCAGGCATGGGTCGCCGTTGAGTGTCGCCGCGGCGAGGTCGCGCTGGGCGCCAAGGCGGTGCGCCAGACGGAGTGACGATGCGTTCTCGGGGTCGATATAGGACACCAGGGTCGGAGGTCGGGCGGTGTCTCTGGCGTAGCGCAGCGCGGCTTGTGCGGCTTCCGTGGCGAAGCCTAGACCTTCGAAACCGTCAAAGAGCAGCCAGCCGAGTTCAGTTTCGGGGAAACTGACGGGGTGGGTCACGGCGACTTCCCCAATGTTTGCACCGGTCGCGGCAAGATCGATTGCCCAGCCACCGTAATTTCGCACGGCCCAGTGGCCCACCGAATTCATGAAGCCGCGCCAGACATCGGCGGGCGGCAGCGGTCCCCCGATAAAGCGCGACCGCTCTGTAGTGTAGAGGGCGGCCAGCCGGTCGAAATCGTCCAGCCGCTGCCCGCGGAGCACGAGGCGTTCAGTGGTAAGGACCGGCGCCTGCACCTGCTATTTCTTCAGAGCTTGCACGCCGGGCAGTGGCTTGCCTTCCATCCACTCGAGGAACGCACCGCCCGCTGTCGAGACATAGGTGAAATCGTCCTTTACGCCGGCATGAGCAAGGGCCGAGACCGTATCCCCGCCGCCGGCAACCGAGACCAGCTTGCCGTCATGCGTGCGCTTGGCGACGTATTTGGCGACCGCGACCGTGCCGGCGTCGAAGGGGTTCATCTCGAAGGCCCCGAGTGGGCCATTCCAGACGACGGTGTGAGCGTCATCGATGGCGCCCTGAATGCGCTCGATGGAGGAGGGGCCCACATCGAGGATCATGCCATCGGGATCGATGGCATCCACGCCATAGAGGCGGGTCGGGGAATCGGCCTTGAAGTGCCAGGCTACGACAGCGTCGATGGGCAGGATGATGGCGCAGCCGGACTTAGCCGCCTTGTCCATGATACGGCGAGCGGTGTCAGCGAGGTCCTTTTCGGCGAGCGACTTGCCCACGCTACGGCCTTGGGCATGGAGGAAGGTGTTGGCCATGCCCCCGCCGATCACCAGCGCGTCCACCTTGGCCACGAGGTTCTCGAGCAGGTCGATTTTTGAAGAGACCTTGGCTCCGCCCACGACCGCTAGTACGGGCCGCTTCGGTTTGCCGAGGCCGGCTTCCAGCGCCTCGAGTTCTGCCTGCATGGCGAGACCGGCGGCGGCGGGTAGCAAATGCGCGAGGCCCTCCGTCGAGGCGTGGGCACGATGCGCGGCGGAGAAGGCGTCGTTGACGAAGACATCGCCCAGGCTCGCCATGCGCTTGGCGAGCTCAGGATCGTTGCTTTCTTCGCCCGGATGAAAGCGCGTGTTCTCGATCACAAAGATGCCGCCTGCCGGGCCGGTATCGATGCCCTTTTGGGCATTGGTCAAATCGTTCCAGTCGGTTGCGATGAAGCCGACGGGCTTGCCGAGCGCCTCCACGATCGCAGGCACTACCTGTTCGAGCGAGAATTCATGGTCTACCTTGCCCTTTGGGCGACCGAAATGGCTGAGCAGCACAACTTTGGCATCGTGCCGCGCCAGTTCACGAATGGTTGGCACGAGCCGTTCGATGCGGGTGGCATCGGTCACCTTGCCGTCGGCCACGGGCACGTTGAGATCGGCGCGGAGCAGGACGCGCTTTCCCTTGAGATCGAGTTCATCGAGGGTCTTGAAGGTTGCGCTCATGGCTTTGCTCCGGGCTTGAACTGTAGCGGTGGCGTAGCAGACAGCGCCGATGCCGAAAAGGGGCTAGTCGGCCGGGGTGAAGAGGCCGGGATAGTCAGTCACAAGACCGTCCTCATCCACTGTGAGCATGGCCTCGAAGCCATCGGCGCCTTGGAAGCGGAAGTGCGTGTCGTCGCGCTTGGTATAGATCTGCTCATCGCGGCGAACCGTCAGCGCGTCGCCATCAATCCAGGCCATGGCGAGGCGCTGTGGCACGCCCTCCGTCCATTCGCTGCGCCAAAGGGGCAGGGAATTGGTCAGTGGACTGGGCCAAAGGTCGATGTCGATGCAGCCGCGGAGAGCCGAGACCGGTTCGGCGCGGCCGTCCGACCAGGAGCCGGCGCCGTCGGAAAAAAGTTCAAGGACTTTGCCGTCTGTCCGCTCAATGCGGGCCGTGCGCAGATGGGCGGCCTCGTCGAGCTTCAGTCGGTAGAATAGCCCATAGTCGGGAGTGATAATGACGCCCCGGATGCGAATGTCCCGCCCGTTGGCGATCACGTGGCAATGCTCAAGTGTTTGGGGGGCGAGCCCGCGCCAGCGCACCATGCGGTTGAGGATCATTTGAGCCCCCAAACAAGAAAGGCTGCGGTTTCCCGCAGCCCTGTCTCTAAAGCGTCTTGCCCAGCGCGACCGCTGTATCGGCCATGCGGTTGGAGAAGCCCCATTCATTGTCGTACCACGCCAGGACCGACACGAAGTTGCCATCCATCACCTTGGTCTGATCGAGCGCCATGGTGGAGGAGTGCGGATCGTGGTTGAAGTCGATCGAGACGTTGGGGAATTCAGTGTAGTTGAGCACGCCCTTGAGCTCGCCATCGGCATACTTCTTGACCGCAGCATTGATCTCTTCGGAAGTGACATCGCGCTTGGCGATGAACTTGAAGTCTACGCAGGAGACGTTCGGGGTCGGCACACGGATGGAGATACCGTCAAGCTTGCCCTTGAGTTCAGGCAGGACGAGACCGATCGCCTTGGCGGCACCGGTCGAGGTCGGGATCTGCGAGAGGGCTGCGGCGCGGGCGCGATACATGTCCTTATGCATGGTGTCGAGCGTAGGCTGGTCACCGGTATAGGAATGGATAGTGGTCATCATTCCCTTTTCGATACCGAACTCCTTGTGCAGCACATAGGCGAGCGGCGCCAGGCAGTTGGTGGTGCAGGAGGCGTTGGAGATCACGACGTGATCCTTGGTCAACTGCTGGTGGTTGATGCCATAGACCACCGTCAGGTCAGCGCCTTCGGCGGGAGCCGAAACGATGACCTTCTTGGCGCCAGCCTGCAGATGCGCCGAGGCCTTCTCCTTGGAGGTGAAGATGCCGGTGCATTCGAGCGCAATGTCGATGCCCATAGCCGCGTGCGGCAACTCGGCCGGGTTCTTGACGGCGGTAACCTTGATGGGGCCACGGCCCACGTCGATGGTGTCACCCTCGACGGTAACGGTGCCGTTGAAACGGCCATGTACGCTGTCGAACCGGAACAGGTGAGCATTGGTCTCGACCGGGCCGAGGTCATTGATTGCAACGACTTCGATGTCGGTGCGGCCAGACTCGATTATGGCACGCAGGATATTGCGGCCAATGCGGCCAAACCCGTTGATGGCGACGCGAACTGCCATGGAAAGCTCCTGAGGAGAAAGGGAGGAAAGAAGGAGGCGGGCTCTCTTACAACTGTGCGGTTACGGCTTCAACAATACCCTGCGGGGTAATGCCGAAGTGCTCGTAGAGCTTGTCGATCGGACCCGAAGCGCCGAAAGTTGACAGGCCGATGAACTTGCCGCGATTGCCCACCAGGTGCATCCAGGAGAGCGAGATGCCAGCTTCCACCGCCACGCGCGCCTTGGCCGATCCGATGACCTCTTCACGGTAGGCGTCGGACTGCTTGAAGAAGAGCTCAAGGCAAGGAACAGAAACGAGTCGCGCCTTGATGCCCTGCTGCTGCAGAAGCTTCATGCCCTCAAGCGCAATCCACACTTCCGAGCCGGTGGCGAAGATCACTGCATCGGCGTCGGCATCGCCGGCGAGCGTATAGGCGCCCTTGGCCGATAGGTTTTCGGCAGTGTAGGTCTCACGAACGGTCGGCAGGTTCTGGCGAGACAGGGCGAGAAGCGAAGGCGCATCCTTCTTCTCGATGGCCATCTGCCAGCATTCCAGCGTCTCCACGGCATCGGCCGGGCGGTAGACGTTGAGGTTGGGGATGGCACGCAGGGCGGCCAGGTGTTCGATCGGCTGGTGGGTCGGCCCGTCTTCACCCAGGCCAATGGAATCGTGGGTCATGACGTAGATCACGCGCTGCTCCATCAAAGCGGAGAGGCGGATGGCGGGGCGAGCATAGTCGGTGAAGACCATGAAGGTGCCGCCATAGGGGATCAGCCCGCCATGGAGCGCCACACCGTTCATCGCGGCGGCCATGCCGTGCTCGCGAATGCCGTACATCATGTAGCGCCCGGAGCGGTTGTCGGCCTGGAACGGCACCATTTCCTTGGTGTTGGTCAGGTTCGAGTGGGTGAGGTCTGCCGAACCGCCGAGCGTCTCGGGAATGGCGGCATTGATGACCTCAAGCGCCATCTGGCTCGACTTGCGGCTGGCAACCTTCGGCTTGTCTTCGCTGAGCTTCTTTTTGTAGGCGTCGATGGCTTCGGTATAGCCAGCCGGCAGATCGCCAGCCATGCGGCGCTCGAACTCGGCCCGATGCGGGGAGGCTGCCAGACGCGACTGCCACTCGCCACGAATGTTGCCGCAGCGCTGGCCAGCGGCGCGCCAGGCTTCCAGTACATCACCGGGGATTTCGAAAGCGGGGTAGTCTATGCCCAGGTTCTGCTTGGCGCCGGCAAGTTCCTCGGCCCCCAAGGGAGCACCATGGACCTTCTCGGTGCCAGCCTTCTTGGGAGCACCAAAACCAATGGTGGTCTTTGCTGCGATCATCGTGGGGCGGTCGGATTGCTTGGATGCGAGCAGTGCCTTTTCGATGGCGTCCTGGTCGTGACCGTCGATTTCAATCGTGTTCCAGCCCGAGGCCTTGAAGCGGGCGATTTGGTCGGTCGAGTCCGAGTTCGAAACGGCACCATCAATGGTAATGCTGTTGTTGTCCCAGATCAGTGTCAGCTTGTTGAGCTTGAGGTGACCGGCAAGGGCGATTGCCTCCTGGGAGATGCCTTCCATCAGGCAGCCGTCGCCGGCCAGCACCCAGGTATGGTGGTCAACGAGATCGGAGCCGAACTCGGCTGCAAGCTTAGCTTCGGCGATGGCCATGCCGACGCTATTGCCCACGCCCTGGCCAAGCGGGCCGGTGGTGGTCTCGATGCCTTGGGCGAAGTGATATTCGGGATGGCCGGCCGACTTGGAACCGAGCTGGCGGAAATTCTTGATGTCCTCGATGTCCATGTCCGGATAGCCGGTCAGGTAGAGCACTGAATAAAGCAGCATCGAACCGTGTCCTGCCGAGAGCACGAAGCGGTCGCGATCAGGCCATTTGTGATCGGCGGGATCGTACTTCATCACCTTGGTGAACAGGACGGTCGCTATGTCAGCACAGCCCATGGGCAGACCGGGGTGTCCGGAGTTGGCTTTCTCGACCGCGTCCATCGAGAGGGACCGGATCGCATTGGCCAGAGCATTCTGCTGGGCTGTATTGGGCATGGGGTGTGCGCTTTCTTTGGGAACGGATCTGGAGAGAAGAGGCACCTGAAGCCTCCTCCCAAAGGCGGTTTCGAGGCATAACAGGTTCGGATTGCCTGTCAATGACAAGGGGCAAGCCAGCTTGTCTGGTTGCATTGGAATCCCCGGTGAGGCACGGTGTGACAAGACTCGCCTCCCGTTTCTGGAACCGTCCCGGCCATGAGTGACACCAAACGCGAAGACGGATTGCAGGATGCCAATGCGCAATTTGAACGTGCCTTGGCTCGGCTCGACCAGAGCGTGCGCAATCTCTCTTCCCGACTGCGGCAGCAGCAGCGCATCGAAGTGGATACGCAGCGGCTGATTCATGAGCGGGCGCGCCTCGCCACTGAACTCGACAAAGCATCGGCGCGCGCCAAGCGGCTCGATGACAGCGCGCATGAAGTGTCCCGCCGGTTGGTTGAGGCGATGGAGACGGTCCGCGAAGTTCTAGCCAAGGCGGAGTGACCGAGTGCCCGAAGTCAATGTCGAGATTAATGGCCGCAAATACCGCATGGCTTGCGAAGAAGGGCAGCAGCCGCACCTGATCGGCCTTGCACAACGCTTCAATGGCCAAGTGGAAGCACTCAAGGGTGCAGTTGGCGAGATCGGCGACACTCGGTTGACGGTGATGGCAGGAATAGCCGTCCTCGATGAACTGAGCGAGGCCGAGCGGCGGATCAAGGCCTTGGAGGACGAGGTCGCCATGTTGACCGAAGCTGGCCAGGAGGTCGCAGCGGAATATGAGGCGCTCGAGAGCCAATACGCGCAAAAGCTCACCGATGCTGCCCAGGCGCTCGAAGGGGTCGCCACGGTCCTGGACGAAACCGCTCCGCTGCAAACGAGCTAAACAAGTTCTTGCGGATACCCTTTGCACCCGGGGTGCAAAGGCCTATATCTGATGTCGCTGCCCGGTGCGTGCGGATGACAATATCCCCGGGGCCTTAATCGATTCTGAGGGAGCTGTCCCTGACCGGGCTCGTGGGCTCGGACATACGGCGCCCACCTACGTAAGTAGGTTCCCGGGATCGACTATCCCACGGCCAGGGCGGCACCTAGTTTTGTTGACGCGAGCACCGTGCCGTATGGCGGATGACACCATCGAGCAGACCAAGGCCGAGCTTCGTGCCAAGGCGCATGCCATCCGGGCCAGCCTGTCTGCCGATCTTCGCGCGGAAGCCGCAGACGCCGTTGCCCTTCATTTCTTCGCCAGCTTTCCGCCCGCGCCCGACTGCGTAGTGGCCGCCTATTGGAGCATCCGAGACGAAGTCGATACTAATGCGCTGTTGCTAAGACTTATGGATGCCGGCACCACCGTGGTGCTGCCAGCCGTGACGAGCCCCGACGGTCCTCTGGACTTCCGGGTGTGGGAGCCTGGCGAGGCGCTCTACGAAGCGGGCTTTGGAACGCTGGCGCCGGCTCCGAGCGCCCCGCGTGCAGACCCCGATTGTGTTCTGATGCCGCTCCTGGGTTTTGATGCGCAGGGCACGCGGCTGGGATATGGCGGCGGCTACTACGACCGCACCATTGCCGATCTCGATCAAAAGCCGACCTTGGTCGGCATCGCCTTTTCCGCCCAGGAGTTTTCGTCCATTCCCCGCCAAGACCATGATGTGCCGCTCGATGCGGTGATAACCGAAACCGGCGTCCACCAGTTCGGTGGCGCTGCATGAGGCTCTTGTTTCTGGGTGATGTGGTCGGGCGCTCCGGCCGGGAAGCTGTGGCCGAGCGGCTGCCGGGGATTGTCGAGCAGTACGGCTTCGACTTCGTGGTCATCAATGGCGAGAATGCAAGCCATGGACGTGGCCTGACCGAGGCGCATTACCAGAACCTTCGCGATGCCGGGGCCGACGTGGTGACGCTGGGTGATCACGCCTTCGACCAGCGTGACACGCTGAGCTTTATCGAGCGCGAGCCGAACCTGCTGCGGCCGATCAACATGCCGCCCGGCACTCCGGGGCGTGGCGCCATGTTCGTTGAAAGCCGCAAGGGGCACCGCGTTCTCGTGGTCAATGCGTTGGGGAGGGTGTTCATGGGGCCGGTGGACGACCCGTTCCGCGCGGTTGAAGCGGCGATCGCCGCTTGCCCGCTGGGAGAGCAGGCCGATTCGATCATTGTGGATTTCCACACCGAGGCCACCTCAGAAATTCAGGGTATGGGACATTTCCTCGATGGGCGCGCCAGCCTTGTCGTAGGCACGCATACCCATATCCCTACCTCCGACCATCGCATCCTCCGCGGCGGTACGGCATTGATGGCCGATGCCGGCATGTGCGGTGATTTCGACTCCGTCATCGGCGTGGACACCGAAGAGCCGATCAATCGGTTTCTCACCGGTATCGCCAATGGTCGTTTCAGCCCCGCTGAGGGGGAGGCTACCTTGTGCGGGGTTGCTGTTGAAACAGATACTCGCTCGGGCCTCGCCACCAAGGTCCTGCCCGTTCGCATTGGCGGTTCGCTGTCGCAGGCGCTGCCGGAGTTTTAGGCAGCGAACGTATCGGCAAAATCAACACCGAATGCGGACGCGGGATCGCTGAGGGGGCGGGCGCCGCGAGACTTTCCTTTTGGCAGTTCGGCCACTATAAGGCGGCCAATTCATCAGTAGCGACGATCCGAGGTTACCGAATGGCCGGCCATTCACACGCCAAAAACATCATGCACCGCAAGGGCAAGTCCGACGCTGTGCGGTCCAAGGTTTTCTCCAAGCTGGCTCGCGAAATCACCGTAGCCGCCAAGATGGGCATGCCCGACCCCGCCTTTAACGCGCGCCTGCGCCTTGCCGTGGCCAATGCCCGCGCCCAGTCCATGCCCAAGGACAATATCGATCGTGCAATCAAGAAAGCGCAGGGTTCCGATGGCGAGAACTACGACGAAATTCGTTACGAAGGTTATGGTCCTGGTGGCGTCGCCATCATTGTCGAGGCGCTGACGGATAATCGCAATCGCACCGCCTCCAATGTGCGCTCCTATTTTTCCAAGAACGGCGGCGCCATGGGCGAAACCAATTCGGTCGGCTTTATGTTCGACCGCGTTGGCCAGATCACCTATCCGGCCGCGGTCGGCTCGGAAGACAAGGTGATGGAAGCGGCCATCGAGGCGGGCGCCGACGACGTCGAGAGCGACGACGAAAACCACTATATCTATACTAGCTTCGAAAGCATGGCCGAGGTGTCCTCCGCGGTCGAGAGCACGCTAGGGGAAGCCGAATCCGTCAAGGCCATCTGGCGCCCCCAGACCAACACGGCAATCGATGCCGAAAAGGGTGCAACGCTGATGAAGCTCATCAATACGCTTGAAGAAGATGACGACGTCCAGAACGTCTATACTAACTTCGAGATGAGCGACGAGGATGCGGCCAAGCTGGCCAGCTGATTCCCAGCCGCAGAGATTTCGGCACAGGGCGGCTTCGGGCCGCCCCTTTTTATGCCGTCTGGCGCAGTTCAGCGGTGGGCTCGCCCTGGATGTGAATGACCGCAGTGCGGTTGCGGCCGGTCTGCTTGGCATCATAGAGACGCTGGTCGGCAATGCGGAAAAGCTCGGCGAAGCTCGAGCGGCCGCGGAATACCGCGCCACCAATGCTGACTGAAAGCGGCCGTTGCCGCTCATCGGGGGTGAAAACCGCGAGATTGACCGACCGCCGGATGCGTTCAGCAATCGCCTCGGCCTCCCGCTGGTCCACCTTGGGTAGGAACACGCCGAACTCCTCGCCACCCATTCGACCGACAAGGTCGCCGGCCCGCAGCACGGTGCGGATGGAACGCGCGATGATCGTCAGCGCTTCGTCGCCGGCGTCATGGCCGTAGGCATCGTTGATGGTCTTGAAGTTGTCCGCGTCGATCATCAACAGGGCGCCGCCTGCGTCCCTGTCCTGCTGGTCCAGGATCGTGGAGGCCTTTGCGGTGAAGGCACCGCGGTTGAGACAAGCGGTTAGGCTGTCGGTTCGAGCCACCATGCCAAGACGCAGATTGGTGATGGCTAGACCGCGCACCCGCATGCTTAAGTAGAAAAAGAGCGGCAATCCCAACACTGTGGGTAGGATCGTCGCGCTGAGCATGGCGCGTTGGTGCGCGACGGGGCCGAGACCCGCGAATAGCAGGGCGTTAAACCCCACGGCAACGGCAACACAGGCAAGCGTTCCGAGCACGGTCCAGCGGCCCACGCTTGACCAACTCTGAAGGGCAACCAAAGTCTTCGACGATACCATTGGATAGTCTCACTGCAAAAAAGCGGAAAGCGCCATGGCGCGAGTTCGGCAGACTTTTGGGCAGTATCGTCAGGGCGGAGAGTTGCAGGACCATCGTCGCGCTGTGCCACGGTTTCCTGCTGTTGCGGCAGAGCGGTGCTGCCGCTGAACATTGTTGACCGACATTGGTTTGATTTCCTGCGTTCCCGAAGCGGCACGTTAGGCCTCTGGCCATGAATGTACCCTTCTGCAGATCGGTAAAATTTGAAGCGTTGCTGATGCTGCCAAGCTGGCGTTTCTGATTTGTTCACTTGGGGCTTGGTAGGTGTCGGTCAGTTCATTAAGGATGGCGTCATGAGCCTAGCGACACGAATCATTGGCATCGACCCGGGCCTGCGCCGTTGCGGGTGGGGGGTCATCGATAGCCTGGGCAATCGGCTAAGCTTTGTTGGCGCAGGCACCATCAAGCCTCCAGTCGAAGGCTCGCTTGCCGAACGGCTGACAGCACTCTTTTCTTCGCTGGGGGAGGTGCTGGACCGCTTCGAACCGGAAGAGGCGGCCGTCGAAGAGACGTTCGTCAACGCGGGCGCCCGCTCGGCGCTGATCCTTGGCCAGGCGCGCGGCGTGGCGCTCCTATCCCCGGCCGCGCGTGGGCTGCCGGTAGCCGAATATGCTGCCAATCTCGTCAAGAAGTCGGTGGTCGGCACCGGCCATGCGGACAAGGGGCAGATCGATCTGATGGTGCGCACTTTGCTGCCCACCGCGGACTTCAAGGGAGCCGACGCGGCGGATGCCCTGGCGATTGCGATCTGCCACGCCCATCACCGCGTCTCGGCGCAGCGTATGAGAGCACTGGCATGATTGGCAAACTAAAGGGTCTTGTCGACAGCTTCGGCGATGATTGGGTGCTGATCGACTGTGGCGGCGTCGGCTACGAGGCGTTCTGCTCCACGCGGACCCTGCAGAGCCTGCCGCGCGTGGGAGAGGCGACAGTTCTCTTCATCGAGACGATCGTGCGCGAAGATATGATCCGGCTCTATGGCTTTGCCAACGACGTTGAAAAATCCTGGTTCAACCTCCTCATGACCGTTCAGGGCGTAGGGGCTCGGGTGGCCCTCGCCATCCTTTCCGTGTTGACGCCTTCGGACCTTTCCAGCGCCATTGCGCTGCAAGACAAAGCCATGATCGGCCGCGCCAGTGGGGTTGGACCCAAGCTTGCCGTTCGCGTTGTCACCGAACTCAAGGGCAAGGTCCCCGCCTTCGGTGGCATGGATGCAGGCACGCTGGGCCTGCAATCTGCCCTGGGCGAGGGCATAGCTGCCAGCAATGTCGCCGATGCCGTTTCGGCGCTGACTAATCTCGGCTATTCCAGCGCTCAGGCTTCAGCCGCGCTGAGCCGAATCGTTGCGCGGGAAGGCGATGACACACCGACCGAAAAGCTGATCCGCCTTGGCCTCAGGGAGTTGAGCAGTTGAGCGACTTCACCTCTCCCGCAGCCGGCCGCGATGAACCGCTTGATGTCTCCCTCCGGCCCTCCGGCTTTTCCGAGTTCGTCGGCCAGGCCGCCGCGCGGGCAAATCTCGAAGTATTCATTCAAGCCGCTAAGCAGCGCGGCGCAGCGCTTGATCACGTCCTATTCGTTGGTCCGCCGGGACTGGGAAAAACCACCCTGGCGCAGATCATCTCCAAAGAGCTTGGGGTGGGTTTTCGTGCTACGTCCGGCCCGGTGATCGCCAAGGCCGGTGATCTTGCGGCGCTGCTGACCAATCTCGAAGATCGGGACGTCCTCTTTATCGACGAGATCCATCGGCTCAATCCCGCCATCGAAGAAGTGCTCTATCCGGCCATGGAGGATTTCCAGCTCGATCTTATTATCGGGGAGGGTCCGGCAGCCCGCTCGGTGCGGATCGATCTGGCGAAGTTTACGCTGGTTGGCGCCACCACCCGTGCCGGATTGTTGACGACGCCCCTGCGGGATCGTTTTGGTATTCCGGTGCGGCTCAACTTCTACACGCCCGAAGAACTTGTGCAGATCGTAACGCGCGGTGCGCGGCTCCTCGGCATGCCCATGGCCCCCGATGGCGCCATGGAGATTGCACGGCGCTCGCGCGGCACTCCGCGCATCGCCGGTCGGCTGCTCCGCCGCGTGACCGATTTTGCGCTGGTGGATGGCGCGGCAGAAATTACCCGTACGCTAGCGGACAAGGCGCTGCTGCGTCTCGACGTGGACGCGCGCGGGCTCGACCAGTTGGACCGGCGCTACCTTTCTACCATCGCCGACTTCTACAATGGCGGCCCTGTCGGCATCGAAACTATTGCCGCCGCGCTCAGCGAACCGCGCGACGCCATCGAGGAAATCGTCGAGCCGTACCTCATTCAGCAGGGTTTCATCCAGCGCACGCCTCGAGGCCGCATGCTGACAGGAACTGCGTTCCAGCATATGAACCGCGCGGTGCCGCAAGGATTCGTGGGCATGCAGACCATCCTTTTTGACGACGCGGAGAGCGAGGACTGATGGATGGGCAGCGGGGCAGATGGGTGCGTGTCGCGAGTTACGCGCCGCACCTGCCGCAATGGCCGGCTGACTTTCCGCTGCGCATCGTCGCACTGAGCGACTTTCATCTGTGCACCCCTTGGATGAATGCGCGGCGCCTCGCTGCCATCTGCGCTCAAGCGAACGCGCTCAAGCCGGACATCATCCTGCTCCTGGGCGATTATCTCGACGGGCCGCGGTTCAGCCGCCCGGCAGCTAGTGATTGGGCTGAGCCTCTGGCGGCGCTCTCTGCTCCACTCGGCGTGCATGCCATTCTAGGCAATCACGATTACAAGCTGGGAAGCGGCAGTGCGGCTGAAGCTGCGGCTGTCACATCTGCGTTGTACGCGGTGAACCTACCCGTCTACATCAACCAAGCCGCTCGTCTTGAGACACAGGGGCGCGGCTTCTGGTTAGCCGGTCTCGGCGATCAATACGCACTTCTGCCAAAGCGTGAGAAGGTCAGGCTCGGCTTTGGCCTCGACGACCTCCCGGCGACGCTGGCTCAGGTTACCACGGACGAGCCCATCCTCCTCATGGCGCATGAGCCGGACATCTTCCCTGACGTTCCAGAACGCGTGGCGCTGACCCTCAGCGGTCATACCCATGCCGGGCAGGTCACCCTCTTCGGCTACGCGCCCGTTGTGCCCTCCCGCTTCGGGCAGCGCTTTCTCCATGGCCACGTGATTGAAGGCGACCGCCACCTCATCGTTTCGGGTGGCCTTGGCTATTCCGGGCTGCCGATCCGCTTGGGTGCTCCCGCCGAGATGCTGCTGATCGAACTGGGCCAGCAGGCAAAGGAATGATCGGGCTGCGCTGGCCATGGCTGACCCTTGTCGTCGCTGCGATCATGCTGCTTTTTGTCACCGCTCAGACAATCTGGCCGGAGCTGGTTGGCCATCTGCGCTGGGAAGCAGAGCGGGTCCTTGCCGGCGAGCTCTGGCGCATGGCGAGCGGCGCCTTTATCCACACCAACGGCCCGCTTCAGATCATCTTCAACCTTGTCGGGCTGCTGTTCATCGGCTGGTTTGTCGAACAGCACTGGTCCCGTCTCGCCTGGGTTGTGGCATTTGTCGGCGGCGTGCTGGCGGCCGAGCTTTTCGCCGTCCTCTGGTATCCCGTCGGCGGTGGGCTTTCCGTGGGCTTGGGGGGACTGGTCGGATTGACGCTGGCGGGCTGGGCACGCTATCGCGAGGTGCGCTGGATCGTGCGCGTGCCCCTGGTGCTGCTCTATCTCGCCGGAACGGCCTATGTGGTCTATCTCCAGGACATTCATGGGCCCCCAATCATTGCCGGTGCGCTGGTCGGCATCGTCATGGCTCGATCGCGCCGCGCCTTTACGTTATTGCGTGAGCATGGCTGAGCCGCACACTTTCCCCGTCCGCATCTACTACGAAGACACCGATTTCTCCGGCAATGTCTACCACGCCGCCTATCTTAAGTTCTTCGAGCGCGGGCGTACCGAGTTCCTGCGGGTACAGGGCGTGCATCATGTGGAGCTGGCGGAGCAGGGTGTCGCCTTCGCCGTTCGATCGATGCAGATCGAGTTCGATGGAGCTGCCCGCATCGACGATCTGCTGACCGTTTCAACCACCATCGAGAAGGTCACCGGCGCCCGCCTCACCCTCAGCCAGGCAATTTTGCGTGACGAGCAGGTGCTGACGCGGGCCACAGTCGTGGTTGCGGCCATCAAAACCAGCGGCGGTCCGGCGCGGATGCCGCGCCTGCTGCTGGAGCGACTGGCAGCTAGAAGTTAGTCCGGCCCGCTCCGCAGAATCTCTTTCTTAACCTCTCATTGACCATACTTGGCACAAAGGGAAGCTGCGCCCGCGCGCCGGCCGGCAAAGGCCTGCGATGCACAGCATTTCTCTTAATTTTGACAGATTTCGACCTCATCGCCATGCGTCATGGGGCCGGGGTGTGTGGAACCGGGCCGAAAAAGGATCACTGCATGGAAGCCGTGGAGACTGTGGGAGCTGTTGCGCCCCACGCAGACTTGTCCATGTGGGGCTTGTTCTGGGCCGCTGACTGGATCGTGAAATCCGTCATGTTGGGCCTGCTGGCAGCCTCTGTCTGGTGCTGGGCGATCATCATCGACAAGACCATCGCCTACCGCCGCATGCAATCGGATATGAATCGGTTTGAGCGCACCTTCTGGTCGGGCCAGTCGCTGGAAGAGCTCTACCAGAGCGAAGCCGAGAAGCCCTCGGGCGGTCTGGGTTCGGTCTTTGTTGCTGCCATGAAAGAATGGAAGCGCAGCCACGAGCAGAACGCAGCCAGTTTCGTCGGCATGCAGCAGCGCCTCGACAAGGTGCTCGACGTGGCGATCTCCCGCGAAAGCGAGCAGCTCGAAAAACGCCTTGGCTTCCTGGCGACGGTCGGTTCGGCCGGTCCATTTATCGGCCTCTTCGGCACCGTCTGGGGCATCATGAACGCCTTTACCGCCATTGCGGCCTCGTCCAACACCAATCTGGCGGTTGTCGCCGGCCCGATCGCCGAAGCGCTCTTTGCCACCGCCATTGGCCTCGTGGCGGCTATCCCCGCCGTTATTGCCTACAACAAGTTGTCGTCCGACGCCGGCAAGATCATCGGGCGGCTCGAGGGCTTTGCCGACGAGTTCTCCACCATCCTCTCCCGCCAGCTCGAAGCACGGAACCGCTAGCATGGGTATGGGTGCAACCGCAGGCGGCGGCGGAGGTGGGGGTCGCCGCCGTCGTCGCAAGAGCCGGGGCGTGATGAGCGAGATCAACGTCACCCCAATGGTGGACGTGATGCTCGTGTTGCTCATCATCTTCATGGTGGCGGCGCCGATGATGACGGCTGGCGTGCCGCTCGACCTGCCACGTACCGCGGCCAATGCACTCGAAAGCCAGGCGCAGCCCGTAACGGTGTCGGTCAGCCCCGATGGCGCGATCTTTGTAGGGGAAAGCCCGGTAACCGAAGCCAGTCTCGTGGAAACGGTGAGCGGCCTCACCACCAATGGTACCGAGGACCGCATTTTCCTGCGCGGGGACACCACGGCGAATTACGGTTCGGTCATGCGCGTTATGGGTCTGCTCTCGGCTGCCGGTTTCACCAAGATCGGGTTGATCACCCAGCAGGAGCAATAGGCCAGTCCGATGCGCTTCGGCCTCACCGCTTCCGTTGTTGCCCACCTTGCGGTGCTCGGGATTGGCCTTGTCAATCTGGGCCTCGCCGAGCCGTTGGAGACGGTGGAGCAGGCCATCGCGGTGGACCTTGTGCCAATGAGCGACTTCAACAACATTCGTTTAGGTTCGCTGGACAGCGAAGTGGTCGAAACCGATGCCCCTGCGGTGGTCGAAGACGATCAGCCAGCCGAGGTCGCTCAACCCACCGGCAACACCGAGCAAGATCAGCCGACGCCAAGCGAGGCTGATATCCCCACGCCTATGCCGGTCACTAGTTCGGCGCCTGAACCGCAGACCGCGCCCGAGCCAGAGCCTGAGCCCGAGCCGGTACCTCCGCCGCCGCCAGCACCTGAGCCCGAGCCTGAGCCAGAGCCGGTCCCTGAGCCACTTCCCGAGCCCACACCGCCAACACCGGTGACGCGTCCCACGCCGCCGGAGCCTGCGCCCGAGCCGGAACCTGAGCCAGAGCCCCAACCGGAGCCAGAGCCGATTCCAGAACCTGTGCCAGAGCCGGAGCCGATGCCAGAACCCGTGGCGGAGCCCGAGCCTGTGACAGAGCCGCTGCCCGAAGAGCCGACGGTGCAAGCGCCAGCCCCTGCGGCGCGGCCGTCCAACCTTGCCCAATTGCGGGAACGCTTCGCCGAGGCCGAGGCCGAACGTCGTCGTCGCGAAGAAGAAGAACGGGAACGGCAGCGCACCGCCGAGGCTGAAGCCGCCGCCGAGCGGGAGCAGGAGCGCGAACGCGAGCGCGCCGCTGCGGCAGAGCAGGCAGAAGAGACGCGCCAGAGCGAACAACTCGACGCGGCCTTGGCCGACGATATTTCTGCCATCATCAACCGCGATAACTCCACCGGTGCTACGACCGGGCAGGGCGGCAGTCCTACCCTGGGTGATACGACCGGAACATCAGCGACGCTTAGCCAGACCGAGATCGGTGCTTTGGTTGCTCAGATAAAGCAATGCTGGAACTTGCTACCAAACGAGCAGGCGAGTGGCGCGGAAGTGGTGGTGAACATGCGCCTCAACCAGGATGGCTCTCTGCAGGATGTGCCGCGCATTGTGTCGGTCAGCCAGCAAGCTGAGGCCGTTATCATTGCGCAGAAGGCTGTTAGCGCGGTCGCCGGATGCGGCCCTTACAGCATGCTGTCGGCAAATACCTACGACCAATGGTCGAACATCAACGTCACGTTGCGTCCGTGACTTCTTGGCAGGAATGGAGACTGAAATGACCCTTTTCACCCGGCGCAGCGCCTTGATGCTTGGTTTGGCGAGCGGTGTGGCTCTCGCAGCTGCTCCCCAAGCTTTGGCGCAGCTCAACATCACTGTCGAAGGCGCCAATTTCCGGGCACTACCGATCGCCATTCCCGACTTTGCATCATCCGATCCCACGTTCGGCCGTGAGATCGCGAGCATTGTCCGGGCAAACCTGCAGCGCTCCGGCCTGTTCCTGCCGCTCGATCCGGCCGCCTTGCCGGTTCAGGTGGGTGATGTGAACGCCACCCCCGATTTCCCGACTTGGCTAACCGTCAATGTCGACGCGGTGGTCATGGGCACGGTGGAACGCGGTGGCCAGATCTCATCCTCGGTTCGCGTTTGGGACGTTCGGCAGGGCACCCAGGTCGTGGGCCAGAGCTACAACACCGATCCGAACTCATCGCGTCGCATCGCGCACATTATTTCGGACGCGATCTATACCGCCCTGACCGGCGGCAGCGGCTATTTCGATACTCGCGTCATCTATGTCGCTGAAAGTGGCCCCAAGGCCAATCGCGTGCGGCGCTTGGCGATCATGGACCAGGATGGCGCCAACTCGCAGTACCTGACCGATGGTTCGGCCATGGCGCTGACCCCGCGCTTCTCGCCCAATGGCGACATGGTCACCTATATGAATTTTGCCGAGGGGAATCCGCAGGTTTACCTGCTCCAGCTTTCGACAGGGCAGCAGCGGCGCCTGGCTTCGGTCGGTGCCATGACCTTCGCACCCCGCTTTTCGCCGGACGGCAGCACAGTGGCTTTCTCGGTCGAGCAGGGTGGCGCCACCAACATCTACGCGGTGGGCACGGGAGGCGGGCAGCCTCTACAGTTGACCTCGGGCGCCGCGATCGACACCGGTCCGTCCTATTCTCCAGATGGGTCGCGGATTGTTTTTGAAAGCGATCGCGGCGGGTCACCGCAGATTTACATGATGAGTTCGGGCGGCGGCAATCCGCAGCGCGTCAGCTTCGGCCAGGGCAGCTATTCAACACCTGTCTGGTCACCCCAGGGCGATTTGATTGCCTTCACCCGACAATCGGGCGGTCAGTTCAGCATTGGCGTGATGAACCCTGATGGCTCAGGTGAGCGTCTGCTCTATTCGGGCTTCCATGCCGAAGGTCCGACCTGGGCTCCAAATGGTCGCGTCATCATGTTCTTCCAAGATCCGGGTGGCAATGACGGTCCGCGCCTGATGAGCGTCGATATTTGGGGTCGCAGCCCGGTGAACATTCCGACCGAGACCTACGCTTCCGACCCGGCCTGGTCAGGTCTGCGCAGCTAGTCAGACACCTATTCAAAAGCCCTCCCGCAGCACAGCGGGAGGGCTTTTTGCAGCCTTTCCCACCTCCGGCTTAACCTTAACGTGGTCGTGGCTGAGTACTGTGGCCGATCTGCACCGCCACAGAAAAGCCAGGTTTCCGGCCACATTCAGGCCGCGATAGGCAAAGATTAACCAAGCCGGCAAACCCCGCCTTAACACTAAGCGCGGTAAATGCCGTGCTTAAGATTGTTGCCCTTCAGGAGCCCGACCCGTGGTCATCCCCGCCCCCCTTAATACCGCGTTGCGTGCTGTAGCGATGCTCTTCTTCGTCGCCGTCGTGGCGGCCTGTTCCCGTACGCCCAACACCATGCCGACGGGAGTTGGCAATCTAGGCCCGGGCGGCGGCGCTCCCGGCAGCCAGCAGGAATTCCTTGTATCGGTTGGCGATCGCGTGTTCTTCGAAACCGATTCCAGCTCGCTCACCAGTGAAGCCATGGCCACGCTGGACAAGCAGGCAGCCTGGCTTAACCAGTACGGCAACTACCGTGTTCTTATCGAAGGCCATGCCGACGAACGCGGGACCCGTGAATATAATATCGCTCTTGGCGCCCGCCGCTCCTCGGTGGTCGTGAACTACCTGGTCTCGCGTGGCGTCAATGCGCAGCGGATCACCTCCCAGTCCTTCGGCAAGGAACGTCCGGTAGCGATTTGTAACGATATCTCCTGCTGGAGCCAGAATCGTCGCGCCGTGACGGTCGTCCAGTAAGCGTTAGCTGACTCCAAAGCCGCCCCTCATCACAGCGCCCGTGCCAGATTATGGTACGGGCGCTTTGTTTTGACCAAAATTGGCCTTCATTTTCCCGCTCGTGCTCACCATGTTCCCGCAACTGGCGACAGCGAACCGGAGGCCTCTTTGACTTTTCCGAAACTCTCCCTCAAGAGCCGTATGCCCATGGCTGTGGCGGCCCTTTGTACTCTGCTCGGCGCTGGACCAGCGCAAGCCGCCGCTCGCGATCTGCCGGGAGAGCTGGCGGGATTGAGCTACACCAATTCCAGCCCCGCCCGCATTCATGTGGCCCAGGCCGATCCAGCTCAGTTGATGGTGCGCATCCAGCAATTGGAAGAACAGGTTCGCGTGCTCAACGGGCAGGTGGAGGGTTTGACCTTCCAGATGACCCAGATGCAGACGATCATCGAGCGGCTGGAGAGTTCGTCCGGGGCAGGGCAGGCTGTGCCGGACACGGCGCCAGCTGCTGAAGCAGCCCCCGAAGCGGATGTGCCGATGACTGATATACCCGAGCAGGGGGTCCAGCCTCTACCGGGCGAGGTCGAATTCGATCCTACCTTCGATGACGGTACCGGTGCCGAAGGCGAAGTTGGCGCATCGGGTGATCCATTGCTGGGCACGGGTTCAGAGGGCGGCATTGATCTAGCAACCGGCCAGCCGATCGATCTCAACTACGATCCCGCCACCGCAGAGAGCGGCAATGCGGATGCCGACGCGCAGTTTGCCGCTGGATATGAAGCCATGGTGCGCGGGGACTACGTCTTTGCCGAAGAGCAGTTCAGCCAATTCCTCGAACTCTATCCGGATAATCCGCAGGCAACCGAGGCTGCCAACTGGCTGGGCGACGCTATGCTCCAGCGCGGCGCCTATAGCGAGGCGGCGGACGTGCTGCTCACCGCTTTTCAGGAAGCTCCCGATAGCCCGCGCGCGCCTGACCTGCTGCTCAAGTTGGGCATCTCATTGGCCGGTGCGGGCGAGCGGGAAACGGCCTGCCGCACCTTTGGTGAAGTTGAGCGGCGGTTCCCCGATCAGCCTGCGGCGTTCGAGGCCCGTTTAGCCGAGGTCAAGGCCAACGCTGAATGCCCGCCCGCTTGAGCCCTGATCTGGGCGACCCCAAGGAACTGCAACGCCTCTTCGATGGTCTTGATGGCGAGCCCGCGATCGGCCTTGCCGTTTCTGGCGGGGCCGACAGCCTGGCGTTGATGCTCCTAGCGCAACGCTGGGCGGCAGGCCTTAAGGCATCGCCAAGGTTTCACGTCTATTCGGTCGACCATGGGATCCGCCCTGAAGCCGCCGGCGAAGTTGCCATAGTGATGGGAGTGGCCGAGCAGCTGGGCCTACGCGCCACAGGCCTCACCTGGACTGCGCCTAAGCCACGTTCCGGTCTCCAGGAAGCGGCCCGCGTTGCTCGGTATCGTTTGATCGGTGCCGCCATGGCACAGGATGGCGTTTCAGTTCTCCTTACGGCGCACCATCGCACGGACCAAGCGGAGACGGTGTTGATGCGGCTCGCCCATGGCAGCGGCATCGAAGGTCTGCGTGGGATAACGCCGGTGGCGATGGTGGAGGGCGTGCGGGTGCATCGTCCCTTGCTCGACGTCGACCCTGCCTCTCTTCGCGCATTGGTAGCAGAGGCTGGCCTCACGCCCGTCTCGGACCCGTCTAATAACGATCCGCATTACGAGCGGGTGCGCTGGCGCCAGGCCATGCCGCGCTTGTCAGAACTTGGACTTGATCCGGCGACCATCGCGACCTTCGCCTCCCGGATGGCCGAAGCCGACGAAGCCATCGCACAGATGGCCGATGCCTGCTTCAGTGAACTGGTTCGCCTCGATGGCTTCGGTGCTGCCCGCCTCGAGCAGGCTGCCTTTGTTGGCTTGCCAGCTGCCGTTTCGACCCGCCTCTTGGGCCGCGTTCTCAATATAGTTGGGGGTCGGCAAAAGCCACGCGCCCTCGGCCAAGTCGAGCGGTTGCGAGAGGATCTCGTGAACGGCACCATCGTTAAAGGTAGCACGGTTCTCGGTTGCGTTGTCCGGACCAAAGGCGATGCTGTGGTGGTCGCCCGGGAGCCGGGCCGCGCCGTGCCGCCCGACACCATTCTGGTGCCGCGGGGAGAGCTGGTCTGGGACGAGCGCTTTCTCATCACCAATGGATCAGACGAGACAGGCCTTACCGCTAGTGTCACCGACTATCTGCCGCGGCATCGTCTGGAGGATTTTCTGGGCTTCAAGGTAACCGCGCCAGTCGAAGCCATTCGCACTGCTCCGATCGTGCGTGACCCGCAAGGCGACGTACTCTCGCTGGGCGGTTGGTCCTTCGATGAGCGCATTAAGGTGCAACTGCTGATCGACTGAGGAACCTTCGACTCGGCACGGCGTATTAACCCAGTCGCGACATTATGACTGGACGAGACACGAAAAGGGCCGCAGGTCCTGCCCTTGTAACGCCCTAATGCCGGACATACATTCGGCGCAGCGCCAGAGCCCCTTCTGCTGGCATCTCCGGGACAGGATTGATGAACGGAAACTTCCGAAACTTCGCCATCTGGCTGGTCATACTTTTCATGCTGATGGGCCTGTTCCAGGTCTTTCAGTCTTCCACCCGATCGATTTCGGTTTCCGACAAAAGCTACAGCGAATTCGTCTCCGACGTGAACGCCGGCAGCGTCACGAGCGTGACCATCACCGATAATGTGGTGACGGGTACGCTGCGCGACGGCACGCGTTTCGAGACCATCGTTCCGCAAGGCGCTGATGTCATCACGCGCCTTGAAGACGGCGGCGTCAACATCACCGCTCAGGAACCCGAAGCCAGCCCGTTCTGGTCGATCCTGCTGTCGAGCTGGTTGCCCTTCCTTGTCATCATCGGTGTGTGGTTCTTCTTCATTCGGCAGATGCAGGGTGGCGGTCGCGGCGGCGCGATGGGCTTTGGCAAGTCGCGCGCCAAGCTCCTTACCGAAACGCATGGCAAGGTGACGTTTGAAGACGTTGCCGGCGTGGATGAAGCCAAGCAGGATCTCGAAGAGATCGTGGAATTTTTGCGCGATCCCGGCAAGTTCCAGCGCCTGGGCGGCCGCATCCCACGCGGCGTGCTGCTTGTGGGCCCTCCGGGTACCGGTAAGACGCTACTCGCGCGCTCCGTGGCGGGCGAAGCCAATGTGCCCTTCTTCACCATTTCGGGTTCGGACTTCGTTGAAATGTTCGTCGGTGTCGGCGCCAGCCGCGTCCGCGATATGTTTGAGCAGGCCAAGAAGAACGCGCCCTGTATTATCTTCATCGACGAAATCGACGCGGTCGGTCGCCAGCGCGGCGCCGGTCTTGGTGGTGGTAACGATGAGCGTGAGCAGACCCTTAACCAGTTGCTAGTCGAGATGGACGGCTTTGAGGCCAATGAGGGGATTATCCTCATCGCCGCCACCAACCGTCCCGACGTGCTTGATCCGGCTCTCCTGCGGCCCGGCCGCTTTGACCGTCAGGTCGTGGTGCCGAACCCCGATGTGGCTGGTCGCGAAAAGGTGCTGAAAGTTCACGTCCGCAAGGTGCCGCTGGCGCCCGACGTTGATCTCAAGGTTCTGGCCCGTGGTACTCCTGGCTTTTCGGGTGCAGACCTCATGAATCTCGTCAACGAGGCAGCCCTGATGGCGGCCCGACGCAACAAGCGCTTCGTCACCCACCAGGAGTTCGAAGACGCCAAGGACAAGATCATGATGGGCGCCGAGCGCCGCACCATGGCCATGACGGACGACGAGAAAAAGCTGACCGCCTATCACGAAGCCGGTCACGCCATCATCGCCCTCAAGGTTGCCGGCATCGATCCCATCCACAAGGCGACGATCATTCCACGCGGCCGGGCTCTTGGTATGGTCATGACCTTGCCCGAGACCGACAGCTATTCGTTCTCTCGCGAAAAGGCACTGGCCCGCCTCACCATGCTGTTTGGTGGCCGGGAAGCCGAGATCATCAAGTTTGGCGCTGAGAAGGTCACGTCCGGCGCTTCTGGCGATATCCAGATGGCGACCAATCTTGCCCGCTCCATGGTCATGGAATGGGGCATGAGCGAAAAGCTTGGCCGCGTCCGCTATAAGAGCAATGACCAGGAAGTTTTTCTTGGCCACTCGGTCACGCAGTCCAACAATATGTCGGACGAGACCGCCAAGATCATCGACGAAGAAGTCCGTCGCCTGATCGAGGATGGCGAACGCAGTGCCCGCGAGATTCTCGCTACCTATGAGGAGCAGTGGGAAGCCGTTGCTCAGGCGCTGCTGGAGTACGAGACCCTTACGGGCGACGAACTGCGCGACCTGATGGACGGCAAGCAGCCTGTCCGTCCCGATGATACGGGCGGCCCGACTGCTCCCAAGGCCAGCGGCGTCCCCGCTGCCGGAAAGCCCGGCCGGCGCCGCCCAGACGCTCCACCCGAGGGTGGACTGGAGCCGCAGCCCGGTTCCTGATCCGTAGCGAACAGGTCACACTGTTAAGGGTCGCCACAGGCGGCCCTTTTGTTTGTGCTGCTTGTCCGCTATTGCGCTCACAAAAGTGGTATTATGGAATCGAGCCCAGTTCGGGGCTGTAGGGGACTGAGATCATGGCCAGGAAGTATTTTGGTACGGACGGCATTCGCGGGCTCGCCAACGGCACCAAGCTAACACCCGAACTCGCGCTCAAGGTCGGAATGGCCGCTGGCACGAAATTCGTGCGGGGCGACCACCGCAACCGCGTGGTGATCGGCAAGGATACTCGCCGCTCCGGCTACATGCTCGAACAGGCGCTGACCGCCGGCTTCACGGCCGTCGGCATGGATGTTTATCTGCTGGGACCCATGCCCACGCCCGCCGTGGCCATGCTGACGCGCTCGCTCCGCGCTGATCTCGGCGTCATGATCTCCGCTTCGCACAACCCATACGATGACAACGGCATCAAGCTCTTCCGTCCCGATGGCTACAAGCTCAGCGACGAGATCGAGCTCGAGATTGAAAAGCTGATCGACAGCGACATGACGCACTATCTCGCGCATGGGCGCGAGATCGGTCGGGCGCACCGCGATGAGGAAGCCCGCACGCGCTATATCGAATACGCCAAGCGCACCATGCCGCGGAACATTGATCTGTCCGGCCTCCGCGTGGTGCTCGATTGCGCCAATGGTGCCGCCTACAAGGTGGCGCCAATCGCCCTTTGGGAACTTGGGGCCGAGGTCATCACCATCGGCGTGGAGCCTGACGGTTACAACATCAACCACAAGGTGGGCTCGACCGCTCCCGAAGCAGTCGCCGCCAAGGTCAAGGAAGTACGTGCCGATATCGGCATCGCACTCGACGGTGACGCTGACCGCGTTATCATTGTCGATGAAAAGGGCAATGTGATCGACGGCGATCAGCTGATGGCGGTCATTGCTGAAAGCTGGCTCAAGCGCGAAATGCTGATCGGCGGCGGTATTGTTGCCACCATCATGAGCAATCTTGGGCTGGAACGCCACCTGACCTCCCTAGGCCTCACTCTTGAACGCACGCAGGTTGGTGATCGCTACGTCCTCGAAGCGATGCGTGCCAAAGGCTTCAATGTTGGGGGCGAGCAGTCGGGCCACATCATTCTCTCCGATTTTACCACCACCGGTGATGGCCTCGTCGCGGCGCTGCAACTACTCGCTGTCCTCAAGCAGGAAGAGCGCTCGATCTCGGAGATCTGCGCGCGATTTACCAAGGTCCCGCAATTGTTGCGCAGTGTGAAGTTCAAAACCGGCAAGCCGCTCGAGCACAAGCAGGTCATCCAGGCCATTGCCGATGGCCAGGCGATGCTGGGCACCGGCGGCCGCCTTGTCGTGCGCGCTTCGGGTACCGAGCCGGTGATCCGGGTCATGGGGGAGGCGGATGATGCCGCCGTAGTGTCCAAGGTCGTTGCCCAAGTCGAGCAGGCGATCCTCGCGGTAGCGTAAGTCATCGTGCCTCAGCCGAGGCAAAATCGGACCTCGGCAGGGCACCGTTAGGGTTAAGCCTTAGGGTTAAGTCACCTTTAAGACTATTGGCCGATATTGGGCGCATTCGACTGGTGTCGTGGCAACCCAAGGACCAATTTTCCATGCGCAAGCTCATCGCTGCGGCGATGGTGGCAGGAGCCGCCGCAATTGCTGCCCCGGCACTGGCTGCCGATCTGCCCTACTATCCGCCCGTCATCGACATTCCCGATGTCGACTACGGTTATGAAGGCTCTTTCTATCTACGTGGTTCGGTGGCCGGTAACTGGCTCTGGGCTCGTGACTATACCCCTGGCTGCCCCACCACTTGTGTGGGCACTGGTACCGAGCTGGACTTCACCGAGGCGGGCTTCGGCTATTCCTTCGGTGCCGGCGTAGGCTACGAGACTGGCACGGGTTTCCGCGCAGATGTGACGCTTGACCACCTCCGCAACAAGGGGCTCACTGACGACACCTATGAGCTGGAACTCCGCTCCACCATACTGCTCGCCAACGCCTACTACGACTTCCCAATCTCGGGCGGTGGTGCGGCTGGCGGCTTTGGCGCCTATGTCGGTGCCGGTATCGGTGGCGCCTACAACCAGACCTCCATCACTGGCGGTGTACCTACGCCCGATGGCGAGTCCTGGGCTCCCACGGCTGCTGTTATGGCTGGCGTAACCTACGATATGGGTTCAATCGTTGCCGACCTCGGCTATCGCGGTCTCTATATGCCTGAGATCACCAATGCTCAGCGCGGTCCGAGCACTTCGTACTACATCAACGACCCGCTGATCCACGAAGTGCGCGGCTCGCTCCGCTATCGCTTCAACTAATCCTCAGTTACCACCAGATCGAAAGTCGGCGCTCCTCGTGGGCGCCGACTTCTTTTTGCCCGCCCCTCGCGGCACCAAGCTAGGCCTCCTATCGTTGCGTTGAAAAGGAGGAACTAATGGCCGATCTCTCGTTCATACCGCCCATGGAGGCCAAGCTCGTTTCCGAGCTGCCGGATGGCGCGGGCTGGCAGTTCGAGCCCAAATGGGATGGTTTCCGCTGCCTCGCGATCAGACAAGGCACCCAAGTCGATCTCTGGGCCAAGTCCGGCAAGCCGCTCGGCCGTTACTTCCCCGAGATTGTGGATCTTATTGCGGGGTTGCCCCAGCAGCGCTTCATGCTCGACGGCGAACTCGTCGTGCCGATTGGCGGCATGGCGTCCTTTGATGCTCTGCAACAGCGCCTCCACCCGGCCGAAAGTCGCGTACGCAGGCTTTCGGCTGAGACGCCGGCCCTCCTGATAGTCTTTGATCTCTTGGAGGAGGGGAGCCGCGCCTGGCGGGATGCGCCGCTCCAGGAGCGCCGTGCGGCGCTCGAGACCTTCGTTGCTGGAGTGGACGCGCCCGCGCTTCGGCTCTCGCCGAGCACACGGGAACGGAAAACTGCTGCTGCCTGGTTCGGTAATCTCAGCACTGAACTTGACGGCGTTATCGCCAAGCGGCTCGATGGCGCTTATGCCAGTGGCGAGCGCGCCATGCTCAAGGCCAAGCGCATTCGCTCTGCAGACTGCGTCGTTGGTGGGTTCCGCTATGGCACGCACAGCACCGAAGTCGGCTCGCTGCTCCTGGGGCTATATAATGCGCAAGGCATGCTCGACCATGTGGGCTTCACCTCTGGCATAGCCGCTAAGGACAAGCCGGACCTAACGAGAAGGCTGGAAAAGCTCAAGGGCGGCTCCGGCTTCACCGGCAAGGCACCAGGGGGGCCCAGCCGCTGGTCGACCGAACGCTCGGCTGAATGGGTGCCGCTCAAGCCTGAGCTGGTGGTTGAAGTGCTCTACGACCAGATCACCGGAGACCGCTTTCGCCATGGCACCCGCCTGCACCGGTGGCGCCCCGACACGGCGGCCGAGCAATGCACTTTCGACCAACTCGCCCAGCCCGCTGCCCCCGATAGTGTCATCCAGGCGATCGTCGCGGATGCGCCGCGCTAAGGCGGTGAGCGGGACCGTGGCGCCTTCGTACCGTGATGAGTGCTTCTCCGAAGCTCTTACATGGTCGGCGTGGCCTCTTCCCGCTTAGAAGAACTGCGTCTGGTGCCGCTGGGACATCACACAGAGATCGTCTTGGTCATGCGAGGCGTGTCGGATGATCCATGGTAGCCCGCACTTTCATAAAAGCGCCGGGCGGCATTCGTGCTTTCCACGACGCACTCTCGCAGGCCCCAATCGAAAGCCTGTCGCTCCATGCGTGCCAGTAGCGCCTTGCTCACTCCACGCCAGCGGTGGTCGGGAGAGACGTAGTTCAGCATGATTGTGCCGGCGTGATCCAGCATGCCAACTCCAGCAATTTGGTCACTTGCAACGGCCACGAAGAGCTCTGTCTCGTTCTGATCGATCCAGATCTTCCAGTTGCGCGGTGTCTTGTTCGCAGTCCAGGCTGCCAGAACAGTGTCATTGTCGTTGTGATCAGCGCGGCACAGTTCGGCGATCGAGCGCTGCAGGACCTGCGCGCCCGCCTCGGCGTCAGCGTAAGTTGCCGCTCGAATTTTCATGGTCCGTCACCACGAAGCTGTCTCAGACTTGCACTTGACCTTGCTCAACGGCCGCGTTCAAGGCCAGCCTTTTGTGTCGGAGTAAAGCAAAGAGACGTGGAGAGAGGAAGGGAGCTGGTGCCCCCTTCCACATGCTCGGTCTACTGGTTCAAGCTGAAGGTCCAGAAGAAGGTTTCGCCCGAGGAGTCGTCCACCCCGTCATTGTCAGTGATGACATAAGCGGTGCCAACTGTGTCGATCGCCAGGCTTTCGACCTTGTCGACCACATAGCCGTTGTTGGCTTCGAGGTCCGGAATGAGGTCGCGTACGACTTCCTTGCTGACAGTGGGAAGCTCGCTGCCCAGGGCTGCCGGCTGGAGTTCGCTGGTGGCGACGCGTGTCACCTGCTTGAGACTGGCTTTGTCCGCAAGCTGATTGTCCCGCTCGATGAGGTAGACATGGTCACCATTGGCGGTGATTTCGGACAGGCCCACCCAGGCGCCTTCGGCTGGAGCTTGGAGTGGATAGAGCACGGCGCCCCATTCCTCGCTTTCGGGATTGTAGGAGACGAGCTTGACGGTGCCCTTTTCGTCATCCTTCCATTCGCGCTGGATGGCCACCCAGAGGGTACCATCGACCATGGCTACGCCTTCGGCTCCCGAGCGCGTTTCTACTGCGAGCAATTCAGCTGGGAACGCGACTTCCCGCTGGATTTCACCCTCGGCGTCGACATGGAACAGTGCGTGCGGGGTGAGGTCTTGCGTGTCGCCTTCCGAAGCGAGCCAGAAGCCGCCTTCGCCATCAAGGGTGATGCCTTCGAGATCGAGCTTCTGCGCCGGGGCCCCCTGGCGGGTAACTAGCGTCTTGGCAGTGATCCGGGCTGGCTGCTGGGTAGCGTCGATGGTGTAGATCGCCGGAGCAGAATAAAGGGCGCTGTCGGAAACGGCATAGAGAATCCCCGTCTGTTCGGGATCGGCCACGGCACCCGAGATTGCTGCCCAGCCGAACGGCACGCCGTGCTCATCATCTTGGGCGATGAGCTGGGGGTAGCCGGGTTCGCCTTCGGCTCGCTCGAAGATCATGACATGGGAGCCAGCCAGGCCGTCCTCGCGGAGGTCATTTTCATTGGCAGTGATGAAGAGGTTGCGCTTGGGAATGGCAACAGAACCTTCTGGCCCAATACCCGAAGCGATGGTCTGGAGGTATTCAGGCTCAGCGCCGGTGTCCTTGTAGATGGCGACAAGCGAGGAGCGCTCCTGGGAGACGAACATCAAGGTTTCATCGTCAAAGCTGGCGATCTCCAGGCCTTCTGGCTCCACGCCCTTCTTGTCGCGGTCATCGGGGTAATGGCCGAGGCGGGCTGCCTCCAGTTCCATTGCCGAACCGCTTTCAAACAGCACGTTGCCAGTCTTGTCGAAGATGGTGAAGCCGCGGGCTCCGCCCCTCCAGTCGCCTTCGTTGACGGTGACGATGCGCTCGTCGTCGAGCCACTTAATGGCATCAGGCTCACGCAGCACCCCCGATCTGTTCTCGGTGAAGGTGAGGGCGCCATCATCGGCAACGTCGATATTCTCGAGATCGGCCCCACCGGCCGAGAAATGCCCGGTGACGCTGCCGGTCTGGCCGTCGATGATGAAGATCTCGTTGTTTTCCTGCAGGGATACAGCCACTTCGTCGCGGCTGTTGATGGTGACATATTCCGGTTCGGGGTCTTCGCCAGCAGTGGCGGCAAGGCCGGTCAGATCAACCGTCTTGAGCGAAGCGGTGTCGAGTTGGCCATCGGCGATGGTCAGGAGGACGACCGAACCCGCAGGAGCCTGCGGCAGCGCGCCATCGTTGAGATCTTCGTCGCGCTCGTTTTCGATAGCAATGGCCAACAGGGTGCCCTCAGCATTGCGGGCGATCGAGTCTGGCTGGCCACCAAGTTCGACAGTCTCTTCGATCTGCTTGCTCGCAAGGTCTATGACCAACAGCTGGCCCGAGACATTGATGAAATCTTCGCTGGTGTTGACGGCAGCGTAGAGCTTGTCGCCAATAATTGTGACCGAGGTTGGCTCGCCCTCGACTTCGACGTAGCCGGCAGGCGCGGGCTTCTCGAAATCTGTGATGTCGATGAAGCCGATGCCGCCACCGGGGCTATCGGAATAGGCGAGCGTCATCCCGTCTTCGGACGCGGTGATGATCTCGGATGAGGTTTCTTCCGCATCGGGGTGGTTGAGCGCGACCGGGAAGCTGGCAACGCGATTGAAAACGGGTGCGGCCGCGGCGCTTGCCGCAGTGGCAGCTAAAAGCGCGGCGGTCAGGCCGGCGAGAACAGAATGACGCTTCATTGTGTGCCCCAATGGGTGTGACGGATGGCCTGCCCTAGGCCTGCTGGGACACGGTCACATGACAGTTCTGCAAAGATTATGCGACAGGATCATCTCGCCCCCGTGATGCCGCGCCTTGCAAAAGTTAGGGCGCTCCAAAAGACCCATTGACGCGCCCTAGGCGGTAGGCGTATCTCCCGCCTCAGGACACCTTGCCCTAACGCAAGGCGATAGACCTGGGAGGGTCGCTGAGAATGGCTGATACGCCCCAAACCGCACCGGCGGTAAAACCGGCTAATCCGAATTTTTCGTCGGGCCCCTGTGCCAAGCGTCCTGGCTGGACGGTGGATGTGCTGTCCGACGCCTTGGTCGGCCGTTCGCACCGGGCCAAGCCCGCCAAGGCGCGCATCCAGGAAGCCATCGACCTGACGCGCGAGCTGCTCGCCGTCCCTGCCGACTACCGCATCGGCATCGTTCCCGCCTCGGACACGGGCGCGGTGGAGATGGCGCTCTGGTCCATGCTTGGCGCGCGAGGCGTCGACATGCTCGCCTGGGAATCCTTTGGGGAAGGCTGGGTCACCGACGTCCAAAAGCAACTCAAGCTCGATGATGTGCGCGTGCTCAAGGCACCCTATGGCGAGCTGCCCGATTTGGCACAGGTGGATTTCTCCCGCGACGTTGTCTTTACCTGGAACGGCACCACCTCGGGCGCTCGCGTGCCCAATGGCGATTGGATTCCGGCCGATCGGCAGGGCCTCACCATTTGCGACGCCACCTCGGCCGCCTTTGCGCAGGACCTCGACTTTTCCAAGCTCGATGTGGTCACCTTCTCCTGGCAGAAGGCGCTGGGCGGCGAAGCGGCCCATGGCGTCCTCATCCTGTCGCCGCGCGCTGTCGAGCGGCTGGAGACCTTCAAGCCCGAGCGCCCGCTGCCCAAGATCTTCCGCCTCACCAAGGGCGGCAAGCTGATCGAGGGGATCTTCAAGGCCGAGACCATCAATACCGTCTCCATGATCTGCATCGAGGATGCGGTCGACGCCATGAAGTGGGGCAAGCAGATCGGCGGGCTCAAGGCCATGCAGGCCCGCGCCGACGCCAACTACCAGGTGCTCGCCGATTGGGTCGCCCGAACCGATTGGGTCGGCTTCCTCGCCAAGGAAGAAGCCACGCGCTCCAATACCTCCGTCTGTTTCGTCATCACCGATCCTGCGGTCACGGCACTGGACGAGGAGGCGCAGTCCGCCTTTGTTAAGGCCATCGTTGCCCGACTCGACAAGCTCGGCGTGGCCTATGACATCGGCGGCTATCGCGACGCGCCGACGGGGCTGCGCATCTGGGCCGGCTCCACCATCGACGCTGCCAATCTCGAAGCGCTGACGCCTTGGCTCGATTGGGCCTTCGCCGAAGAAAAGGCTGTGCTCCAGGCTGCTGCCTGATTAGCCCTGCGAACAATCCGGTGACGCCCTTCGGCGTCGCCTTTTCCCCGTTCATTTTCATTCATGCACCGTCCATCGGTGTGGCGAAAACAAGGAGGGCGCTATGCCCAAGGTTCTCGTTTCCGACAAGCTCAGCCCCACGGCCGTTCAGATCTTCAAGGACAATGGCGTGGAGGTCGACTATCTGCCCGATCTGGGCAAAGACAAGGACAAGCTCTTCGAAGTTATTGGCCAGTATGATGGTTTGGCCATCCGCTCGGCCACCAAGGTCACCGAAAAGATCCTGTCGGCGGCCACCAATCTCAAGGTGATCGGCCGGGCCGGCATCGGTGTCGACAATGTCGATATTCCCGCTGCCACGAAAAAGGGCATCATCGTGATGAACACGCCCTTCGGCAATTCCATCACCACGGCCGAGCACGCCATCGCCATGATGTTTGCCCTGGCGCGCCAGCTGCCGGAGGCTGATGCCTCCACCCGCGCCGGCAAGTGGGAAAAGAACCGCTTCATGGGCGTCGAGGTCACCAACAAGACCCTCGGGCTCATCGGCGCTGGCAATATCGGCTCGATCGTCGCCGACCGGGCGCTGGGTCTCAAGATGAAGGTTATCGCCTTTGACCCGTTCCTGACGCCCGAACGTGCCCAGACGCTGGGTGTCGAGAAGGTCGAGCTTAACGATCTCCTTGCCCGTGCCGACTTCATCACCCTCCATACGCCATTGATCGATGCCACCCGCAACATCATCAATGCCGAGGCGCTCAACAAGACCAAGAAGGGCGTCCGCATCATCAACTGCGCTCGGGGCGGTCTCATCGACGAAGCCGCGCTCTACGATGCACTGAAGTCCGGCCAGGTCGCCGGGGCCGCGCTCGACGTCTTCCTTGAGGAGCCGGCGACAAGCAATCCCCTCTTCGAGCTTCCCAACGTCATCTGCACGCCGCATCTGGGCGCCTCGACCACCGAAGCGCAGGAGAACGTCGCGTTGCAGGTCGCCGAGCAGATCTCCGCCTATCTGATGACCGGCGAGATCACCAACGCGCTCAACTTCCCCTCGATCTCGGCCGAAGAAGCCCCGATCATCACCCCTTGGGTTAAGCTGGCCGAAACGCTTGGCTCCTTTGCCGGCCAACTGACCGAAACCGCCATCAAGGGCATTCGCATCGAGTTCGAGGGTACGCCCGCCGGGCTCAACACGCGTCCGATGATCGCTGCGGCGATCAATGGCGTGCTCAAGCCGTCGCTGGGTGACATCAACATGGTGTCGGCGCCGCAGATCGCCAAGGATCGCGGCATTACCGTCGAGACCACGACGCGCGACCAGCAGGGCGCCTACGAGGGCTATATCCGCCTGACCGTCACCACCGAGCGGCAGGAGCGGAGCCTTGCCGGCACGCTCTTTGCCAACGGCAAGCCGCGTGTCATCCAGGTCAAGTCCATCAACATGGAAGCCGAGCTCACCGAGTCCATGCTCTACGTCACCAATGAGGATAAGCCGGGCCATATTGGCCGTCTCGGGACAATCCTGGGGACCCTCGGTATCAACATCGCCAACTTCAATCTGGGTCGCCAGGATGTAGGGGGTGACGCCATCGCGCTCATCTCCATCGACGGCACGCTGACCGAGGAGCAGTTGACCGAGATCACCGCGCTCGATGGTGTCAAGCAGGCCAAGGCGCTGCGGTTTTAGCCTTTAAGCGCTGGGAAGACATGAAGGGCTGGCGCCACGGCGCCGGCCCTTTTATGCGCGACGCCGGGCCGACCATTCCGCCAGGACGATGCCGCTGATGATCAGTGCCGCGGCCGCGAGATGGTAGAGTTCGAGGTGCTCGCCCAAGACCAGCAGCGAGCCCAGCGTGCCGAAGACTGGAATGAGATTGTGGCTGGGAGCTGCCCGATTGGGGCCAACCAGTTCAACGCCGCGGGCATAGGCGATCTGGCTGAACATGGACGGAAAGATCATCACGTAGATCAGCACGGCCCAGACCGTGGGTGACTTGTCCACCAGGGTCGCGAACTGCCCGATGCCGCCGCCGAACAGCGCCAGCATGACAAGTCCGGTGATTGCCGCGCCGGTGAAGGCCACAGCCATGAAGCTCATCATGTGCACTTGAGGCCGGAAGCGCAGCGCCAGCGTGTAGACGGTATAGGCGAGGCAGGCGAGCAGCACGAAGGCATCGCCTAAATTGACATCGAGCGTCAGAATACGGCTCAAGTCACCATGGGTCGCGGTCAGGCCCACACCGGTTATAGCGATCAGCACCCCGATGATCTGCGCCAGCCGCGCCCGGACGCGAAACACGATGAAGTTCGCCGCCAGGATCAGCATCGGGAGCGCGCCGGTCTCGATGGAGGAATTGACCGCGGTGGTCATGGTCAGCCCGATATAGAGCAGCACATTGTAGAGCGCATAGCCAATGGCGCCGTAGCTCATCAGCAGCCACCATTGGCGCCGGATCATCGGCCAGTCGTTGACTACGGCGCGCCAGGCAAAGGGCATGATGAAGAGTGTTGCGCCCACGCAGCGGGCCGCGAGCAACAGGAACGGGTCGATCTCGCCCACCACCAGCTTGGCGGCCACGACATTGCCCCCCCAAAATAGGGGCGCCAGCACCAGTAGCAGGTAAGGCTGGTCCAAAAGTCGAGCCGAAATGCCGCGATTTTCAGAACTTAGCGGCTTTCTCATCGTGGCTCGAGTGATGTAAGGACAATCGGACTTAACACTTATTCGGCCACGATCAAGTTCTAACCAAAGCGGCCGGGGGGACAGACGTCCAAGCAGGAGAAGGGGACGGCAAAAGGCGCCGGACCCTTCAGGTCGTGCCTATTTTTGGGAAGAAAACTCTATGGCTAATGTGGTTGTCGTCGGTTCGCAGTGGGGCGACGAGGGCAAGGGCAAGATCGTCGACTGGCTCAGCGAACGCGCCGATGTGGTGGTGCGCTATCATGGCGGTCACAATGCTGGTCATACCTTGGTCATCGATGGGGTGAGCTACAAGCTGGCGCTGCTGCCTTCGGGCCTTGTGCAGGGCAAGCTCAGCGTCATTGGCAACGGCGTCGTCGTGGATCCCCATCACTTCGTTGCCGAGATGGAAAAGCTGCGCGGGCAGGGAGTGACGATCACGCCCGAAATATTGCGCGTCGCCGATAATGCACCTCTGATCCTGTCGCTCCATCGCGAGCTCGACGGCATTCGCGAAGACGCCAATTCAGGTCTCAAGATTGGCACCACCCGCCGCGGCATCGGTCCAGCCTATGAGGACAAGGTCGGTCGCCGCGCCATCCGCCTAGTCGATCTTTCCGAGCCCGATACGCTGATGCCCAAAATCGAGCGGCTCCTCACACACCACAACGCCCTGCGCCGCGGCATGGGACTTGTGGAGGTCGAGGCGAGCACGATCTACCAAGAGCTGACCTCAATCGCCGACCAGATCCTGCCCTTCATGGACCAGGTCTGGCGCGTGCTTGAAGAAAAGCGCCGCGCTGGTGCCCGCATACTTTTCGAAGGGGCGCAGGGTGCGCTGCTCGACAATGATCACGGCACCTATCCCTTTGTTACCTCGTCCAACACGGTGGCGGGTCAGGCGGCTGCCGGTTCGGGTCTCGGTCCCACTGCCATTGGCTATGTGCTTGGCATCACCAAGGCCTACACGACCCGCGTCGGTGAAGGACCGTTCCCCTGCGAGCTCGATGACGAGATAGGTCGTCATCTGGCAACCGTAGGTCGCGAAGTGGGCGTCAACACTGGCCGTCCGCGCCGCTGCGGCTGGTTCGACGCCGTGCTGGTGCGCCAGACGGTCCGGACCTCCGGTATCTCCGGCATTGCCCTGACCAAGCTCGACGTTCTCGACGGCCTCAAGGAGATCAAGGTCTGTGTCGCCTACGAACTCGACGGATCACGCATAGATTATCTTCCTGCCTCAATGGGAGCACAGGCCCGCGTTAAGCCCATCTACGAAACGCTGGAAGGGTGGTCCGAGACCACTGCCGGTGCGCGGAGTTGGGCTGAGCTGCCGGCGCAGGCGGTGAAGTATGTTCGCTATATCGAGGAACTGATCGGCGCACCGGTGGCCATGCTTTCCACAAGTCCGGAGCGCGCAGACACGATCCTCGTCGTTGACCCATTCCAAGATTGAGTGTTTTTGTTACAACACGTCGCTGAAATGTGAGTACCAAGTAACCAATGGCGGACTACAAAGAGCTGTTGCGCCGGGCGATCTCGGCGCTGCCGGAGAATAACGGAGCCGCTCGTCGCGCGGTCTACGAAAAGGCGCGTTCGGCTCTGGTCGGTCAGCTCCGCTCGATCACGCCCCCTTTGCCGGCCCGAGAGATCACGCAGCACCGCTTGCAGCTCGAGGATTGTATCCGCCAAGTCGAGCAGGAAGCCAGCGAAGCCATTATCAGCCTGGGCCGGGAGAACACCGAGCTGACGCGTGCGCTCGAGCCGCAGCGCGCGCCAGAGGCAGCGGCCCCGCCACCGCCCGCGCGCGCAGTCGAACAGCCAGTTGCAGAGCCGGTAATGGCGTCCGAACCGCCTCCGGCCGAAGTATCCGTGCCGGACGAATCCGAGCCGGAGGTGATGCCCGGCGTGCGCGAAGTGCTGCAGCAGCCGCCTAGCTCACCACGGAGGCCCAATCCTCCCGAACGAAAGACTGCGGTTCAGCCGACTGAGCAAGCCGCCGCCGAGCCGCCGGCAGCGGCTTCCGCCATGTCGATCGAGGACATTATCGCTCAGGCGGCCGCGAGCACCGGCACCTCGGTCGAAGCGGTAGAGCCGACCCAACCCACAGAACCTTCTACTGCCGAAACGCGGAAGCCCGAAGTTCGGGCCATGCCCTCGATCGTGACCCGGGCGGATCCCAATCGTTCAGGCCCGAGTTCGTCGATTCCAGTGCCGCTGCGGCCTATCAGCGGCAGCATGAAGCCGGTCAGCATCGAGCCGCGACAGGGTAATGCCCCCATCGGGCCGCGTCCCGGAACAGAAGCGCCACGGACCGCCGCGCGCGCTGAGCCGAGCCTGGGCAACCGGGCGCTGGCACGCCAGGCGGATAGCACTCCGGTAGCCATAGCGCCGGTTGAAACGGCGCTGTCCACCGTGCGCGAGGTCGAGGTCGAGGCGGCCGAACCCGATGCGCACGAAGCGCAGGGCGCGATTGAACGCGCCATCGAGACTCTGGACCGTGAGGCGCGCGGTGAGTATGGCCCCTCGCTCCCCGAACAATCACCTGCCGAATCGGGCTCGTCGATGTTCGCCGTGCCTCCAGAGCAGCCGACCGAAGCGGGCGAGGAGCCTGGTCCCGCAGTCTCGCCTGAGGAAGCTCGTTCCGGCGCCGGCCTCACTATCTTTTTGGTGGTGTTCGCCGTGCTCTTGGCCGGTGCTGGTGGTGCCGGGTTCTGGGCTTGGCGCGAAGGCTATGTCGACCTCGACCAGATGTTTGGACAGGCGCAACCGGTGGTGACCGACACAGCTGCGATTGAGCCGGACCCGCAGACCCCAACCATGGACCCGGCCCCTTCCACGCCGGTCGAGCCGGTGACCGATGTCACAACCGGTCCCGGCAATACTGCAACGACCCCTCTCGCCGAGCCGGCTAACACGATCGAAAACCTCGAAGGCGAGGACCGTCTGGTGCCCGAACCGGTCGTACCCGATGGCACCGAGACAGCCTTGCCCTCAGCCGATGGCGAGACCAAGACCGAAGAGCGCCTCCCCAATAGTGAAACGGCGATTGCTCAGGCCGATGATCCGGCAGCTTCGGCTGATCCGGCGGTACTCGCCGGGAGCCAGTCGCTGCTGTTGGAAGCCAGCGCTAATGGCCAGAGCGGCGCGGTTCCGTTCTCCGGGACGGTGGAATGGAGCCAGGGCACCGACGAACTGGGACTGCCGACACTGGTCGGCAGTGCGAGCATTCCGGCCCGAAATCTCGGCGTCAACATCACCATCCGCAAGAACTCGGACCCGAGCCTTCCCGCCAGCCACCTCATGGAAGTCGATTTCGACGTCAGCGATAGCTTCATCGGCGGCACGATTGCCAATCTGCCGGGGGTCTTGCTCAAGGATCAGGAACTGGTCCCGGGCACGCCGCTCGTGGGCGCTTCGGCGCGCGTCGTAGGGAACTCCTTCCTCTTTGCCCTCAGCGCTTCACCCGACGACGCCGCGACGAACACCCAATTGCTCGAAGATCGACGTTGGCTGGATCTGGCGGTGGTCTATGGGACCGGCCGCAATGCCATCCTCACCCTGGAAAAGGATGAAGATGCGCAGGAGCTGTTCCAAGAAGTGTTTGCTAGCTGGGAGAGCTAAGCCAGCTCCACCAACCGGCCCCCATTGAGGTGATACTGACGATTGGCAATCGCAGCGATGTCATCGCTGTGATGGCTGACGAGAATGGTGTGCCAGCCATGCCTTACCGTGAGGTCGCGCACCAGCTCCCGGATGACGCCTCGGGTATCGTCATCAAGTGCGGAGAAGGGCTCGTCGAGCAGCAGCACCGGTCGTTCGCGCAGCAAGGTCCGCGCCAACGCCACCCGCTGTTTCTGGCCTCCTGAAAGCGTCGCTGCCGGTTGGGCGCCGATCCCCTTTAGCCCCACCTCGCTCAGCGCTGAGGCAATGGCCCTCTGTGCTTCTGCCCTTGGGGTGCTACGCGGCAAGCCCAAAACGACGTTCTTGGCGGCCGAGAGGTGATCGAACAAGCTCTCGGACTGCAGGAGTAGTGAGACGGGTCGCTGCTCCGGCTCAAGGGGAAGCAGGTCACGCCCGTCCAGCGCCAACTCGCCAGATATTGGGCGCTGAAATCCGGCGATTAGATCGAGCAATGTCGACTTGCCCGAACCGCTGGCGCCCGAGACTGCGGTCACCGCGCCAGGTTCGGCAGAGAAGCTGAACTGGTATGGACGTGCCTGCCCTAGATAGGCGAAGGTGAGCGAATTAGCGCGCAGCATTGGCGAGCCTTTCGAAGAGTTTGGGCAGGCCGATGAAGGCTACGATGGTGCCCACGAGGAGAATGGCGGCGATCCCACCCGCGTCATTGCTGCGATAGGCCCCCAAGGCGCGGAACATCATCAGAGGCAAGGTCTGGAAGTCTTGTGTGCCGAAGAGCGCGATCACGCCCAGATCGCCCAGCGAGAAGCAGAAGGCAAGTGCCAGCATGATGCCCAGATCACGGCCGATCAGGGGGTACTCGATGGCCCGGAACTGCTGCCATCCGGTCAGGCCCAGCGAACGGATGAGCTTGCCCCGGGTCCGGTTTATCGCTTCGAGCGGCGGCCCCAGGGTTGCCATGGCGAAGGGCAGGGCAAGCAGGCTGTTGCCCAGGATCACCACTGCAGGCGCCGCATGCGCCGGAGCGATCCCAAAGGCTCGCACCAGGAGGAAGAAGCCAAGCGCCAATACCACCGCGGGAACGGCCAGATAGGCAAAGGCCGGAGTTCCCAGCGCGGTCCGCAGTCCGCCATTGCTGGTGCCTGCGCGGCCCAGAGCCAACGCCAAAGCCAGGGCAAGCGTCAGGAGGGCGGAGGCCGTGCCGATGCCCAAGCTGCTCAACGCGGCCCACCAGAAGGTGGGTCGTGAAAGCAGCGAGATCATGTCAGGTCCGATGCCGTCGACGAGAACAGCGATGAGCGGGAGCAGGAAGGCAAGAAGACAGAGCGTCAGCACAATGGCCTGCAGCAGGCGGGCCAAGCCGGCATCGCGCCAGCGCGGTAGTGTGGAGGAACCAAGACTCGTGGTGATCGGCGCCATGGCCGAGGCCGCCAGAATAACTGCCGAGCAGATGGCGATCTGCGTCGCCGCCAGCCGCACGGCACCGGTCAGATCGAAATCTTGTCGGACGGCGGCATAGATCGCCACTTCCAGCGTCTGGTTGGCGGGACCACCGCCCAGCATCAAGACAATTGGAAAGCTGGTAAAGGCAAGGAGAAAGATGATGGCCGCGAGGCCCGGCACCGTGCCGCGCAACGCCGGCCAGTCAATGATGCGGAAGCGCGCCCAGGCCGATAGCCCCAGCGATTGGCCGGTCTTAAGCCGCGCGTCGGGTATGGCGTCGAGACGCGCGAGCATGATGCGTGCGGTAAAGGCCGCATCGAGAATGACATGGGCAAAGAGAATGCCCGAGAGCCCAAATGCCGGGTTACCGATCGGCGCCCCGAACAAGGCTTCGCTGAGCTGATTGATCCAGCCATTCCGGCCCCAGATGGAGAGGAGCCCGAACGCCACCACCATGCCCGGCGTAACGATGGCCGAGGCAAACAGCGCCACCACCAGCTCGCGGCCAAAAAAGCGCAGTCGGTTCAGCGCCCAGGCCAAGCCCATGCCCACAACCAGCGAGATGATCGTGGTCAGCCCCGCCTGGATGGCGGTCATCCGCACCAGATGGGCGATGTCGAGCCTGGAAGATCCGGAGCCTTGGTCCGTTGCCGCGGCGAGGATCGACCAGAGCAGCAGCCCGATCAGCGCGCCGATGGCAAGCGCCAGCCCGGTGGCCACCGCGACCCGCAGGGGGCGTCGCGGCAGCGTTCCGGCCAGTGGGGAAACGGCCATGGGATGCCTACTGGATGGCGGTCAGCATCTCGTCGATCCAGGCCTGCCGGTTGGATTCGATTTCCGCGTCGGAGAGGTTCAGCGTCTCTTCTGGCTGCGGCAGCTCGGCAAAAGCCTGATCGATTTCTGCATCGCTTTCCACCGGGAACATCCAATTGTTCATGGCGATGATTACCTGCGCGTCAGGCGACACGAGATAGTCAAGGAATTCGCGCGCGAGCTCCTGATTGTCCGACGACTTGAGAATGCCGGCGACTTCCACCTGGGCGAAGTGCCCTTCCTCGAACAGCGCCGCTGCGATGCTCGCATCGTCCTCGGCGATGATGTGGTAGGCCGGCGATGTGGTATAGCTCAGCGCCATGTCCGCTTCCCCGCTGAGGAAGAGGTCATAGCTTTCGCTCCATTCGCGGGTGACAGTGAGGATATGGGGCGCCAGGCCCTCCCAGATCTCCGCCGCGCGATCGCCGTAAGCGGCCTTGATCCAGAGTACGAGCCCGAGGCCCGGCGTCGCCGAACGGGGATCCTGCACGACGATCTTGAAGTCCTCGGGCAGCGCAATCAGTTCCTCGAAGGAGCTGGGTGGATTATCGACGCTGTCGGTGTCGTAGACAAAGGCGAAGTGGGAATAGTCGAACGGCACGAACTGCTCGTCCGACCACGCCTGCGGCAGGTCGAGGCCACTGAGGTCCAGGCCATGATCGGCAAAAAGGCCGGTCGAACGCGCCTCCCCGGCAATGGCGGTATCGAGCCCCACGAGGACGTCGGCTTCGGTGGTCTCGCCTTCCAGCTGCACGCGCCGCAGCGTGCCAATGGAGCTGTCGGCCGCCACCCAGTTCACCGTGCAGCCATCGCACACCGCCTCGAAGCCTTCCTTGAGCTTGGGGCCGGGGCCCCATTCGGCGGCAAAGCCATCATAGGTGTAGACAGTGAGCGTCGGCGCGTCCTGGGCAAGGGCGGGCGCTGCAAGCAGTCCGGAAAGGACCGCAGCAATGAGGTGGGCAGATTTGACCATGGGTCATCCCTTCATCGTTTGCGGCCATGAAGAAGGGGATGCGTCAATGGCGAGGACGAAAACGAGACGCCCTTGCCATCTCGAACTTCCTCCGCCAGCATGACCTGGTTCAGGTTCAATGGGTAACTCTCAGCTCCGGAAAATCCGGAACACCCCAGCGAGACGCCCCAGACTTAATGAGACTTCCGTGACAGCACAAGGGACTATCGTCGAACAGGCCCTCGAGGTCCTTGCCTTCGCGTCGCCGCTGGCGATTGTGGGTGGCGGTGTCGTCGACCCAGCGCTCTTACGCGAATTGGCAGAGCGTGGCATTGCGCTGGTAGGAGCCGATGGTGGCGGCAACGCGATCGGTGCGGCCGGACTTACTCCGGCAGCGATCATCGGGGATCTCGATTCCCTCGTGGACCGGGCAGGGTGGGAACAGCGCACGCGCGTCATCCATATTCCCGAGCAGATCACCACCGACTTTCAAAAGGCGCTCTATTGTACCAAGGCTCCCGTGACCCTGGCGCTGGGCACCACGGGCAAGCGGCTCGATCACACGCTTGCTGCGCTCAGCGCCGTCCTGCAATTCGCCCCCAGCCGCCGCCTGCTCCTCGTCGATGAGGTTGATGTGGCGCTGGCAGTCACGGGCACCATCACCTTCGAGGCCAGGGCCGGCGAACGGGTGTCGGTCCACCCCCTTGTCCCCATCAGCTTCACCCGCTCCACCGGCTTGCTCTATCCGGTGGATGGACTGACGCTCGCAGCAGGCGGCCTTATCGGCACGTCGAACCAGGGGCTGGGCGGGCGCGTCGAGATTGTGCCGGCTTCCGATCTCCCCTGGTTATTGATCCTGGGCAAGGAACGGCTTTGGGATCTTGTCGAGATGCCAGTCGGCGCCTGAAACGAAGCAACAAAAAAGGGGGGCCGGAGCCCGCCTTCGCTAATTGAGATAGTGATCGTTACGCGTCGGCGCGCGCCGCAACCTTGACCGCGTCCTGCACCTTTTCAAAGGCGCGGACCTCGATCTGCCGGATACGCTCCCGGCTCACGTCATATTGCTGCGCCAGCTCCTCGAGCGTGGACGGATTTTCCTGCAGGCGACGCGCCTGGAAGATGGCTCGCTCACGATCGTTCAGCACGTCCATGGCGTTGTTCAGCAGACCCATGCGCTCGCGATATTCCTCGCTCTCGCCCAGCGATGTTTCCTGGTCGGGTGTGTCGTCCACCAGCCAGTCCTGCCACTCCGACGAGCCCTCATCCGCCCGCATGGGCGAATTGAGCGAAGCGTCGCCGGAAAGCCGCGCATTCATCGAGACGACGTCGTCTTCGGTGACCTTGAGCGTCGTGGCGATCTGCTTGATCTGGTCGGGGTGTAGGGCACCGTCTTCGAGCGCAGCGATCTGCCCCTTCACCTTGCGCAGGTTGAAGAACAGGCGCTTCTGCGCGGCAGTGGTGCCGATCTTGACCAGGCTCCATGAGCGCAGCACATATTCCTGGATAGCGGCGCGGATCCACCACATCGCGTAGGTCGCAAGGCGGAAGCCCTTTTCTGGCTCGAAGCGCTTCACCGCATGCATCAGTCCAACATTACCTTCCGAGATCACCTCGGAGATGGGCAGGCCATAGCCGCGATAGCCCATGGCGATCTTAGCGACGAGGCGCAAATGGCTGGTGATCAGCTTCTGGGCGGCGCCGGGGTCGGCGTGCTCCTTGTAGCGCTTGGCCAGCATGTATTCTTCATCCGGCTCCAGCATTGGGAACTTCCGGATTTCCTGAAGATAGCGGCTTAAGCCCCCTTCGGATGAGAGGACGGGAAGATTGGTTTGGGCCATATGAACGCACCCCCTTTTTGATTTCCCCCGCTGACGCGGGCGGAAGACAGTCCTATGATGTCCGTTGTCGGCCCATCGTCAGACTACGATGGATATAAGGACGCACTTGGGCGATTGTAAGAGCGAGAATCGCTACAAATGTATGACGCGGTGATCAGTTCCCGCTAACGGGCGAAAGCCTTGTTGAATGGTTCCAATGCGTCCTCCAGCTTCTGCAGGTCCTCGGGCAAAGGCGCCTCGAAGAACATCTCTTCTCCGGTTGCCGGATGCTCGAAACCGAGCTCGGCGGCATGCAGAGCTTGGCGGCCCAGCGCCTGAATGGGCGTCGCTAGCTCGGCAGGCAGACGATTGATCTTGGTGGCGTATCCAGATGCATAAACGCTGTCGGCGACCAGCGGATGCCCGATATGAGCCATGTGAACGCGGATTTGATGCGTCCGGCCGGTTTCGAGGTGGCACTCGACACGGGTGATGTCCCAGCCGGGGTCGCCAAATCTTGCCTGCACGAAGTAGTGGGTGATCGCTTCGCGTCCATCCTTGCGCACTGACTGCTTCAGGCGATTGTTGGCGTCCCGGCCCAATGGCGCGTCGACACTACCTTTAGCCGTCTCCGTCATACCCCACACAAAGGCGATATAGGCGCGATGCAGCGGTCCGGTCCTGCCATGGTCAGCGAACTGGTCGGAAAGATGCTTGTGTGCCTTTTCGGTCTTGGCGGCCACCATGACACCTGAGGTGTCGCGGTCGAGCCGATGGACGATGCCGGGCCGGCGAACGCCCCCGATCCCCTGCAAGGATGCGCCGCAATGATGGATTAGCGCATTCACCAGCGTCCCTGAGGGTGAACCCGGGGCAGGGTGGACCACCATGCCTACGGGCTTGTTGATGACGATGAGATGGTCGTCCTCGAACAGGATGTCGAGTGGGATGTCTTCGGGTTGCGGCTCGGGATCTTCAGGCGGTGGCGCGACAAGGGTGATTGTCTCGCCGGTCTTTAGCCGGTATTTGGGCTCGCTAACGACCGCGCCGTCGATGGTGACGGCGCCGGTCAGGATCAGATCCTTGATCCGGTTGCGGCTCAGGACGTCGTGCGCCTTGGCCAATACAGCGTCGAGCCGCCCGCCCGCCAGCGCCTCGTCGACGACGAGTTCGACCTCGTCGCCCTCAAACTCTAGATCGGTATTTTCGGCCATGAACGATCCTGAAATTGCCAACGAGCCGCTCTCTCCAGAGGCGGAGGCCGCGCTGCGCAAGGCGCGCCGCGCGTTCCTAATTGCGATTGGCACAATGGTTCTGGGCTTTATGGCGATTGCGTTCGCGCTTGTCTATCGGATCACGCGTGACGCGCCGCCGCCCAGCGTCGCGGAAAGAGTGGTTTTGCCCCCGGCGGCCGAAGTTGCTGCCGCGGTTGTGAGCGATGGGACGATCAATGTCACCTATCGGCTGGACGGCATCACCCATCTCGCCCTGTTCGACCGGGCTACCGGGGAATTGGTCCGCACGATCGTCATAGCCACCGAGTAGCCTAACGACTCTGGATTTCCCGCAGCGCGGTCATGCGATCCGATACGGCACCCGAGCGATCGGGGGCAGGCAGGTCGTCTTGTTTCGCTTCCGTCTGGTTTTCTGGCCCGTCATCGGCAAAGCGCTGGATGCGATCGAAAAGGCTCTCATCGCTCGGTGCGCTGGTGGGCTGGACGTCGGCGGAATAGACGATGCGGGTGACGCCCGCCGCAATGTCCCTTAACTGGTCCCGCAGCTGGTCTTCCGAAATTTTCTCCGTGCCCCAATCCGCCAAGATGCTGGCCTCCACCGTGGCCACCTTTTGGCGCACAGCGTCCAGATCGTCTTCTGCACTCAGCTCATCTGCGAGTAACCCCGGCTGGGTTTCCGTTTCTCCGGCGTCAGAGACGGGCCGGCTTTCGTCCAGCAGGGCATTTAGCCGGCTTTCGGCGCTGGCAATGCGGGCTTCGGCCGCGGCAAGCTCATCGGCATCGATGTCGTTGCCGTCGCTGCGCTTGGCAAGGGCGGCGCGCATCTGGGCAATGGCCGCGGTCGCTTCGGCACTACGCCGGTCGGAGGTTTCCAGCCGCGCGAGGAGACTATTGGCCTGTTCTTCAAGGAAGGCGGCGCGCTTGCGTTCAATCGCCAGCGTCGTTGTCAGCCGGTCGACATCCTCGTCATAGTCTCCCGACAGCACCGTTCCACCAGGCTCGGTGCCTTGCGGCAGGTCACCCCGCAGGGCTTCCCGCAAGGACTGCAACTCCGCAGTCCGCGTTTCCAGGTCGCGTTCGCGCATGCGCAGGCGCTGAGCAAAATCGGTGTTTTCGCGTTCGAGCTCCTGCACCCGGATGCGCAGATCTTCCCCGCGCGCTTCCAGGTCGGCCACGATCGAGACCAGCCGCTGGTTCTCGGCCTTGAACATGCCGGCTTCGGCACGCTTTTGATTGTAGTCGCTCAGTTCTTCGGCGAGCCGCTTGCGCAGCCCGTCAATTGTCATCTCAAGACGGCGCGTGGTCAGCGCGAACTCGGCCCGCAACTGGTCCTTGTCGGCGCGGAATTCGGCCATGGTGATGGGCGTTGCCGCCTCGATGCGACGCTTGGTCAGGCGCACGGCGCGCTTCCACACCGCCGGCATGATGATCAGGGCCATCAGCGCCGCGGCAAACAACCCCAGCGCGAAATACATGATGTTCTCGATGACCATCGCAACTCCGGACCCGCGCGGGTTCGTTACCGCAGGAATATCCCCAATGGCAACTCCGCTGGCCCAGCCACCGTGCCCCGCGCCCACCCTACTGGGTTTGCGCATGGGCGTCACCTTGGCCCTCGAACGGCTGCAGGTCAGAAGGGGTTCCAGGTAGGCTGGTTGGTGAAGTTGAGATAGCCGACATTGACGCCCAGGCGAGCGCCAACGCCAGAGCGGATCGGGATCATCACGACATTGCCGCGCTTCAGCACCGTCATGGCAAAGCCGCCCACGACATAGGCCGAGCCGTTGAGGCCGGCAAAGCGTCCCAGGGCGTCGGGAACCTGAGAGAGGTTGTAGACCAGCACCATGACCTTGGAGCCGTCGCCACCGATGTCGAAGCCGATCGATGGCCCTTGCCAGAAGATCATGTATTCACCCGCATTGCGGGTATAAAGCGTGCCCTCGCCATAGCGGGCGCCGGCAAACAGTGCCCCGCCGGCGTCCTCGCCTAGGATATAGCCATTTGGTAGCCCGAATTCGCTGACGGCGCGCTCCACCAGCGAGGCCAGACCTTGCGCCGCCGACCCGAAAAAGGCGCTGCCCTTGTCGACCAGCTCATTCCCCGAATAGGTGTCGCTGAGCGAACCCTGCGCCAGGACGGCTGGTGCCGGCGCGAGAAACCCAAGAATGGCGAACAGCAGGACGAGGCGCTTGAGCATGGTGATCTCCCAGGCGATCGGCATGGGGTTGGTAAGACCTTAAGGTCTGCTGCTGCAGACTGCCGCTACCAGCACGCCGATCAATTTGGGTCGATGATGAAGCAAACCTCTAAACAAATCTTAACCATGCTTGCCTTTGTTTTGCCGCTATTGGCCGTGCTCACGGCGGGCAGTGCCCCGGTGCGAGCCCAGTCGGTGGTGACCCTTATCGTCACGGACCCGCTCACCGGCATCGCCATTGGTGGCATGGACCCGGTGAGCTACTTCACCGAACCGTCACCGGCGCTGGGCCTCCCGGATTACGAGTTCGTCTGGCAGAACGTCCCTTGGTATTTCTCGACCCCAGCCAATCGCGACGTCTTCAGTCAGGCTCCCGAGATCTACGCGCCGCAGTTCGGTGGTCATGGCGCCATGAGCATGGCGCGCGGCTTTGTGTCGGACAGCGATCCTCGCCTCTACACCGTCTTCAAGCAGCGGCTCTATCTCTTCTACTCGGCCTCGGGCCGCGAGGCGTTCTTGCTGGCGCCGGATGCTGCCGCCATCAAAGCAGAAGAAAACTGGGCGCAGCTCTCCAAAACCCTGTCGATCAACTGATCGCGCCCGGCGCAATTTGGTGTCCCTGTTAACCGCTGAGGCTCTAATGTCGGCAAAAGTGATTCTTGCCGACACGGAGACCTTCTCATGGCCGACATCATCGAGCTCAAGGCGACGGACCTCGCCGCCATGCTGTGCAGCCGCGTCTGCCACGATCTGATCAATCCGATCGGCGCTATTGGCAACGGGCTTGAAGTGCTTGCTGACCCGGCGCAGTCTGAGATGGCCGAAGGCGCCCGCGACCTTATCGCTTCGGCTGCCAAGCAGAGCCGCGGGAAGCTTGAATTTGCCCGCCTTGCTTATGGCGCCTCTTCCACCACCGGCACCGACATCGACACGCGGGAATGCGAGCGCGTGGCGCGCATCCTCTTTGATATCGAAAAGGCCGATCTCGAGTGGAACGCGCCGCTGATCCTTTTGCCCAAGCACAAAGCCAAACTCTTCATGAACATGCTGTTGATTGCAGCCGGTTCGGTGCCGCGTGGTGGCGTGGTAACCGCTAGCATCACCGGCGAAGCCGGGCAGGAGAAATTTGAGTTCACCTCGCGTAGCGATCCGGAAAAGCGACAGAAGACGCTCGTGCCGTCCGGTGCCGCCGGTCTGCTCTCGGGCATGCCCGAAGAGGGATCAGTCGACGCGCGAGGCATTCAGCCGTTCTACACGGGCCTGCTTGCCCGCATGACCGACATGGAGATCGAGATCGGGCTCGAAGATGCGCAGTTCTATTTCCGCGCAACGCCCAAGGCCCCCGCGAGCACCGAAACCGTTCCTGAAAGTGCACCGGCTGCTACGGAATAGCGGTACAGTCCGCTAACCAATCCGTAGCATGTGCCGTTCATAATCGATTGGTGCGTCAGTCTCTGCGGAGCCCGTTTTCCGATGAAGTCCTGCCTGATTGTCGATGACTCGAGTGTGGTGCGCAAAGTGGCGCGCCGCATTCTCGAGGACATGGACTATGTGGTCGACGAGGCGGAAGACGGGCAGGAAGCCTATGATAAATGCCGGCAGCAAATGCCCGACGCCATTCTCCTGGACTGGAGCATGCCGATTATGGGCGGGCTGGAATTCCTCAAGCTACTAAGGGGCTATGTCGGTGGTGAGAAGCCCTATGTGGTGTACTGCACCATCGAAAACGACATCGGCCACATCGCCATGGCCCGCAAGGCCGGCGCCAGCGCCCATATCCTCAAGCCCTTTGACCGGCCCCTGCTCGAAGCCAAGTTCGACATGGATCTGGTGGCCTAGCTCGCCACCGCCGCGCGGCCGAGCAGATAGCGCCGCTCCCGGTCATTCCGCGTGAGGTCGGCTGCCCGGCGAAACTCCAGCATGGCTTCGGTATGCCGGCCCAGCCTACTCAGCAAATCGCCCCTGATGCCGAACAGCAGATGGTATTTTTGCAGTGCCGGGTCGTCCTTTATGCGGTCGACCAGAGCGAGCCCGGCCGCTGGCCCCTCGGCCATGGAAACCGCAACCGCCCGGTTGAGCTCGACCACCGGTGAGGGGGCCCGGGCAGCAAGGCGGCCATAGAGTTCGGCGATCTTCCTCCAGTTCGTATCTTCGTGTTTGCTCGCCTGGGCGTGACAGGCGCCGATCGCGGCTTGCAAGGCGTAGGGCTGGTCTGCGCCACCTAGCGCGGTCGCTCGCTCCAGCGCCGCCAGCCCTTCCTCGATCCTGCCTTTGTCCCAAAGAGAACGGTCCTGGTCGCTCAGGAGGACTGGCTCACCTTGGGTATCCGTACGGGCGGTGGCGCGCGAATGTTGCAGCAACATAAGCGCCAGAAGACTATGAACTTCCGGCTCAGCTGGCATCAGCCGCGTGAGAACCCTGCCAAGTTGAATGGCTGTATCGCAGAGCTGGGGCCGGATCCAATCATCGCCCGTGCTGGACGAATAGCCTTCGTTGAAGATCAGGTAGACCACCCCGAGAACAGAGGCGAGCCGTTCCTGCCGATCGGCACCTCGCGGCACCTCGAAGGGAACTGCAGCTTCCGCGATGGTGCGCTTGGCTCGAACGATGCGCTGCCCAATCGTCGGCTCCGCGGTCAGGAACGCCCGCGCAATTTCCTCGGTTGTCAGCCCGCCCAGCAGCCGCAGTGTCAAGGCGACCCGAGACTCGGCAGACAGGACGGGGTGGCAAGAGGTGAAGATGAGGCGCAGCAGGTCGTCCCCTACATCATCATCCAACGACTCATGAAGTTGCTCAATGTGATCTTGTGCGCCATCGTCGATGCTACGGCCAATTTCCTCCAGTTTGGCCGCAGCCATTTTCTTGTGCCGGAAATAGTCGATCGCCCGGCGTTTGGCAGTTTGAGTGAGCCAGGCTGCTGGATTGCCTGGAATGCCGCTCCGGGGCCAGGCATTTAGCGCCACCACAAGGGCGTCTTGAGCCAGTTCTTCGGCCAACGCCAAATCGCGCGTCATGCGCATCAGCCCGGCAACAAGCCGTGGCCGCTCATTGCGGACCACGGCTTCGATCGCGCGATTAATTGCTGCTGCGTCGCTCATGGCAGAATGACATCATTCCCTCAGGATTGAGGCAAGAGCGGCCGTTGGGCAGGGGTTTCACGAGTGAACTGCATTCCCGACAGAATGCACTCATCGGCAGGTCCGATCACCAAAGTGCCATCCTGCCGTGTTGCGGGGCATGTCATCGGGAAGGATGCGTCGCCGATGTCGCCAGATCCATCCTCGAGAACCAACTGGTCGTCGCTCAGAACGAACGCTCCGCTCACTGTGCGGCCACGGGGATCGGTCAGGAGGAACGTGTCGTCCTCGTTGAGTTCCAGTACGAGACCTTGGACTGCGCTGTCGCCGCCCGAAACATAGTTCCCGTAGCCGCTGTCGGTGGTCTGGTTTCCAGTTGCCTGAGCATCAGGTGCGCGGGCAGCTGCTGTCGCCTCGGCTATGCGTCGCTCGACTGCTGCCAGCTCTTCACTGCGCGAGGCTAGTGTTTGCGCCAAATCGGTCACTTGCGGCTGGAGCTGCTGACGTTGCGTGGCGTAGTTCTCAACCTCCGCGCGCAGTTGCGCGCGTTGCGCCTCCAACTCATCGATGTTGGAGCGCAGCGTCGTCAGTTCAGCTCCCGCAGCCTCGGTCTGTGTGGCAATATCAGCCAATTGCACCTGTGCCGATGCAATCTGCTCGCGGGCCGCCTGCAGCTCCGCTTGGGTGGTCGCCAGTTCCTCGGTCGTTGTGGCTGCTTCTTCGCTGACCTGCGCGACATTGGCGGTGATGGTGGCCTCCTGCCGGCGGGCCTGCTCCAGCCGCGCTCCGACGTCGGTCAGTTGCTGCTCCATCTCGGCCAGTTGCGCTTCGCCAGCTTCCAGCTGCGCCGTCAACTGCTCGGCTTCTTCGCGGAGCGGCGTGACCTGGTCGGTGAGTCCGGCGAGTTCCTGACGGCGTGCTTCGAGTTCAGCGGCCGTGGTGGAGAGGTTCTGCTGCGCCGTTTGCAACTCCGCTTGGGCGGTTTCGAGCGCGGCATTGCTTTGCGCCAATTCCTGCTGAGCGGCGGTGATCTGGGCTTCTATCTCGGCAAGGCTCCCTTCGGCAGCTTCGCGCTCTGCCACAGCTGCGGCGAGCGTATCGCGCTCGGTGGTCAGGAGAACCAGCGCCTCTTGCTGCTCTTGATATTGCGAATTGGAATTGATCCACATGGCCAGAAAGGCCAACCAGCCGGCTACCGCCAGCACGAGGATCACGAGGACGAGTGGGTCGCGAAGGCGTTTGGAGGCGCTTGCCATATCGAGAGGGCTCCGGAGCTGATGCGATGCTAACGTGCCCTCAGGATGGGGGTTCCACCTGCGGCCCGTGCTTGCATGTCAGCACAAGAGCGGCGCAAAGCAAAGGCCCCGCGCATTGCTGCACGGGGCCCTGGAAACACGATGGCGCTGATGCGGTCAGGCCACGTTTTCTGAGTAGCCTTCGCCTTCATCGGGCTCGCGCAGCACATAGCCGCGGCCCCAGACGGTTTCGATGTAGTTCTTGCCGGCCGTTGCGACGGAGAGCTTCTTGCGCAGCTTGCAGATGAACACGTCGATGATCTTGAGTTCGGGCTCGTCCATGCCACCATAGAGGTGGTTGAGGAACATTTCCTTGGTGAGGGTCGTGCCCTTCCGGAGCGAAAGCAGCTCCAGCATCTGGTATTCCTTGCCCGTGAGGTGAACGCGCTGGCCCTGGACTTCGACGGTCTTGGTGTCGAGATTCACGGTGAGCTCGCCGGTCTGGATGACCGACTGGGCGTGGCCTTTGGAGCGACGGACGATGGCGTGGATGCGGGCCACGAGCTCGTCCTTGTGGAACGGCTTGGTCATGTAGTCGTCGGCACCAAAGCCGAGGCCACGGACCTTGTCCTCAATGCCGGCCAGACCCGAAAGGATCAGGATCGGCGTCTGCACCTTGGCGACGCGCAGGGTGCGGAGCACCTCATAGCCGCTCATGTCGGGCAGATTGAGATCCAGCAAAATGATGTCGTAATCATAGAGTTTGCCGAGATCTACGCCTTCCTCGCCGAGGTCGGTGGTGTAGACGTTGAAGCTCTCGGACTTGAGCATCAGTTCGATGCTCTGCGCGGTGGCGCTGTCGTCCTCAATAAGGAGTACCCGCATTATATTCCCCTTGTCATTCGTTCCTGCTGGAACATCATGAGGCCTAGCGAACAGGACGCGCCTCATGTCCGTACTGGATATGACTGAACCCTAAGCCCAAATAGTTAACAAAGTTTAATTCGCTTCGGCAATACGCAAAAGCCGTTAGGGTGAATTAAGTTTAACACATTGAAAAATATGGGTTAATTAGATTCAATTTTCTTAAGAAAATGGTTTAAGTAGCCACGCCAACCGACTCTGTGGACTCAAGCAATTGTGGCGATTTGCGGGGGTTCGGGCAGACGGGCGCCAAGGGCGCAGCCGTGAGGCTCCAGCAGTCTGGATAGCAGTTTTTGCGTTAACGTGTGGTTACTGCTTGATTCGATCCGCAAGGATGCTGGACAAAGACTTGCCACAGTTCCGCCACGCAGATGAACGGACCCTGAACGATGAAACCGCTGATTTCAGCGATCGAAGCAATTGATGATGTGGAAGTCTATGGACGGGTGAAATCCGTCCAGGGCCTGCTCATCGAAATCGTGGGGCCAGTCCGCGAATTGCGGGTCGGGGGGCGTGTGCAGATCGAAGGCGCCGATGGTGGGCAGCTGGCCGCCGAGATCATCGGCTTCAAGGATGGTCATGCGTTGTGTCTCCCCTTCGGACAGTTGAGTGGCGTGCGGCTGGGCTGCAAGGCAGTGTTCCAGCGCCATGACGGCGCGGCGTTCCCTTCCGAAAGCTGGTTGGGCCGGGTGATCAATGCCAATGGCGAACCCATCGACGGCAAGGGCGAGCTGCCGCGCGGCGCACTGGCTTATCCCCTGCAGCAGTCTCCCTTGGCCGCGCATGATCGCGTACGCGTGGGCGAGCCGCTGGATCTCGGGGTACGGTGCCTCAACACCTTCACCACCATCTGCGAAGGGCAGCGGCTGGGCATCTTCGCCGGCTCGGGTGTGGGCAAGTCGGTGCTTATGTCCATGCTGGCGCGCAACACCAATGTGGATGTGGCGGTGATCGGCCTGATCGGCGAGCGCGGCCGCGAGGTGCACGAGTTCATCCAGGAATATCTGGGCGAAGAGGGACTTGCCAACGCGGTGGTCGTCGTCGCCACCTCCGACGAGGCGGCGCTGATGCGCCGGCAGGCCGCCTTTATGAGCCTGGCGCTCAGCGAATTTTTCCGCGACCAGGGCAAGCGCGTGCTCTGCATGATGGACAGTCTCACCCGCTTTGCGATGGCGCAGCGCGAGATCGGGCTGGCCATCGGTGAACCCCCGACTGCCAAGGGTTACCCCCCGACGGTTTTCACCGAATTGCCGCGGCTGCTCGAGCGCGCCGGACCCGGAACGCCTTCTACCGGTTCTGTTACCGGACTTTTTACCGTTTTGGTGGAAGGTGACGATCACAATGAGCCTATTGCGGACGCCGTACGCGGCATTCTGGACGGGCACATCGTAATGGAGCGCGGTATTGCCGAACGGGGTCGCTACCCGGCGGTGAACGTGCTTCGGTCCATCTCGCGCACCATGCCAGGGTGTGTGCCGGCCGATGTTCGGCCGGTCCTGGCCAAGGCGCGGGAACTCATGTCCATCTATTCGGACATGGAGGAACTGATCCGGCTGGGGGCTTACCGGAAAGGGTCAGATCCGAAAGTGGACCGCGCCATAGCCATCTATCCGGCACTTGAGGCTTTTTTGGGCCAGAGCCGGGAAGAAACGACCAGTATTGCCGAGGGCTATGATCAGCTCGCGGCTATCGTGGCCGAGGCCGGCGTGGCAGGCTGACGGGGCGTGGTAACAGGCTCCGGAACTGACTTGGTGTGTAGGGAGTACAGGTCGTGAAATCGCGCAGCGAGAGCCTTATTCGGCTCAAAAAGTTCCAGGTGGACGAGAAGCGTCGTCAGGTCAGCCAGATCGAGATGATGGTTGCCGACTTCGAGCGCATGGCCGCCGAGCTCGACCAGCAGATCGAGATCGAACATACCAAAACCGGCATTTCCGATGTGGCGCACTTTGCCTATTCGACCTTTGCCAAGGCCGCTTCGGTGCGGCGGGACAATCTTCTTGCTTCAGCCAACGACATGAGGGGCAAACTCGAAGCCGCGCAGGATGCGCTCGCCGAAGCGCTTGAAGACCTCAAGAAAGTCGAACTGCTCGACCAGCGCGAACATCAGCGCGAACGTGACGAGCAACTCAAGGTCGAGCAGTCTGAATATGACGAAATGGGCCGGCTGCGCTTCCGCAGCCGCTAGACCCAATCGCACACCAGGAAGGCGCCCGCTTAGGGCGTCGTCCGCATCCGCTGCACATCCCGCTGCTGATTGTAGGTGATGGGATCATAGGCGGGCTGCTGCTCGAGCTGCTCGCTCGTGGCGTTGACGAACACATAGCCATAACCAGCATTGTCGGTCGCAAAGGTCAGGTTCTCGAATCCAACAGCGACGGGCTTGGATCCCAGGCCGAGGAAGCCGCCTACATCCACGATGAGCGCATCGATGCCCTGATCAAGCGAAACTATGACGTCGCTGACGGTGCCGATCAACTCATCATTGACCCCATAGACACCCAACCCACGCAACTGATCGGCCGTTAGCGCGGTGCTGTCGAGCTGTGAGAGGCTGGTGCGATCCAGTCGACTGGCCTGTTCTACCTGAACGGGCTGATCGGTGGTGAGGTCGGGATCGACCGGGACCGCATTCGGGTCGCCCGGTAACATTTGCTGCTGTTCCTGTTCGGGGGTCATCGAGGGACCACGAGCGGCTTCACTGTCTTCCCAAATAAAGGGTGGCGCCGCGGCCAGCGCATCGGCGGTGGTGGCCAAAACGAAAATCTGTGTGCCGTCCGCCTGCGGCACCGGCTGCAACTGCTCGAAATCGACCGCTACGTCTCTCTCGCCGACGCCCAGAAAGCCACCCACGCCGATGATTGCGGCGGTTACTTGCCCACCGGGAGACATCAGGAGATCGCTAATTGTGCCAATAGTCTCCGCGTCCGCCGCGGTGCTGGAGATCACCGGGGCGCCGAGAACCCGCCGGACCAAGGTCTGGTCGGCGGAAACACTCACGCCTTCCGACAGGACCGGTGGCGGCGTCAGACCGACGGCGTCCAACTGACGGCTACCCGGCCGCTCCAGGGTAATTGGCTGGGCAAGGACAGCCGTGCTCATCAGGCCCATGGCCAAAGTGGCAAGAAGTTTGGAGTGCATGGTCGTTCCCCCGTTCTATCCAGGTGTTCAAAAGAAAAGGGGCGGCGCGGATGCGCTGCCCCCCATCGTTCTCAGCCGGCAAGGCTGATTACATGTCGGTGACGAGCATGCTGTTGGGATCCTGGCGGTAGAGCTCTTCGTCGAACTCTGGCTGGGCTTCCAGCTGCTCCTGGGTGAAGTCGGTGTAGACCAGCAGGTCGCCGCCTTCATTGGCTGCAAACTGGAGGTTCTCCATGCCAACGGCGACGCGCTTCTGGCCGATGCCGAGGAAGCCGCCAAAGTCGATCAGCATGGCTTCCACCCGGCCGTCCTGGCTGAGCAGGATGTCGCCGACTTCGGCGATATCTTCGCCTGTCGGGCCAACAACGGTGGCGCCGGTCAGGTTGTCAGCGGTCAGGGCATCAACCTCGACGGCTGCGTATCCTTCACGCTCCATGCCGAGACCCATCTCGGTACCCATGGTCTCGGTTTCGACAAGAGCAGGATCGGTAGCAGGTGCCATCGAGCCGGTGGTGCCGGCAGCGGGGGCAGGAGCCACGACCACAGCATTGGGGTCATTGGCGCCAATGGTCTCGGAGTCGGTCAGCAAGTTCTCATCGGCTGCCGGGTCCATTGCGCCACCGATGCCTTCAGCGCCTATTGCGTTGTCGTCGCGGGTGATGAAGTCAGGTGCCTGCTCAAGTTCTTCAGCAGTGGTCTCGACCACCCAACGCTCGGTATTGTCTTCAGCGACGACGAACTGCAGCTGATCGAACGGAACCGAAACGGATTTCTCGCCGATGCCGAGGAAGCCACCCACACCCACGATCACGGCCTGAATCTGGCCCTGCTCGTTGAAGACCATGTCGGTGATATTGCCGATTTCATCGGCATCATCCATGGCGGACGAATAGACTGGCATATCCATGAGTTCGGTGGCGAGATTGTCGGTGTCCGCCATCGTATAGCCCTGGTTCATTTCCCAGGGTTCCATGGCCATGCCGGTGGTCGCAATGGCGTTGGTATCGGCAGGCTCGGCTTCGACGGTCTCGACTTCAACAGTCTCGACCTCGACAGCCTCAACTTCAGCGCCAGGGGCCATTTCATTGGCCGGAGCCAGTTCGGTTACCACAGCATCCTGTGCGACGGCGCCAGCCGTCATCAACATTGCGACAGCCGTACTAGTCAGCAGAGTGCGGATCATTTAACGCTCCAAGGGTTCATTGTCGTGATGGACGGGCCACGTGGCGGTAAACTTGCCGGTTGAACGCTGCGTGGCCCTTGATGCTTCCGACAACGCCCCATCATCGTTCTTGTTCCCAATTCCGTGAGCATCAACGTCACCTGAATTGAAAAGACCGGCTCTCGTGAAACGAGGCCGGCCTTCTCCGCCTCCCTGGCGGTCTTTGGTTGGGAGCAGCGCCGGTCGCGTAGCGCAGCACTTCCCGCCTCCCAAAGTTATGGGCAAGCATCAGGGCAGGGAAGCACCTGCCTTGCGACAGCGTTAATCCCTTATGAACTGGTTAACACGGCAGCGCCGCGAGATCATAGGTGCGCATCGCCAGATGTGGCATGCCGCCGTCCTGAAACTCTTCGCCAAAGGCCACAAACCCCAGCTTTTCATACATGCCGATCTTGTCAGTCTGGGCGGTGAGATAGAACCGGTTCTGGCCCTGGGCACGACCATGCTCCATTGCTGCCAGCATCATCAGCCGCGCTATGCCGCGGCCGCGGAAGAGTGACCGCACGGCAACCCGGCCGATCTTGAGGTGCTCGGGCTTGTCGATCATGCGCAGCGTGCCCACCACTTCGCCCTCCAGCACAGCGACGAAGTGGGTCGCCGTCATGTCATCGGCATCGTGCTCCTCTTCTTCAGGCACCTTCTGTTCCCAAACAAAGACCTCGCGGCGGAGCGCGAAGGCGGCATTGCAGAGGGTGGAAAAAGGCGGGGCGACGAGGATGGTGGGCTGGGTCATGGCCCGCCTTTTAGCGTGAGGCGCAGCCGGGCTCAATCGCCGCCTAGCGAAGAGCTTGTGCCACGTGTAAGCATCATCCGCACACCCAGGGGAAGACCAAGATGAGCATCGAATTCCTGATCACAACTCTGGTTGTCGTGATCTCCCCCGGCACGGGCGCGCTCTATACCATCGCAGCCGGACTTTCGCGCGGCAGCCGCGCCAGTGTCTGGGCGGCCTTCGGCTGCACCCTGGGTATCGTGCCGCATATGCTCGCGGCAATCACTGGGCTGGCGGCGGTGCTTCATGCCAGCGCACTCGCTTTCGAGATCATCAAATATGCGGGGGTTGCCTACCTGCTCTACATGGCCTGGGCGACGTTGCGCGATACCGGCTCGTTGAGCGTCGAGGCCGATCGGACCCCTAAATCGGCGGGCAAGGTGATCGTCGAGAGCATCCTGATCAACATTCTCAACCCCAAGCTCTCGATCTTCTTTTTTGCTTTCCTGCCGCAATTCGTTCCGGCCGCGACGCCAAACGCCGTTCTCCGCATGCTGGAATTGAGCGGGGTGTTCATGGTGGTGAGCTTCGTGGTCTTTGCGATCTATGGTCTGTTTGCCGCCGCTATTCGCGGACAGGTGATCAGCCGCCCATCCATCATGGCCTGGACGCGCCGAACCTTCGCCGCATCCTTCGTGCTCCTGAGTGTCCGGCTGGCGCTGACTGACCGCTAGATGCTGCCGACAGTCTTGAGGCGGATCCGGGGATGAACCTCGTTCTGGCTCATGACCACGGTCTGGGGACGGAAGCGCTCGATGATGGCGCGGACATGGGGCCGGATCGAGGGCGAGGTGATCAGCACCGGGATCTCGCCGGCCTGAGCGGCGCGCTCAAAGCCCTGCTGGGTGGCCGAGATGAATTGCTGCAGGCGCGACGGCGCCATAGCAAGGTGCCGGTTGTCGCCTTCGCCCACCATGGCTTCGGCGAAGTCGCGCTCCCATTGATGCGAGAGCGTGAGGAGCGGCAGATTGCCGTCACCGTTAAGATTGGCGGCGCAGAGCTGGCGGGCCAGACGCGAGCGCACATGCTCGGCGATCATCTGGGTCGAGCGACCGGGACCGGCAATCTCGGCAATGCCCTCAAGAATGGTCGAGAGATCGCGGATGGAGATGCGCTCGGTGAGGAGCGTCTGCAGCACGCGCTGCACCCCCGAAACCGAGATTAGGCCGGGAACGATATCCTCGACGAGCTTTTGCTGATCCTTGGGCAGGCCCGAAAGGAGCGACTGCACGTTGGCATAGCTAAGGAGGTCAGCGACATTGGCCTTGAGCACTTCGGTGAGGTGGGTTGAGATCACCGTCGAGGGATCGATGATTGAGAGACCGCGCAATTCGGCCTCGTCGCGCAAGGCGGGTTCGATCCAGGTCGCGGGTAGGCCGAACGTGGGCTCGGTGGTGTGGTGGCCCGGCAGGTCGATCTGGTTGCCATAGGGATCCATAACCATGAGCTGGCTGGCGTAGATCTCGCCGGCGCCGGCCTCCACTTCCTTGATGCGGACCTTGTAGACATTTGGCTCGAGCTGCATGTTGTCGAGGATGCGCACGGGCGGCATGACGAAACCCAGCTCAATTGCCAGCTGGCGGCGCAGGGCCTTGATCTGCTCGGTGAGGCGATCCGAGCCGGTCTCGTCTTCCTTGACGAGGCTAAGCAGACCATAGCCCAGTTCGAGCTTGAGTTCGTCGATCTTGAGCGAGTCGGTGATGGGCGGCTCGGCCGATGGCGCGCCGGGGGCACCGGGCTGCTCAGCGGCCTTTTTGAGGTCGGCCATGGCTTCGGTGGCTTCTCGCTGGTCCTTGGTTCCGGCTGCCCGCCAGGCCATATAGCCGACCCCGCCCGCCAGCGCCAGGAAGGGAATAATGGGCATGCCGGGCAGGAATGCCAGGGCCGCCATTACCGCCGAGGACATGCCCAAGGCGCGGGGATAGCCGGTGAACTGGGCCGAAAGCGCCTTGTCGGCCGAGCCGACCACGCCGGACTTAGACACGAGAATACCCGCGGCGGTGGAGACGATCAGCGCGGGGATTTGCGAGACAAGGCCGTCACCAATAGTCAGCAGCGTATAGACATTGCCGGCCTCCTGGATGGAGAGGCCTTCCTGCATCATGCCGATCACCATGCCGGCAATGACGTTGATGAAGGTGATGATGAGGCCGGCGATAGCGTCGCCGCGCACGAATTTGCTGGCACCGTCCATGTTGCCGAAAAAGGCGCTTTCGCCTTCAAGGTCGGCGCGGCGCTTCTTGGCGGTGTCTTCATCGATAAGGCCGGCCGAGAGGTCGGCGTCGATCGCCATCTGCTTGCCCGGCATGGCGTCGAGGCTGAAGCGGGCGGCGACTTCGGCGATACGGCCCGAGCCCTTGGTGATGACGATGAAGTTGACGATGACAAGGATCGCGAACACCACCACGCCGATGATGAAATTGCCGCGCATCACGAAATTGCCGAAGGCTTCGATCACGTGGCCGGCGGCATCGGTTCCGGTGTGGCCCTCCGCGAGGATGAGGCGGGTGGTGGCGAGATTGAGGCCCAGCCGCAGCATGGTCGCGATCAGGAGCACCGTTGGAAAGCTCGAGAATTCCAGCGGCTTCTGGATAAACAGCGAGGTCATGAGGATCATGACCGAAAAGACGATCGATACCGCGAGCAAGCCGTCCAGCAGCAGCGGCGGCAGCGGCACGATGAGGATGACGATGAGCCCCATGACGCCCGTGGCGAGCGCGATGTCGCCCGAGCGCAGCATGTCGACAACGCTGCGCGCAGAGGGGATCTTAAAGCCCGGCCGGGGCGACGTGGGGAGATCGGTCATCGGGTGGCGCCGCCGCTGGAGCTAGCCAATTACGCCACGCTCCGCCGCTCGCCGGGCTCGGGAACATGGGTTCCTTCGTCGGCATATTGGTTGAGCTTGTTGCGCAGCGTGCGGATCGAGATGCCCAGGATGTTGGCGGCGTGCGTGCGGTTGCCCAGCGTGTGGTCGAGGGTGTCGAGGATAAGATCGCGTTCCACATCGGCCACGGTGCGGCCCACGAGGGCACGGCTCATGGTCTCGGCGGTCTGCGCCAGTTGCGCGGAGAGCGAGCTCGCCTGCGCCGCCTCGGCCAGACCCATGCCGTCGGGCAGCACGATCGCGTCGGCGTCGATGATATCGCCCGATGAAAGCAGCACCGCGCGATGGAGCGTGTTTTCCAGTTCGCGGACATTGCCCGGCCATGGCGCTTTCAGCAGGGCGGCGCGCGCATCGGGGGCGAGTTCGCGCGGCGGCAGCCCGTTGGCCTTGGCATATTTGGCAACGAAGTGCTCGGAGAGGGCAACGATGTCGCCCGGCCGGTCGCGCAGGGCGGGGAGCTTGAGGTTCACCACGTTGAGGCGGAACAGCAGGTCCTCCCGGAAGCTGCCCTCGCGCACGGCCTCATTGAGATTGCGGTTGGAAGTGGCGAGGATGCGGATATCAACCGGCACGGGCTTGGTGCCACCGACACGGTCGATCACGCGCTCCTGGATGGCGCGCAAGAGCTTGGCCTGGAGGCGCACATCCATCTCGGAGATTTCATCGAGCAGCAGCGTGCCACCCGAGGCTTCCTCGAACTTGCCGATGCGGCGCGCGACGGCGCCGGTAAAGGCGCCCTTCTCATGCCCGAACAGCTCAGATTCGAGCAGCGCTTCGGGAATGGCCGCGCAGTTGACCGAGATAAACGGTTTGCTCGCCCGCTTGGAGCGCGCATGCACATATTTGGCGATGACTTCCTTGCCCGTACCGCTTTCGCCGGTGATGAGGATCGAGGCATCGGAGCCCGCGATCTGGTCGGCCATCTTGACCACCCGCTCCATTGCAGGGTCGCGGAACAGGAATTCGCTGGAGTCCCGAGCCACGGCCGCGATCACGGCGGCGATCAGCTCGGCGTCGGGGGGTAGGGGAATGTACTCCTTGGCCCCGGCGCGGATGGCGTTGACCGCCGCTGCGGCATTGGCCTCGACGCCACAAGCTACCACCGGAATGGCGATGCGCTCGGCTTCCAGGCCCGCGATCAGCCCGGCAATGTTCATGGCCACGTCGACCAGCAGCAGGTCGGCGCCCTTGCCGGCGCGGAGCGAGGCGAGTGCGATTTCCACCGAAGGGGCGTGGGCAACCTTGGCGCCACCCTCCATGGCCATCTTGGTGGCGGTAGTGAGTTGGCCTTCGAGCGGTCCGACGATGAGGAGACGCATGGTTTCCGAGCTCCTTACTGCGGCTTGATAATTTCGGTCATGGTGACGCCCAGGCGTCCATCGACCAGCACGATTTCGCCACGAGCGACGAGGCGTTCATTGATGAAGATTTCGACGGCTTCGCCGACCTGGCGGTCCAGTTCGATGACGGTGCCAACGTCCATCTTGAGGAGCTCGCTGACGGCCATCTTGGTGCGGCCGAGAACCACCGAGACCCGCACGGGCACGTCGAACACCGCCTCGAGATCGGCGGCGCTGCGCTCCACATGGGCCTCAGGGCCACCGGCCCGGCGGGGCGCGGCCATTTCCTCGAGGTCGAAGTCCTCGCGGGCGGTGGTGTCGCTATCGGAATCGGAAGCGCTCAATGGCCGCTCTCCTCTGTCGTCGGGTTGCCGCTGCGGGCGGCGAGATAGGATGCAATTTTGCGGTCGATCTCCTTGGAGACCGCGCCGATGTCGCGGACCAGCCCGCCATCAACCCATTCGAGCTTACCGTCGCCCAGGCGCTGTTCGGGGTCGCCCATGACGATGAGCCGGCCCGAAAAGCCCGAGGTGTGCATGTGGCCCGTCGCGATTTCGCGAATGCCGTCGGCTAGGTCGGGATGGCAGCGGATGACCAGATGCGGCACCCCGCCCAGGCTCTGCATGCATTCCCCGATCAGAGCATCGAGCTCGACCGTGGGGTAGCGAGCCAGCAGATGAAGGGCCAGCTTGCGGCCGATGCTGGCGGCGAGATCGATGGCTTCGCGCTGCGCCTCCAGCCTGGCATCGTCCAGGGCTGCCGTCATCTCGATGCTACGGGTCGCCAGCGTGCCGGCGGCAGCGGCAAGGGTCTGCGCGGCCTGGGCGCTGGCATTGCGCTCCCCTTGAGCGAGGCCTTCGGCATAGGCGTCCTCGCGGGCCTGCGCGACCAATTGCGCCACCAGTTCCTCGGGCACGGTGGGCACCGGCGGCGGCGCCGGTTTGTTGGTCGGCCGGTTGCCCAGGTCGAGATCGAAGGTGAAGCGTGCCGGTTGTCCCACTTACGCCACCATCTGGTCGTCGGCTTTGGTCTTGAGGATGACGATCTCGCCCTTGGCCGCGAGATCCTTGGCGGTGGAGACCATGCGGCCTTGTGCCTCGTCCACGTCCTTGAGCCGGACCGGGCCCATGGCCTCCATGTCGTCGCGCAGGAGCTTGGCGGCGCGGCCCGACATATTGGCGAAGAAGTACTCCTTGACCGCCTCGTTGGCGCCCTTGAGCGACATCGCCAGCTCCTTCTTGTCAATGCGCGTGAGCAGTGTCTGCACGGCCGAGGCCTCGAGCTTGGCCAAATCTTCGAAGGTAAACATTAGCGACTTGATGCGCTCGGCGTCGTCGCGATTATTCTCTTCAAGCGTGGTGATGAAGCGTGCTTCGGTCTGGCGGTCGAAACTGTTGAAGATCTCCGCCATCTGCTCGTGGCTGTCGCGACGCTTGGAGTGGTTGAGCGTCGACATGAACTCGGTGCGTAGGGTGGTCTCGATTTTTTCGAGGATTTCCTTTTGCACCGGGTCGAGCCCCAGCATGCGCTGCACCACGTCCATGGCCAATTCCTCGGGCAGCACCGCGAGGACCTTGGAGGCGTGGTCGGTGGCGATCTTGGAGAGCACCACAGCGATGGTCTGGGGATATTCGTTCTTGAGATAGGCGGCGAGTACGTCCGCCTGCACGTTGGAGAGCTTCTCCCACATGTTGCGACCAGCCGGGCCACGGATCTCCTCCATGATGGAATCCACCCGGTCCTGCGAGAGGAAGCTCAGCAGGAGGCGCTCGGTGGAGTCGGTATTGCCGGACAGCGAGCCGTTGGAAGAAATGGTGGTGACGAACTCGATCATGAGGTCGTCCAGCATTTCCTGGGTGATCGGGCCCAGACGCACCATGGCGCGCGAGAGCTGCTTGATTTCGAGTTCGTCGAGTTCGCTGAAGATCGGCCGGCCATAGTCGGGCCCTAGGGCCAGCAGCAAGGCCGCGGCCTTCTCGTCGCCCTTGAGCACGCGTTGCGTTGCATCGGACCCAATAGTCAGCTGCTTGCTGGCAGAGGACTGAGCGTCGGGGAGGTCGGTGGATTGGGAAACAAGAGCCATGATGTCTATGCCGCGCTACCCAGCCAGTCGCGCACGATCAGCGCGGCTTGCTTGGGGTTTTCCTCAACCAGCGTGCCGACGGTCTTAAGCGTCTGCAGCTGGGTCTCGCCCATCGACTTGGCATTGGCCACCCAGGCCGGCGTCTTGTCTTTGGGTTCTTCGATCAGTTCAGGTACCACCTGGCCATTTGGCCCCAGGGTCGCGTGATGGCTCAGTTCAGCCGCTTCGGGCAGCGCCAGTGGCTGCGTCTCGGGTGTCAGCACCTTTTTGAGCAGCGGGCGCATCACGAAGAAGACGAGTGCCAAGGCGATGAGGAGGGTAACGGCCATCTCGGCGGCGTTCATCAGGTCGTCGCGGGTGAAGTCGAGCAGACCGCCGGTGCCGTCCGTGCCCGGCACGGCGAGTTCAGGCCGCTCGGCGAACTGCATGTTGACCACTTCGACGCTGTCGCCGCGGGTTTCGGAGAAGCCCACGGCCGAGCGGACCAGGGTCAGGATCTGCGCGATCTCGTCGGCCGTGCGCGGGGTGTAGGTGGTATTGCCCTCGGCATCAGTCGCATAGGTCCCATCTACCACCACGGCAACCGAGAGGCGCTTGACCGAACCAGCTTCGGTGGCGGTGGTCTGGGTGGTCTTGGAAATCTCGTAATTGGTGATTTCTTCGGTGGTGCTGCCCTGCTCGGTGGTGCCTTCGGCGCCATTGTTCTGGGACGCGCCGGGCAACTCGTTGGCAACGGTGACCTGGCCTTCGGTGCCGCCCGACAGGCTTTCGCTCTCGCGCACCTGACTGGAGCGGACGACCTGCGACTCGGGGTCGAAGGTTTCCTGGGTGACCGTGGAGCGATTGAAGTCGATCTCGGCGGCAACTTCGACGCGCGCCCGGCCGGCGCCCACGATATTGGCCAGCATGTCCTCGACGCGGGTGCGGAGGCGGTTTTCAAAGCCTAGCGTCCGCTCGGCAGCTTCGCCGGACATGGCGCCTTCGATTTCCTCGCCGGTGCCCGAGGCCAGGAGGTTGCCGCGGTCATCAACGATGGAGACGCGGCTGGGGGTGAGACCCTCGATGGCGGAAGCGACCATGTGCTGGATGGCGCGAATTTCGCTGGTGCCCAATTCGCCCCGCACCGACAGCACGATCGAGGCGGAAGGGTCCTTGCGCTCGCGACGGAAGAGTTCGCGCTCGGGCAGCACCAGATGAACGCGAGCCGACTTGATGCGGGCAAGTGAGGTGATGGTGCGGGCCAGTTCGCCTTCGAGCGCGCGTACATTATTGATGTTCTGGACGAAGCTGGTGGCTCCCAGGGTCGATTGCTCGTCGAAGATCTCGTAGCCAACCTGGCCACGCTGGGGCAGGCCCGAGCCGGCCAGATTCATGCGCAGCGTCGTGATCTGCTCGCGCGGCACGAGGATGGTGTCGCCTTCGCCGCGCAGCTCATAGGGCACGTTGAGGGTCTGCAACTCGGTCACGATGGCCGAGGAGTCCTCGAGGCTGAGGCCGGTATAGAGCGGGGCGAAGTTCGGCGCCTGCGAACGCAGGATCAGGAAGCCAAAGAAACCCAGCATGAGCACTGCCACGGTTGCCATGGCCGCGATGCGCGGCAGGCCTATCCGGTTGATCAGCTGGGTGAAGTTGTCCACGCGGGTACTCGAATCGAAGGGAATCTCTGCGGCCGCAAAGGGGTATGCGACCGCTGGGCAAAAATTACCTAGTGGATGGTAAACATTGTCTTAACCTCTCGTTTCAGAATGCGAATTAGGGCAGAACTTGCCGGGTTCGGTTAAGGAGGGATGAATGTTGAAGGTGCTCGGACGGGTCACGTCCATCAATGTGCGCAAAGTGCTGTGGGCGCTCGACGAGCTGGGGCTCGAATACGAGCAGGAGGATTGGGGCCTGCCGCTGCGGGACCCCAAGGTCCCCGAGTTCCTCGCGCTCAACCCCAACGGGCAGGTGCCCGTGCTGGTGGAGAACAACTTCGCCCTGTGGGAGAGCAACGCCATCCTGATCTATCTGGCCGAGCGCGAAAGCATCCTCTTGCCCGACCAGCTCGAGGAGCGGGCGGTGGCGCTGCAATGGCTGGGCTGGCAGGCAAGCGAGCTCAACGTGCCATGGGGCTATGCGGTGATGGCACTGATCCGCAAGGCACCCGGCTTTGATGATCCGGCTAAGATCACCGAATCCATGGGCAAGTGGTCGGCTAAGATGGAAATCCTCGAAGCCCAACTCGCCCGGGGGGAAGGCTTCATTGCCGGCAGCGAGTTTACCATTGCCGATATCGTGCTTGGCCTGTCTATCCATCGCTGGATGGAAATTCCGGCCGAGAAACAGGAATTCCCCGCGATCCGCCGTTACTACGAGGTACTTAAAGCTCGCCCGGCGGCAGCCAGGTGGATGACGGCGCAAACGCCATAGGTCGAGCAAACAGAAGGGGCCCGCCAGTGGTAACCGGCGGGCCCTAGATCTTGTGACGCTTAGTGGCCTGGATCAGCCTTCACGATAGTGCTGGATCCAGGTGGTGCGCAAACCGGCGAGGCCATGCTTGTCGATGGCGGCTTGCCAGTTCAGGAATTCGTCGACGCTAAGGGTATAGCGTTCGCAGGCCTCTTCGAGGCTGAGCAGACCACCGCGAACGGCAGCAACGACTTCAGCTTTACGGCGGATGACCCAACGCCTGGTATTAGCGGGCGGGAGGTCTGCGATCGTGAGCGGACTACCGTCCGGTCCGATTACGTACTTAACGCGAGGACGCATTTGTACGGTCATTTTACTCTCTACTCAACCTGACCATATGAGTACAAAGAGTAGGGCAGTGCCCTTAAAATACCCCTAAGGGGAAACTTACAACCGGTTAAGATTAGTGTTGCTTTTCAAGCAATTGAAAAGCCCGGACCGGGGTCGGGCCGAGCTCTGCAATAGGGCTGTGAAAGCGAGTGTTAGACGCTGATCGTCCGTCAGTTCGACGTCGGTGTTCCAGTCCCGCTTTGGGTCGGCACGCGCACGTCGGTGACATCGGTGATGGCAACCTTGGCGTTGCCCACGGTCAGCATGGGAATGTCCGTGGTGAAGTCGACGGCGGTCACGATGCCCACCGATGAGGTGGAAACCGCGATGGCGTTGCCGGACAGATTGGTACCCTTGATGTCGATCGAATAGGTGCCGTTGGGCTGCATATTGCCATTGCTGCCCATGCCATCCCAGCGGAAGGTGCCCGGGCCGGCATTGAGCGATCCGGTCTCCTGGTAAACCACCGTGCCGTTGGCATTCTTGACCGTAACCGTGGCATTGGGCACGGCAGCCTCGGCGTCATAAGCCCAGAACACGGCCTCGCTGTCGGTCAGCGTGCCGGTCTTGCCCGAAGCGGTCACCTGCTTGCCGATATAGGACACGGCCTCGGACTTGGCCGTGTTCTGCGTCGACAGCATCAGCGTTTCGAGGAACTCATTGGTCTTGAGCTGCTGTTCGACGCCGGTGAACTGCACCAATTGCTGGGTGAATTGGTTGGTGTCGAGCGGCTCGAGCGGGTTCTGGTTCTTGAGCTGGGTGGTGAGGATGTTCAGGAAGGTGTCGAAGTTCTCCGCGATCGTGGAGCGGGAGTTCGCCATCTGGCTGGTGCCGGTACCCGAAACGCCGTTTACGGCCATGATCCCTACTCCTTACGCGATGATGTTGACGCCGCTGGCGCTGAGGCTGCCGCGGTAAAGGCTGATAATGGGCGCTGGCTCTTCACTATCGTTGGCGGCAAGCCCGCCAAACCCAGGCTGGCGGCCGTTGCCACCCTGGCCCTGGCCCTGGCCCTGTTCCTGTCCGCTCCCGCTGAACGGGTTCTGCTTAAGCGAGAATTCCAGGTTGGTCTTGGCCCCGTCGAGCCCAGCCTGCTGCAATGCCCGCTCCAGGGCGCGCTGGTCGCGCTGAATGAGGTCGAGCGTTTCGGCCCGCTCGACGGTCAGATGGGCGTTGATCTGGCCGGATTGACCGATATCGAGCTTGACTTCGATCTTGCCCAGTTCGGGCGGATCGAGCCGGATCTGGAAGCGGCTGTTGCCGTCTTGGACCTGGCGCACCAGTTCGAAGGCGATCTGGGGCAGGTTGAGTTGCTGTTGGCTGGTCTGATAGCCGGCCTGGATGACCCGGGGGGCCGCCACTGCATCGACGCGCGCCTGCTGCTGGTTGGGCACCGCGACTGCGCTGGGGTCCTCGGCCTCGGCTTGAGCTGCTGCGGCAACCGCGGCCGGCTTGATCTCAGCGCCTTTATTATCGTGCGGCTTACCTTCGCCACCGGCATTGCCGTCCGGCGTTCCGTTGGCGTTGGCCTCGCCCCCTTCGACGCCCTTGCCGGTCAGCACCGGTTCGGTAAGTTCGAGTTCGGCCTCGCCTAGTTCCACCGCGTTGGCGCTGGCGTCGACCGAGGCAGGCGCACCGGAGAGCTTGGCGAGCGCGGCTTCCAGCGCTGCGTCGGCGGGGCTCGCCGGGTCCAGCCCCAGCTGGGCCAGCTTCTCGGCGTCGAGCTTGTCGCCGATGGATTTCAGCAGGTCCGCCTCGGCCGTTTCGCCTGATCCGGTCGTCAGTTGCTGGGCGAGCGGCGCGAGTGCCGCGGTCAGCTTGGCGCCAAGGCCGGCCTCGTCGGGGAGCACACCCTTGGCGATGGCGGCGAGTTCATCTGGGGAAGGGAGTGCCGAGAGGTCAAGCCCAAGTGCACCGGCGAGGTCGCCCAGCGCAGCATCGAGGGTCTGCAGCAATTCGGGCGAGGGTGCCTCGCCGGCGTCGAGCTGGGCCTTGAGTGCGCCGAGGCCCTCGATCAAGGCGTTGAACGCGTCGCGAGCTTCGGCCTGGAACGGCAGTTGCGCGTCGATCGCGGCTGCCAGCGCCTCGGGGTTCTCCGCCGCCTCCCCCTCGCCGAAGCCCAGCGATAGGTCGACGAGCCCGCCCAGGCTCATGTCGAGATTGCTCTTGGAGGATGAACTGGTGGTCGTGCCCTGGCCGGCGGCGTTCGATCCGCCCAAGAGGGCCGCGAAGACGCCTCGGCCATTGCTGTCGCCGCTGGCGGCCTGCTGACCAAAGCCCCTGGCGGCGCCGGCGCTGGACGATGAGGTAACGGTCAAGTGTGATGCCACGGCAGGCGATCCCGAACGAAAGACTAATCCAGCCCTATCGATGCAAGCGCCTTGCCAATTCGCGCCTCGGGCGAAAACCCTACTGTTTTCAACGTTGTTTTGCCGTCTCAACCAGCGGCAACGACAACGAACCCACCCGATCCCGGCAGATCCGGTCGGCGTGCCCGGCAAATCTTGCCGCCGGTCCGCTCGATTGCCAGCAACCGCGATCCATCGTAGAACCCAGCGACATTCGTCCGCTGGCCCTTGACCCCAACCGGATACCAAAGATGCTGAACTCGCTTGATATCGCCAAGCGCCCCCAAGACACGCGCGTCGTCGTCGCCATGTCGGGTGGCGTGGATTCCTCGGTCGTTGCTGGCCTGCTTGCCCGCGAGGGCTATGAAGTGGTGGGCGTCACCCTCCAGCTTTACGACCATGGCGAGGCCACCCATCGCAAGGGCGCGTGCTGCGCCGGGCAGGACATCCATGATGCCCGCCGGGTCGCGGCCAAGCTGGGCATCCCCCATTACGTGCTCGACTATGAGGAGCGCTTCAAGAAAAGCGTCATCGCGCCCTTCGCCAATGCCTACCAGCAGGGCGAGACGCCGGTGCCCTGCATCGCCTGCAACCAGTCGGTCAAGTTCGTCGACCTCATGACGGTGGCGCAGGATCTGGGCGCCGACGCCCTGGCAACGGGGCATTACGTGCAGAGCCGGCTTGGCGCTAATGGCCGCCGCCAGCTCTTTCGCCCCGTCGATGCCGAGCGCGACCAGAGCTATTTCCTGTTCGCCACCACCCAGGATCAGCTCGATTACCTGCGCTTCCCCTTGGGCGGCATGGGCAAGGCCGAAGTGCGCGAGCTCGCCCGCGACATGGGCCTTGAGATCGCCGACAAGCACGACAGCCAGGACATCTGCTTTGTGCCGCAGGGCAAATATGCCGATATCATCCGCAAGATGCATCCCGAAGCAGTGGCCGAAGGCGAGATCGTCCATCTCGACGGCCGCGTGCTGGGCAAGCATGAGGGCATCGTTCACTATACCATCGGCCAGCGGAAAGGTCTTGGCGTGGCCGCAGGCGAGCCGCTCTACGTGGTCAAGCTCGAGCACAAGACTGGCCGAGTGATCGTGGGCCCGCGCGAGGCGCTCAAGACCCATACCGTGCGCCTGCGCAACGTCAACTGGCTGGGTGCCCGGCCATTAGCCGAAGCCAGCGCCGGCAATGGGGCGCCGGTCGAGGTCAAGGTGCGCTCCACCCGCGGCCCGCAGCCGGCGGTCATCCAGATGCGCGGCGAGGATGTCTATGTGACGCTGGTCAGCGGCGAATACGGCATCTCGCCGGGGCAGGCTTGCGTCTTTTACGCCGATGACACCGGCACTTCGGAAGTGTTGGGCGGTGGTTTCATCGCCGAAGCCGTGCCGCAGGCGCTGGTCGCCTAGGACCTACTGGGCATCCACCGATTCCTGCGCCGCTTCTTCGGCGGCGTCGTTCTGCCGCCAGATGTTGAGATTGCTGTTGAGCGATGCGATGATGAAGATCAGCGCCACCACGCCAAAGGCAATCAGGACGAGCCGGCCCCGGCGCTGGTTCTTTTCGCTCATCGGTGGTCCCCTGTCTGTTTGCCATGGCCTTAGCATGGAACGGACAAGAGGCGTAATACGGTAGCCAGAGAATGCGCCCGGCCGTGCGGCCGAGCGCATGGATCTGCGAAAAGGCGCCTAGTGGGCGAGCATTTCGGCGACCACGTCCTCAGCACTGAGCGCGGTCGGGTAGTAGGTCGGCCAGTTGGTCAGTTCCTCCAGCAGTGCCGCACGGTCGTTCCCCCAATACAGGTGGTAGTGACCTGCATCCTGTGGCGCGATGGCATGGTCGCTGAACTGGATAAAACCAGGGGCAGCTGAGTGGCCATCGACCTTCTTGAAGATGAAGCGGACGCCACGATTGCCGTTTTCGTAGGTCAGAACTTCGTAGCCGTCGCTCTCGTAACGCGCTGCTGCCGGCTCGCCATTCTCGTAGAACGTGACGGTTTCACCTTTGATAGTGATCCGATCCACTTCGGTCTGGTAGCCGACATCGTAATAGGCGCGGTACTCTTCAGCGGTCATCTCCCCGCCCTCGGCCTTGTGCGCCATCACCGGGTCAAGCGTGCCGTCCTGGAGCAGGGGATAGACCGACTGCCAATCGCCCTCCCAGTCGGTCAGCGCGCGGCTGGCGATCTGGTCATCCTCGAAATAGCCCTGGTAAACCTTGCTGTCCTGATCGTGCGCATGACCATGATCATGTGCATCACTGTCATGGCTATGCCCATGCTCTTGGTCCGTGGCGTCGTGATCGACCCCGCTGCCGCCCACAGCAACAAGGTTGAATGGCTTGCCTTCAATTGTGATCGCTTCGTTCTCTTGGAAGGTTTCAGCGTCAACGACGTGGATCTTGCCCGCGAGAGGATCGCTGACGAAGATGTTGTCTCCAGCCACGGCAATCCGCGGGCGCGGGTCGCTCCAATGGCCGTCCATCGAATAGAGATCGGTCAGCTCAAGGGCATCAGTGAGTTCGCCCCGGATGACGTCGAGCTTATGCAATGTACCGTCTTCGGTGAACACGTAGGCGAACCGGGGCCGAACCGGATCGACAGCGAAGTGGACGCGGCGCGTGGGTAGATCGACAAGGCGGTAAGGCGCCTCAGCACCTGGCTCGACCAGCGAGACGGTGTCCGCGTCGAAATTGCCCAGGAAATACTGGAGACCACGTCCACCAACAAGGGTGGAAACTCGACCTTCGCCCCGCCCGTCTTGGAATGCCAGCACCTCGACCTTCGGCTGCCCGCCTGCGGAGCTGATCAGCAGAATACCGTCCTGGCAGCCGCCAATGGCACCAAGATCGCCAGACAGGGCTTCACCGTGTAGACCGACGCATTCAACGACAGCCCCGATCGGCGCGCCGTCGGCTCCGACGACCTGCACCCCCACCACCGAGCCATCACCGGCTGGATCGTAGACCGACACAATCGAATGGTCGCCAAAGGGGACGACAACGCCATGATGCGGCGCGTTGGCCTTGACCTCGCTGATCTCTCCTTCGCCAGCGAGTGCTTCGCTCTCGCTGAACACGCGCGCGACGCCTTCGCCATCGAAAAAGGCAGCGAAATGGCCGCCATGTTCAACGAAGTGCGACGGGCCATCGCCCTCGATCGAGAAACCTGTCAGCCCTGGTTCAGTAACTTCGAGGTCGGCGTGATCGCCGTGATCGTCCAGGGCGATTCCGGTGCCTATCGCTGTCACGGCCCCAGCGGCACCCTGAACAGCAAAGACCGTTTCACCGCTCTGGCTGCGGTGCAGGCTGGCTGGGCCTGCCAGGTCAATCTGGGTGATTTGCTTGCCGGTCAGTGCATCGACAACGCGGACCACCGGCTCCTCATGGTCGGAAACAAACAGGCGCCAAGCCTCGTCTGCCGCCGCAACATGAGCCGAGCCCATCATCAGGGCCAGTGCAAGAAGTGAGAGACGCAAGATCAACCTCCGGAATGTTATAACATGCGTCTTTCTAATGTTATATCATTACGATGGTCAAGCCATCTGGGTCTCCTGAGTGGACACGCGGGACTTCTTTCCAGGAAGACCCCCACTTAGCCTCCCCCTACAAGACCCCCACCTAACCTCCCCCTGCAAGGGGGAGGGACCGACCGAGTGTGTCGTGCCGTTCACCCCTCTTCACCTCCCCCTCTCAGGGGGGGCCGGGTGGGGGTAACTCCCCAGGCGCGGAACTCCTGGCCTCAGCCAACCTCGATCAGCACACTTCATCGGCAGCGCTATTGTGGTATTGTGACGCGCGCTTGCACGCCCGGCGGCGTCGGGGCTCTTCGCCTCGCTCGCACTGTCGCTGAACATTCATCTGCATAGGATAGCCCAGCGAGATGGAATCCTACACGCTCAGCCTTTTGGGTTTGCTCACACTCTGTCTCGTGTCCGTGGGTTTGGCCATCTATTCGGGGGCTTCGAAGGGCCGTGCCGGAGTGCTCTCCGGGCCCGTCATCCCGGCCAGCGACGAAAACCCTCTCTACCGCATCGACCGCGTCCACATGAATTCGGTAGAGGCGCTCGCCCCGTTTGTCGTGCCTGTGATCGTTGCAATTATGGTGGGCGTCGAACCCACCATCTTGGCCATTCTGGTTTGGGCCCACATTGCAATACGGCTGCTCCACCTGACCATCTATTTGCAGGGCGGCAAGGCGGCCAAAGGGGGAAGCCTCAGGACCATCCTCTATGTTTCTGGCGCGCTGGTGACAGTGCTTGTCGTGCTCCTCACGGGCTGGACGATCCTCGCCTGATGCACACCCCCACCTAACCTCCCCCTGGAGGGGGAGGAACCAATCGCGCGTGCTGCCGCCTCTTCACCTCCCCCTCGTGAGGGGTAGGATGGGTAGGGGTTACCCTTGCAAACCCTAAACCAGGGGCTTCAGGTTGGCCTCGATCTGGGCCCGGCGCGGTTCCAGGAAGGGGGGCAGGGCGAGGCTTTCGCCCAGCGTTTCCATCGGTTCGTCGGCGGCAAAGCCCGGCACGTCGGTGGCAAGTTCAAACAGAATGCCATTGGGTTCGCGGAAGTAGAGCGAGGTGAAATAGAACCGCTCGACCTCGCCACTGGAGCGGATGCCAAAGGAGTTCACCCGCTCGATCCACTCACGCAGCGTGTCCTCGTTGGGCGTGCGGAAGGCCACATGGTGCACGCCGCCGGCACCCGGCCGGGCGGGCGGCAGGTTCGGATCAACCGCGACATGCAGTTCGGCACCCGGGCCGCCGGGACCCATTTCATAGACATGGGTTTCGGGCGTATGGCTGGTCATGGGGTATTCGCGCACCTTGCGCATGTTCATGACCTTGAGCAGCACCGGCTCGGTGCGGTCCAGCCGCGGCACCGAGAGGGTGATCGGCCCCAATCCGATGATCTGCCGCTCCGCCGGCACGGGCGACTTGGCCCAGGGCACGACCTTGTTGACGGCGTCGATCACCATGCGGAAGCGCTGGCCCTCGAAATCCTCGAAGTCGAGCGAGAGGTGGCCGTTGCGTTCCTTTATGCCGCTGGTGCCGACATTGTGGGACTGCAAATGCTCCTTCCACCACAGGAGGCTCTCTTCGCTATCGACCCGCAGGCCGGTGCGCCCAACCGTGTGGTTGCCGCGCTGCTCGCGTGCCGCTGGAAAATCAAAAAAGGTCAGGTCGGCGCCAGGCGAGGCAACGCCATCACCGTAAAAAAGGTGGTAGGCGGTGGTGTCGTCCTGGTTCACCGTTTTCTTGATGAGCCGCATGCCCAAGGTCTGGGTGTAGAAATGAAGGTTCTTCTTCGCCTCGGCGGTAACTGCCGTGAGGTGATGGATGCCTCCCAGTTCGAGTGCCATTTGCTGTCTCCTGCTGCGGCGAGATCTGTTCCCGCGTCCTGTTGTGACCAAGATGTAATCCAGAGCGCTCGCCTCTGGCAGATGTCCAATCCCGACAGACTGGTGCGATTTCTTGAACAAGGGCGGTTGCTCGTTCGATCACAACTTAGCGTCTCATGTCTTTTTAGCATGATCTGCGACCGGCATCTGGCGTATCACTTGTGTGAACATAAGAAGAACGCCATGCCCCCCCTTACGCTCCGCCGCAAGCTTGCCATTCTGTCCGATGCTGCCAAATACGATGCCTCCTGTGCCTCCAGCGGAACCGAAAAGCGCAACAGCGCCGGCAAGGGCGGCATCGGCTCAACCGAGGGCAGCGGCATTTGCCACTCCTATGCTCCGGATGGTCGCTGCATCAGTCTGCTCAAAATCCTCCTGACCAATTTCTGCGTCTATGACTGCATCTATTGCGTCAACCGCTCCTCCTCCAATGTGCAGCGCGCGCGCTTCAGCGTCGAGGAAGTTGTCGGGCTGACGCTAGACTTCTACAAGCGCAACTACATTGAGGGGCTGTTCCTGTCCTCGGGCATCATCCGCTCGCCGGACTACACTATGGAAGAACTGGTGCGGGTGGCGCGCTCGCTGCGGGAAGATCACCAGTTCGCCGGCTACATTCATCTCAAGGTTATTCCCAATGCCGCGCCCGAGCTGCTCGCCGAAGCCGGGCGATGGGCGGATCGGCTGTCGACCAATATTGAGATGCCGACCGACATCGCGCTTGAAACCCTCGCACCCGAAAAGCGGCCGAGCGAAATCCGCACCGCCATGGCCCGGGTGCGCGGCAAGCTTGATGAAGCCGCACCAGAAGCCAAAACCAAGACCAGGACCGCCAAGCCAAAGTGGGCGCCCGCCGGGCAGTCGACGCAGATGATCATCGGTGCCGATGGCGCCAATGACGGGGCCATCCTCAATCGGGCGGCAGGGCTCTATTCCGGCTATAAGCTGCGCCGCGTCTACTACTCGGCCTTTTCGCCCATCCCCGACGCCAGTTCGCGCCTGCCGCTCAGGCCGCCGCCGCTGATGCGCGAGCACCGGCTTTACCAGGCCGATTGGCTGATCCGCTTTTATGGCTTCGACGTGCCGGAGATCGTGGCGGGTGGGGAGGATGGACTGCTTGATCTGGCTATCGACCCCAAGCTCGCTTGGGCGCTCAAGCATCGCGAGCGCTTCCCCGTGGACGTCAACCGTGCGGACCGCGACATGCTCCTGCGCGTGCCGGGTCTGGGAACGCGCAGCGTCGACCGTATCATCGCTACGCGCCGTCACCATTCGCTCCGGCTTGACGATGTGGCGCGGATTGCCGGATCGATCGACAAGGTGCGACCCTTTATCGAGGCTCTCGACTGGACGCCGGGCGGGTTGACCGACCATCAGCGCCTGCGGGCAAAGCTCACGCCCGCGCCAGAGCAATTGGCGCTGTTCTAGAATGATCGCGGTACGCCTCCAATCGCTCAACGATTTCGACGAGTGGCGCGGCAAGGCCCGCCAATTGCTCGCGGCTGGTTTATCCCCCGAGAACGTGGCCTGGCGTATACCAGGAGAAGCCAACGGGCTCTTTGAAGGCGGCGACGCCATGCTGCCCGAAGCGGCTGGACCGATCGGTTCGGTGCCGCGCCAGTTCATCGAACTTGCGCAAACTGCCATCAACCACGCCGATCCGGCGCGGTTCGACCTTCTTTATCGAGTGCTCTGGCGGCTACAGGAAGTGCCCCAACTGCTGCTGAATGCTGCTGATAAGGACAACAGTACGCTAACACTAATGGCCTCTGCGGTGCGGCGCGACAGCCATAAGATGAAGGCCTTTGTGCGCTTCAAGGCGATCACCGATGACACTGGCTTCGAGCGCTTCGCCGCCTGGTTCGAGCCCGAACATTACTCGCTCGAGCTCACCGCCCCCTTCTTTGCCCGGCGCTTCGATGGCATGGTTTGGGCCATCGTTACGCCCTATCGCTCGGTCTATTGGGACACCCAAACCCTTGTTTTTGCTGAGGGCGGTCGCCGCACCGACGTACCGGAGGTCGATGCGGTGGAGGAGGACTGGCGGACTTACTTCTCCTCCATCTTCAATCCCGCGCGCCTTAAGATCTCGGCCATGAAATCGGAGATGCCGGTGAAATACTGGCGCAACCTGCCCGAAGCCGAACTCATTGCTCCCTTGGTGCGAGGCGCCAGACAAGCGGAGCAGCAGATGATCGAGCGCGCAGCCAGCCAGCCTCCCTCGCGGCATGTCAAGCAAACGGAAAAGTACGCGCAAGCCGCTGAAGCGCAAAGCGAAATTACTTCGCTTGCCGATGCGCGCGCCGCCGTCCAGGGGTGCCGTCGCTGCCCGCTTTACGAGCACGCCACGCAGGCCGTTTTCGGTGAAGGGCCCGAGCACGCGCAGGTGATGTTCGTCGGCGAACAGCCTGGGGACCAGGAGGACCTCGCCGGTCAGCCCTTCATTGGTCCGGCTGGCAAAGTCCTTGATGCAGCAGTGGAAAAGGTCGGTATCGACCGCAGTCGCGTCTATGTCACCAATGCCGTCAAGCACTTCAAGTTCGAGCCGCGCGGCAAGCGCCGCATCCACAACAAGCCCGATGCCGGCGAGATCCAGGCTTGCAAGTTCTGGCTCAACCTCGAGATCGGATTCGTAAAACCCAAGGTCATCGTCGCCCTTGGCGCCACCGCAGCGCACAGCCTGCTTGGCCGTACCGCCACCATCAGCAAGCTGCGGGGCGCGCCGATTACCATGGAGGACGGCACAGTGCTCTTCGTCACCAATCACCCCTCCTACCTGCTGCGCATCCCCGATCCTGAGCGCAAAGCGCTGGAGCGCGAAAAGTTCGAGCAGGATCTGGTGCTGGTGCGTGATGCCATCGCGGCTTTGGAGGCCTGCCACTAAGCCCCTGCGAAGCGCTTGACAGGAGGAAGCGGCAAACCTAGTAAAGCGCGTCGCCGGGGCAACCCCGCGCGCCCTTTGGGGCGGAGTAGCTCAGTTGGTTAGAGCAGTGGAATCATAATCCATGTGTCGGGGGTTCAAATCCCTCCTCCGCTACCATTTTTCTCTTGTAGATCAGTGCTTTAGCTTTTGGTTGCGAGCCAACTGTGCTGGCATTATGCCTAGCACAGTCCAGCACAGCGGCTGATCCTGCTCCTTGAAAGCATTGACGGATTGCCTGCGCGTGCGTCGCGGGGTAGCACATTTTCAACACAGCTGAGCTACCTCCATAACCGGAGGTGCGCGATGATCGAGGCAGAAACAAAGCCTTACAAATTGTTCCAGCGCCCCGGCACCAGCAAGTGGTGGGTGCGGTTTTCCATCAAGGGCCACGGGCAGGTTCGCAAGTCGCTGGAGACCAGTGATCCTGTGTCGCTGAACGCAAGGCTCATGAAGTCTGGTTCGAAGCATCCTACCGAGCGCGAAACGGTTTGAAGGTGGAGGCTGCCTCGTTCGCGAAAGTTGCTGAAGACTACATCAAGCTTCTCGAGAATGAGGTCGAGCGCGGCGAGCGCGCTGCCTATCACGGCAAGTCCGTGCCAGCCTTCATCCGGCGATACCTGATCGCCTTCTTCGGCGACAAGGACATCGACGCAATCTCAGGGCGGGATATCCAGGCTTACCTCGAGTGGCGCAAGGCATACTGGTTGACGGGGTCCGGTAAAGACATCACCGAAATCCGCTACGAGCGTAACGGCCGTTCGATCCGCCGACCACTGGCAGAAAAGCGCATGCCTACGGTCAGCCGCCAACGTGGTGAACTGGTGGTGCTGCGGCAGATATTCCGCCAAGGAGTTAAGTGGGGCTATTTGAACTGCGGTCAGGTGCCTGAGATTTCTTTGGACCGCGCGAAAGCACCGAACAACCGCCCGAGCTTCTCGCCAGAAGAGTTTCAGCGGTTGGTAAGCGCAAGTCTTCAGCGGCTTTCCGATGCTGATATCCACGAGCACCTCAGATGGGATCGCACCATCTTGCATGCGCAGCTGATGATCGCGGCTTATTCCGGTATGCGACCCACAGAACTCAAGAACCTCAACTGGGGCGATGTGCTCGATTATCGGCTGGGTCGGAACAAGCCGCTCGGACAGCGTGACATCAAGCTGCGAGTACACGGCAAAGCCAAGAGCCGGACGTTTGTGGCTCAAGAAGCTGCACTCACTTGGTTCGACATTTTATGGCAGTTCTGGACGGAACAGATCGGACGGGAATCTGCAGACAGCGATCCGGTCTTTGCGACGCGTTCCGGCCAGCGTCTAGGCTCGACGCGGAATGCCCTCTCACAGCTGCTCAAGTGCTGCGACCTGGTCGCGGACTACCGTGGTGTGCGACGCACTTTGTACTCGTTCCGGCACTTCTACATCAGCCAGCAGCTTGCACATGGGGTCGACGTTTTCGCGCTTGCTCGGAATACCGGCACCAGCTCTTCAATGATCGACAAGTTCTACGGTCAGGTCAGCAATGAACGGATGAAGGATCACCTGCGGCCGGTCTGGAGCGAGCACTGACCATAGCAGGCGGGATGTTGCAACTGGTTGGTGGCAGCTACCGACCCCATTCCTGCCATCAGAAGGAGACGGGCAGGCTCCTGAAAGCTGCCACTTTGGCTTGGTCTGCCCCCACAGGAGTGGTCCTTTTTGAAGTATGGGAATGGTCCCATTTGAAAGGATACGCAGACGCCCAGGAAACGGCCTACGGGATCGTGTCCTTCGGCGTGGTGTAACTGAGGCAGGGCCTCCACGCATATCCGGCTTGGCCGGGTTGGTCAGCGTGCGGGGACTGCCGGCAGGCTGACGAGGGGATCATCGCTCAAATGGGCAACGGATTCCAGCGACATGTATCTGGCGCGCTGCACAGCCCACTCATCGTTTTGCTCGAGCAGGATGGCGCCCACGAGCCGGACGATGGCATCCTCGTTGGGGAAGATGCCCACCACCTCGGTCCGGCGCTTCACCTCGCCATTGACCCGTTCTATCGGGTTGTTCGAGTGAAGCTTGGCCCGATGCTCCTTGGGGAAGCTCATATAGGCGAGGACGTCGTGCTCGGCCTCATCCATGATGGTGGCGAGCTTGGGCACGCGAGTGCGGATCTGGTCGGCAACGGCGCGCCATTGGATACTTGCGGCCTCAGGGGTCTCCTGGGCGAAGGCTGTAGCGATAAAGGCGCTGGCCACCCGGCGACCGCTCTTGCCAGCATGAGCAAGGACGTTGCGCATGAAGTGAACCCGGCAGCGTTGCCAGGTTGCACAAAGGACCTTGGTGACAGCCGCCTTGATGCCTTCATGAGCATCGGAGATGACCAGCTTCACGCCTCGTAGGCCGCGGCGGGTCAGCTTGCGCAGGAACTCGGTCCAGATCGCCTCGGCTTCCGAGGTGCCGATCTCCATGCCCAGCACCTCGCGTCTACCATCGGCGTTGACGCCGATAGCCATGATGGCAGCCACCGAGACAATGCGGCCACCCCGGCGCACCTTGAGGTAGGTGGCGTCGATCCACAGATAGGGCCAATCGCCCTCGATCGGTCGGTCCAGGAACGCTTTAACCTTACCGTCGATCTCCTCGCATAGCCGGCTCACCTGGCTTTTGGAGATGCCGCTCATGCCCATGGCCTTGACCAGGTCATCTACCGAGCGGGTGGAAATGCCTTGGATGTAGGCTTCTTGGATCACTGCCGTCAGCGCCTTCTCCGCCATCCGGCGCGGCTCAAGAAAGCCAGGGAAGTAGCTGCCCTTGCGCAGCTTGGGGATGCGCAGCTCGACTGTGCCGGCTCGTGTCTCCCAGTCCCGTTCGCGGTAGCCATTGCGCTGGACCCGCCGCTCAGTGCTCTTCTCGCCATAAGCGGCGCCGGTGGCAGCGCTAACCTCCAGCTCCATCAACCGTTCAGCAGCAAAGCCAATCATCTCGCGCAGAATATCGGCGTCGGGGGTCTTCTCTACCAGCGTGCGCAGGTTCATCATCGAGTCGGTCATCGGTGGTCCTTCAGGTGCAGGGTTGGGGTAAGCAACCAGACCTTACCGGAAATCCGTCGATGACCACCCAGCCGCTCGCTCGCTACGGCGCTCGTAATGGCGCGCTCGCGAGCGGCTTGACCAGCTCAGTTACACCACGTCCCGGGACACGACCGCCTACGGCTGAAGAGATAGTCGCCAAGCTTCGTCAGATTGACGTGCTAACCGCGCAGGGGAAGACGGTTGCGGAGGCGGTGCGGGCGATAGCTGTGACGGAGGTGACGTACTACCGCTGGCGCAAGGAATATGGTGGGCTCAAGGGCGATCAGGTGAAGCGGCTCAAGGAGCTGGAGGCTGAGAATGCCCGCTTGCGACGAGCCGTATCGGACCTGACGCTGGACAAGATGATATTGGCAGAGGCCGCCCGGGGAAACTACTGAGCCCCGCTCGTCGCCGTGCGTGCGTGGAGCACGTTGTCACCCAGTTCGGCATCTCGCAGCGACGCGCATGCCGGGTTCTGGGACAACATCGATCCACTCAGCGCAAGCTCCCAAAGACCCGCGAGGATGAAGCGGCACTGACTGCCGATATCATTGCTCTCGCTACCGAATATGGCCGCTATGGCTATCGCCGGATCACGGCGATGCTGCATCGGTCCGGCTGGGCGGTGAACCACAAGCGAGTGGAGCGGATCTGGCGACGAGAGGGGCTCAAGGTTCCACAAAAGCAACCCAAGCGCGGGCGACTCTGGCTCAACGACGGATCCTGTATCCGGCTGCGGCCTGAGCATCCCAACCATGTTTGGTCCTACGACTTCGTCGAGGACAGAACCCACAGTGGCAGAAAGTTCCGCATGCTCAACGTGATCGACGAGTTTACCAGGGAGTGCCTGGCCATCCGGGTTAATCGCAGGCTCAAGGCGGTCGACGTCATAGACGTGCTCACGGACCTCTTTATCCTGCGCGGAGCCCCGGCACATGTTCGTTCAGATAACGGCCCCGAGTTCGTCGCCAAGGCCGTGCGGGAATGGATCGCTGCCATAGGCGCCAAGACCGCCTACATCCTGCCAGGTAGCCCTTGGGAGAACGGCTATTGCGAGAGCTTCAACTCCAAGCTCCGTGATGAACTGCTCAATGGCGAAATCTTCTACACCCTCAAGGAAGCCAAGATCGTCATCGAAGCATGGCGGTGCCACTACAACGTGGCCAGACCGCACTCTTCGCTTGGCTACAGACCGCCGGCGCCAGAGGTCATCTCATGGCCGCCAACCCAGAGCGGATCAACTCCGCCTGTGGTGACATCAAGTCCAACTATGCACTAACAATAACCTTGGACCGCTAATGCGGGGCAGACCAACTATGCTCCGACCCACATGGTGTGGCGCAAGACTGATGAGGGTCAGCGGGTGCAGGTGGAAGCGCCCAAACGGTTGCGTGCAGGCTGGTTTATTGACGCCAGCGGCGGTCGTGTCCCGGGACGTGGTGTAACTGAGCTGGTCAAGCCGCTCGCGAGCGCGCCATTACGAGCGCCGTAGCGAGCGAGCGGCTGGGTGGTCATCGACGGATTTCCGGTAAGGTCTGGTTGCTTACCCCAACCCTGCACCTGAAGGACCACCGATGACCGACTCGATGATGAACCTGCGCACGCTGGTAGAGAAGACCCCCGACGCCGATATTCTGCGCGAGATGATTGGCTTTGCTGCTGAACGGTTGATGGAGCTGGAGGTTAGCGCTGCCACCGGCGCCGCTTATGGCGAGAAGAGCACTGAGCGGCGGGTCCAGCGCAATGGCTACCGCGAACGGGACTGGGAGACACGAGCCGGCACAGTCGAGCTGCGCATCCCCAAGCTGCGCAAGGGCAGCTACTTCCCTGGCTTTCTTGAGCCGCGCCGGATGGCGGAGAAGGCGCTGACGGCAGTGATCCAAGAAGCCTACATCCAAGGCATTTCCACCCGCTCGGTAGATGACCTGGTCAAGGCCATGGGCATGAGCGGCATCTCCAAAAGCCAGGTGAGCCGGCTATGCGAGGAGATCGACGGTAAGGTTAAAGCGTTCCTGGACCGACCGATCGAGGGCGATTGGCCCTATCTGTGGATCGACGCCACCTACCTCAAGGTGCGCCGGGGTGGCCGCATTGTCTCGGTGGCTGCCATCATGGCTATCGGCGTCAACGCCGATGGTAGACGCGAGGTGCTGGGCATGGAGATCGGCACCTCGGAAGCCGAGGCGATCTGGACCGAGTTCCTGCGCAAGCTGACCCGCCGCGGCCTACGAGGCGTGAAGCTGGTCATCTCCGATGCTCATGAAGGCATCAAGGCGGCTGTCACCAAGGTCCTTTGTGCAACCTGGCAACGCTGCCGGGTTCACTTCATGCGCAACGTCCTTGCTCATGCTGGCAAGAGCGGTCGCCGGGTGGCCAGCGCCTTTATCGCTACAGCCTTCGCCCAGGAGACCCCTGAGGCCGCAAGTATCCAATGGCGCGCCGTTGCCGACCAGATCCGCACTCGCGTGCCCAAGCTCGCCACCATCATGGATGAGGCCGAGCACGACGTCCTCGCCTATATGAGCTTCCCCAAGGAGCATCGGGCCAAGCTTCACTCGAACAACCCGATAGAACGGGTCAATGGCGAGGTGAAGCGCCGGACCGAGGTGGTGGGCATCTTCCCCAACGAGGATGCCATCGTCCGGCTCGTGGGCGCCATCCTGCTCGAGCAAAACGATGAGTGGGCTGTGCAGCGCGCCAGATACATGTCGCTGGAATCCGTTGCCCATTTGAGCGATGATCCCCTCGTCAGCCTGCCGGCAGTCCCCGCACGCTGACCAACCCGGCCAAGCCGGATATGCGTGGAGGCCCTGCCTCAGTTACACCACGCCGAAGGACACGATCCCAGCGGCCAGACCTTCTTTGGCCTGCGCTACGCGGGCAAGCCAATAGAATTCGCTAAAGACAAGAACGCAATCGCTGTCGGGGAGCTTGCCGCATTGCCGCAAATTCTCGACACCCTGACCGAAGCTGTACGTGCCGGCGAACTCGACACCCAGCTTCCGGCTGCTGCCGCAGAACGCGGCCACATGCTGCGCAAGACCGGTTGATCCCGGTACTCACCAGATACCTCCGGGTGCCGGGGACGGCCATTGTGCTGTTCCTGGCATTTCTGTCTTTGATCGGTCCTGCCCATGCCAATGAACAACAAGGGCAACGCGATTGTGCCAATCTTCGGCTGGCAGTCATGCAGTTCGTGGGTGAGTGGTCCAAGGCCATGCTGTTCGCTAGCCGCGACATGGATCGCAACGGCTGGCTTGATGCAAATGTGGCGAACTCCGCCTTCAAGGATATGCAGATCGCGGTTATGCAGTTCGACTACGCCTATGAGGATGTGCCGAAGGCCCGCCTAGCTTGCCGTGATCTGGCTTTACGGTCCGGCATGGATGTCGCCATCTACATCGACGATGTGACGGCCACCGGTAAGCGCCCAGCGAGGGGCATAACGGGCTGGTAGCCAGCCCCGCCAGTGAGGGCCGTAGGAGCAGCGCGGGTGCAGGCAGAGTGGATCAGCGGGCGCGAATGCGCACCGGTCCACCAGCAGCTTGCTCGACATCGAACTTGTTGGTGCCGCGCACCAAATCGCTGAGCTTTCGAAACCCGAACGTTCGTGGATCAAAGTCCGGTGCCATGATCGCAAGCCGACTGCCGCGAGCGAGGTGAACTGTACCTCGGCGGCACTTAATCGGCGCTTAAGCATGCTTTCGCCTTGCTGCACCCATCAACCGTGGCTATTGAGCACCTAAGCAAGAGGACAAGCCTAAGCGCTGCCGCGCACTTGAACTCTCGAGCGCGGCAATGCCCGCAAGCCACAAAGTACAACGTCTGCTATCCCGAACGGTGATCCGTAAGCTGCCGGTCGGCGGCGCAGCAGTATTCCAACAGCACTCAGCTTGTCGCGCGGGCACGGCTGCATCAGGAGTTCAGCGTTAGCGGGGTGCCCTGGTTACCTGTGTCATGTCCAGCTGCCGCTAAGCTCGGACGGCCGGGTTCTAGATTTCGGCTGCGGACCAGGCTGGTCCGGGCGCACGATCCATTCTGCTCTGCGAATTGCGTGAAGGAGCTGCTCGCGAGAGCACGCCGGCGGTTTTCGGTTCTGTCCTGCACCTGGGTGGCGAGCTGTTTGTAGTCGTCCATCACTTCCAGCAATTCGGCGGCGTGGTCAGCGTATTCGTATGCGAGTTCGCCGATTTTGCGGACGTCGATGTTGAGAAGCCGCACGACTTCGTCGGGATCTTCCGAAAGCTCCGACATCCATTGCCATGCCGATAGGACGCGTCTGAAGCGCTCTATTTCTGCGTCGATTCTAGACCGGGCCATGGCTGTCTCCCTTGGGCGGCTTGACGGCGACCAACGGTGCTGGCGTTCGGCGGTTTCTTTGCAGCTGGAGGTTAGGTGAACGGTGGATTAACGCTCGAAACTGGGGCCCTCAGGCGACACGGGGCACATCCTCCGGGGAAGGCATCACACTTCTCCCATGAGGTGCAACAGGTGCTCTAGGGACGGAAAACGCTCCGCTCCTGAAGGCAACATCTGGCGCCCAACCGAGCGGGAACAAACCCTGTGGGAACCCCTGGTCCACTGCAACATTGGCGAACAGAGCCGCGCATATTGCGGCGGGCAGGGCAGTGAGTGACCACGTCACCATTCTTCTGCAGAACTAGGACTGGACAAAGCTCAATGGAATCGGGACCCGCCGCTAGCTTCTCTTCTGTGCACGCTGTCTCTCGGGCAAGCCTCGCCGACACTATTGCATTCCTCAAGGATGTGTTGGTTCCGACCCTGGCAAAAGGTCCGTTGATCCGACGCAGGAAGGTAGTGGGTTTCGCGGAACGGGAAAACATCGACGATAAGGCGGTCCTGCGGATGCAAGAGCTACGGCGCAAATATGGGCCGGGTCCATTGCTGCTCAAGATCCCGTTTCGCGCGCAGGCGGTGCTGCTGTCGCGCGAGGACGTAACGGCAGTGCTCGAGAGGTCACCGGAGCCCTTCAAAGCCGCGAGCATGGAGAAAGTCGCAGCATTGGGGCACTTCGAGCCTTTCGTGGTGCTGGCCTCGCACGGTCCGGCACGGAGCATCAGGCGTCAGCTCAACGAGCAGACGCTTGAAACCGGATGCCAAATGCACTCGTTGGCCGCGCATTTGTCAGTCGTCATCACCGAGGAGATGGATGCGGTAGCTAACGAGGCCACCAGCAAAGGGACGTTGGACTGGGACACTTTCTTTATCGGCTGGTTCCGCATGGTCCGGCGGATAGTGCTTGGCGACGCGGCGCGGGAGGATGCCGAGCTCACCGACATGCTCCAGGATTTGCGCTATAGAGGGAACTACGCTTTTCTCCGTCCCAAGGATCGCGCCAAGCGGAAAACGGTGCTGAAGCGGCTCCACGGCTATGTCGAACGCGCCCAGCCTGGCAGCCTCGCTGCGCGAATGGCTGCAGCCTGTGCGAACCCCGAGCAGAAGCCGCACCATCAACTCCCGCAGTATCTCTTTGCCTTCGATCCAGGCGCCATGGCCAGCTTCAGGACCTTGGCGTTGCTTTCGGCCCACCCTGACGCTGAAGCCCAGGTGCGCCAGGAGCTGGTAGCGACGAAGGACGAGAGCGCCCCTCGGCTCCCCCTCCTCAAAGCCTGCTACTTTGAAGCACTGCGGCTGTGGCCGACAACGCCCGCCATATTGCGGGAAACAACACAGCGGGTTGACTGGGCCGAGGGCCATCTCGACCCTGCCACCCACGTCATCATCTTCGCGCCATTCTTTCATCGAGATGACGAAATGCTGACCGATGCCCATACCTTCAATCCCAGCCTGTGGGCCGACGGCATCTCTCGTCCGGACCTCGCCTTTTTCCCGTTCAGCCATGGAACGGTCGTTTGCCCCGCTGCGGACTTCGTTCCCATGGTGGCGACTTTGGCCTTGCGCCGGCTCGTCACCCAAATGAGCCTGCGCTTCGAGCAGATCGACCGGTTGAGGCCGGAACGGCTGCCGGGCACACTCGACAATTACACGCTTAGCTTTTCGGCGGCCAAGGGCCAATCAGCACCATGAGCACCGGAAAGCGCTATCCCGCCTTGTACGCCTCACCTTCCCCGTAACACGGCCCTGCTAGATATCGCGTGCCAACTGGTCGGCGGAGCCCAAAGCCAAGGTGAAGCCTAGGGCGCCATGCCCCACATTGAGGCGGAGATTATCGATACCGCATTCGCCAATGATCGGCTGCCCCGTTGGCGTGGCGGGGCGAAGGCCAGCCCAGAGCACAGCATCATCCCAGTTTGCCGCAGCAGGGAAATCGGCTTTGGCGTCCGCTATTAGCTGCCCGGTGCGCCTTGTGTCGATCTTGAGGTCGGTGCCGACTAGGTCAGCGGCGCCTGCCAACCTGAGAGTGGACCCGAGCCGAGCCAGCACGACCTTGCGGGCAATGTCGGTTACGCTCACACTCGGCGCGGCGGCGCTCGACGCGATCGGAACCGAAAGGCTATAGCCCTTTATCGGGTAGATCGGCAGGTTGATCCCGGCGGTTCGGCCCAAGGCGCGGGATTGAACTCCGGCTGCCAGCACATAAAGGTCCGCCTCCATCTTGCCGCGGCTGGTTTCGAGGCCTGCGATCTTGCGCCCTTCGCGGCGGATCCGCTCGACGCGGGTATCGTAGAGCATCGTTGCGGGTTTGTCGGGGCTGGTGATCAGGCGCTCCAGCTCGCGGCAGAGCAGTAGTGCGTCGGCCGTCTCGTCACCGGGCGAGAAGAGGCCGCCCACTAGGCGGTGCGCAATGGATGCGAGTGCCGGCTCTAGGGTGAGGCACTCGTCGGTGGTCAGGGCGCGCTTGTCGGTTCCACTGGCGATCTGGTGGTCGGCCTGTCGGCGGGCAGCGGCCAAACCTGGCTCGGCGCTATAGACGACGAGCTTGCCCGTTTGCGACCAGTTGAACTCTGCCGTTCGCAGGTCCTCGCTCTCATGCAGCAGTTGCCGGCTTCGGCTAGCGAGGTCACCAAGGCGTTCAATCGTCTCGTAGGCCTGGCGCTGGTTGCAAGCGGCAAGAAAGCTGAGGAGCCAACGATACTGAAAGTAGTCGGCGCCCGGCCGAAACTGGACCGGGGACGCAGGATCGGTGAGAAGCTTGGGCAGTTGGCGCCACACCGACGGATCTGCAAGCGGCGCAACATAGGAGTAGCTGAGTTGCGCCCCATTGGCGAAACTCGAGCCTTGCCCGGTCGAGGAGGCGCTATCAAGAACGGTGACCTCGTGACCGTCCTGCAGCAGCCGCCAGGCGGTGCTCATGCCGATGATCCCAGCACCAATGACGATGATCTTCACGATTCACATAGCCTTATCGATTGTGCGTCTCAGAGAAGATCCTACTCTGTTGCAGCGCCAAAAACATCTCCTCCTAATCCAAAAGGGTTGCTTAGGAGATTGATTTTCCTCTTAATGCACTCCGGCTACGGCGTTTGCCGTTACCAAGAACAAGGTCGGCCACTTCCGGGCGACTGCGATGTAAGACGGAAGGAAGACGAAATGAAGTACAAGCTCCTGGGGCTGCTCACCGCTTCGCTGCTCGCCGGTACCGGCGCTGCGCAGGCACAGCAACAGTTTATCACCATTGGTACGGGCGGCGTCACGGGTGTCTACTATGCTGCCGGTGGTGCCATCTGCCGCCTGATGAACCAGACACGTGACGAGCACGGCTTCCGGTGCTCGGTGGAATCAACTGCGGCCTCGGTCTACAACCTCAATGCAATTCGGCAGGGCGAACTTGATTTCGGCGTCACGCAGTCGGACGTGATGTACTACGCGGTTGAGGGTGAGGAAGATTTCGCCGACGCCGGCGCGTGGGGCGACCTGCGCGCTGTGTTCTCGCTTCATCCAGAGCCCTTTACGCTGGTCGCTCGTGCTGACGCTGAGATCGAGGAGTTCGCAGATCTCGCGGGCAAGCGCGTCAATGTCGGTGCACCTGGTTCGGGCACGCAGACTTCCATGGACATCATCCTCGACGCCATGGAAATGTCGCGCGATGATTTCAGCCTGGCTTCGGAACTGCGCCCCGACGAGCATGGTCCCGCACTCTGCGACAACCAGATCGACGCGTTCTTCTATGGCGTTGGTCATCCTTCCGCCAACATCGCCGACCCGACCACGACCTGCGAAGCGCAACTGGTGCCGATCACGGGTGATGCAATCGATCAGCTGATCGAAGACAACCCTTACTACGCCTCGGCGACCATTCCGGGCGGCACCTATGCTAACAACGAAGACGACGTGGAGACCTTCGGTGTGCTGGCCACTCTTGCCGCATCCACCGAAACACCTGAAGACGCCGTTTATGCGCTGGTCAGCGCGGTGTTCGAGAACTTCGACACCTTCAAGAGCTTGCATCCCGCGCTAGCGAATCTCAGTGAAGAAGACATGGTTGTTGACGGGCTATCGGCTCCGTTGCATGCGGGCGCCGAGCGGTATTACCGCGAGCGTGGCTGGCTGTCCGAATAATCGGATAGCATTACCCTGAACTTGATGGCGGCTCCTGAGCCGCCATCGTCTTTTGCGATAGGATTGCCATGAGCAACGAGACTGGCGCTGGTGGACCAACTGCGGTTGAGCCGGGTGCATCGGGCACGGCCAACCGGGAGGAACTCGACCGGCTGGTGGCCGAAACGGACACCGGCGGTCGCGACCCCCAGAGCCGCTGGGCCCGTATCATCCTGTTCGTCGTTCCACTGGCCTGGGCGCTGTTTCAGCTCTGGTACGCATCGCCGCTGCCATTCCAGTTGCGCATTGGCGTGTTCAACGCCACCGAAGCCCGCGCAATCCATCTCGCCTTTGCGCTGATCCTGGTCTTTGCGGCTTTCCCGGCCTTCCGCCGGTCGCCACGCGATCATGTGCCGTGGGTCGATTGGGGGCTCGGCATTGTCGCGGCGGGCTGCTCGCTTTATCTCTTCTTCTTCCAGTCTGAGCTGGCCGCTAGGCCGGGGCTGCCGACTACCACCGACTTAGTTGTGGGCGTGCTCGGCGTCATTCTCTTGCTTGAGGTGGCTCGGCGCTCGCTGGGCATCGCCCTGCCGATCGTCGCCATGCTGTTTCTTGCCTACGCTTTCTTCGGCCCCTACCTCCCTGATCTCTTTGCCCACCGGGGCGCCTCGATCGGCCGTGCAGCAACGCAATATTGGCTGACGACCGAGGGCGTTTTCGGTGTTGCCCTGGGTGTGTCTACGGCATTCGTGTTCCTCTTCGTGCTGTTCGGGTCGTTGCTGGAGCGTGCCGGAGCCGGCAATTACTTCATCAAGGTCGCTTTTGCGCTGCTCGGGCACTTTCGCGGCGGCCCAGCGAAGGCGGCTGTCCTGGGTTCCGGCGCCACCGGCATGATCTCTGGTTCGTCGGTGGCCAATGTGGTCACAACGGGTACCTTCACCATTCCGCTGATGAAGCGGGTTGGCTATTCGCCGGTAAAGGCGGGGGCAATCGAAGTGTCGGCCTCGGTTAACGGGCAGATCATGCCGCCGGTCATGGGAGCGGCGGCCTTCCTGATCGCCGAGTATGTCGGCATCTCTTATGCCGAGGTGGTGCGGCACGCGATTATTCCGGCTCTCCTTACCTATATCTCGCTCTTTTATGTGGTGGATATCGAGGCGCGGAAGGCAAACCTTACGGGACTGCCGCGCCAGCGCCATCGCTCGGCGCTGATGAGCCTGGCGCTGTTCGGCATGACCGTTGCCGGATTTATCCTCTTCTGCGCCTTAGTCTATTATGGCCTGGGTTGGACTCGTGAGCTCTTCGGCGAGACTGCAACCTGGGCCGCCATGATCGGCGCCTTGGTCCTCTATGTAGCTCTCGTCGCGGTACGGGCCCGCTTTCCCGATCTGGAGGTGGATGACCCAAACGCGGACGTGCAGCTGCCCGACACCCTACAGGTGGCGCCCACGGGCATTCACTTCCTGCTGCCGGTCTTCATTCTCGTCTGGTGCCTGATGGTGGAGGAACTGTCACCAGGGCTGTCGGCGTTTTACGGCACCTGTGCGCTGATCTTCCTGCTGCTGACGCAGCGGCCCCTCACTACGCTGTTCCGCGGGCAAAGCGATCTTCTTGCTTCCACGATCGCGGGTGGTCGCGACGTGATCGAAGGGATGGTCACAGGCTCGCGCAACATGATCGGCATTGCCATCGCTACGGCTGCCGCTGGCATCATCGTGGGCACGGTGTCCCTGACCGGCATCGGTCTGGTGCTAACCGAAATAGTCATCAGCCTCTCCGCGGGCAATCTGATCATCATGCTCTTGATGACGGCGCTGATCTGCATGGTGCTTGGTCTGGGCATGCCGACGACTGCCAACTACGTCGTCGTTGCCACGCTGATCGCGCCGGTGATCGTGGAAGTGGCCAGCCTGAACGACTTGGCTGTCGCGCTCGTCGCCGTGCACCTTTACGTCTTCTACTTCGGCCTGATGGCCGACGTGACACCGCCGGTGGGGCTCGCGTCCTTCGCGGCTTCGGCGATATCGAGGGCAGACCCGGTACGCACGGGTGTGCAGGCGTTCCGATATGAGATGCGGACGGCCATCCTGCCGCTGATCTTTATCTACAACCATCAGCTGCTGCTTATTGGCGTCTCCAATTGGATGCACCTCATCCTCATCGTGGTGAGCGCACTGGTGGGCATGCTCGCCTTCGTTTCGGTAACACAGCAGATCTTCATCAGCCGCAGCCGGATCTACGAGACGGGGCTACTGCTGCTTGCCTGTGGCATGCTGTTCCTGCCCGGCTACTTCATGGACCGGATCGTCTCGCCTACGGTGGATGCCCCGGCCGAGAACATCGTTGAACTCGCCGAAGTGGCACCGCCAGGAGCGTTCCTGCGCGTGGAGGTGGCAGGCGTCAATCTGTCGGGCGAGGATTACACCCGAGTCGTCCGGCTGCCGCTGGGAGAGGCGGGACTGGGTGCCGAGCGCCTCTCGAGCGCTGGCCTGCAGGTGACGAGCTTTGCCGGACAAACGCAAGTGGTCAATGTACGCTTCCGGAGCCAAGCCGAACGGCTGGGGCTGCAGGTCGGCGAGAACGTCAACCGCGTGATCCTGCCCAATCCGGATCGTCCTGCGCCCGAGTGGATATATATCGGTGGCTACCTGCTCATCGGTCTGGTCGCTGCATTACAGTGGCGACGGCGCAAATGGGATCAGCCGGGGAGCACCGCGCAGCCAGCCTGAGAGCTGGCTGCGGCCCAATTGGTGCTTAGAGGCGCTGCTGCAGCCACTCCAGCCGAACCATCTCGTGCAGGGCGCCGCCGCCCTCATGATCGTTGAACTCGTAGTCACGAATGGTCTTCTCGCCAGCGTAGGCATTGTAGGCAGCATAAACGGTTGAGGGCGGGCAAACAGTGTCCATGAGGCCTGCAGATAACAGCGCCGGCGCCGTTGCGCGTGCTGCAAAGCACACTCCGTCGAAGTAGGAGAGCGTGGCAAACACCTGCTCCACCTTGTCCCGGTGCATGGCCAGGAAACGAGCGATCTCGCCATAGGGATCGCGCGCGGCGATCCGCACTGCTCGCGGAAAGTCGCAGAGAAATGGCACGTCAGGCGCGGCCAACTGCACCCTCCGGTCGAGACCGGCTACGGCAAGAGCAATGCCACCGCCTTGGCTGCCACCGATCACGGCCAGCCGCTCAGGATCGACCGCCTCGTGCACCAGGAGGGAGTCGATGGCGCGGACGGCATCGGTGAAGACGCGTCGGTAGTAGTAATCGTGCTTGTCGAGGATGCCCTTGGTCATCACGCCGGGAACTTGCGGAGCACTGCCCACCGGGTCGGCGGTGTCGCCAAGGCTCCAGCCGCTTCCTTGCCCACGGGTGTCCATGCGGAAGTAGGCAAAACCAGAAACAGCATAGTGCAGCATTTCATGAGCCATGCCGCGTCCGCCGCCATAGCCGACATATTGTACCACTAGCGGCAGACGACCCTGACGCTGGCGCGGCAGTTGCAGCCAACCCTTTATTGGGTGTCCACCAAACCCGGGGAAGGTTACATCGAAGACTTCTACAAGATGGAGGGGAGAGGGAACGGCCCGGAAGACCGCTGTTCCGCTGTGTGCACGAGCCTCGCTCAGGGTTGCGTCCCAGAACGCGTCGAAGTCTTGCGGCGTCTCGACCGTGCTGCGGTAACTTCCGAGGGCGGGATGGGTAAGGTCGTTGAAGGGCATGAATACAGTCGATCAGGATGAAAACAAAGGCGCTGCCCCAAAAGGAGCAGCGCCCTGACGCTAAGGTTCTTTGCCGCCGAAGTCACGGCTATGTTCGGTGCGTCGGCACGTTCCCGGAGACGCTAGTGCCCGAGACCGACCTCGACGCCCATCGTTGCGTCACTACGCGTCGGACGAGCGGGCGCTTTGGCCTTTTCCCGTAGCGCGGACGCGAAGGAGGGAATGGTTCGCGCGAGGCCTTCAGCCAAGGGGATCTGTGGCTGCCAACCGAGCAGGGCCTTGGCGCGGCTGATGTCGGGACGGCGGCGCTGTGGATCGTCCACTGGAAGTGGCTTGTGAACGATTTCCGAGGAGGTGGTGATCATCGAAAGGACCATCTCGGCCAGTTCATTGATGGTAAACTCACCAGGGTTGCCGATGTTGACCGGGACGCCAGGATTGGGGTCCACATTCATGAGCTTTATAAGGCCGTCCACGAGGTCTGCCACATAGCAGAAGGAGCGTGTCTGGTCGCCCGTGCCATAGATGGTGAGGGCATCGTTGCGGAGTGCTTGCACGATCAAATTGGAGACGATCCGACCGTCATCCGGGCTCATGCGCGGGCCGTAGGTATTGAAGATGCGCACCACCCGGGCATCCACGCGTCCGGCCCGCAGCATATCAAAGCACAAGGCTTCGGCAGCGCGCTTGCCTTCGTCATAACAGGCGCGCGGACCCGTGCAGTTGACGTGTCCCCAATAGTCTTCCTGCTGGGGATGCTGCTCGGGATCGCCATAAACCTCGCTGGTGGAGGCTTGGAGGAACGCCGCCTCGTTGCGCTGCGCCAGCCGCAGCAGATTGGTGGTGCCCAGCACACTCGTCAACATGGTGTGCACCGGATCTGCCTGATATTGCGGCGGTGAGGCGGGGCAGGCGAGATTATAAATCTGATCCAGCGGTTCATCCACGCTCAGCGGCTGGCAGATATCTGCCTCGATCAACTCGAAATTGGGATGGTTGCGCAGGGGCATCACATTACGGATCGATCCGGTCTGGAAGTTGTCCACACAGATCACGCGGTGACCCTGCTCCAAGAGAGTGTCGCAGAGGTGAGAGCCAACGAAGCCTGCGCCTCCCGCCACGAGGATCGTTTTGTTTGGGACTGCGGCGAAGTGTATTGTCATTGTTATCCTCGCTTCTGTTCAAACGGCCGTGCGCAGCCGTTGGCGGTGTTGGTCCAGCGCTAGGAGGAGGTCGCGAGCACGCTCAGTGCCGGTGTGGCCCTCCATCACGCGTTGGTACGCAGCGCCCGCCAGCGCCGCGCGTTTTTCCTTTGAGGTTGAGCACAGCGCTGCGACGACATCGTCGCTGCTCTGGGCAATCGTGATCGCCTCACCCTCTGGGAAAAAGTCGGTGAGCCCGTCCCAGTGATCGCTGATCACCGGAGTGCGGCATGCCGCGGCTTCGAACAGGCGTACGCTGGGTGACCAGCCCGCCGCGATCATGTCGGCGCGGGTGACGTTGAGGGTGAAGCGTTGGCGGCTGTAGAAGGAGGCATGCTCGGCCGGCGGCAGGTGCTCGATGCGTTCTACGTTTTCCGGCCAGTCGATCTCGGCGGGATATTGTGGTCCCGCAACCACGAACCGCATCTGCGGCAGGCGCCGGGCAGGCTCGATCAGGAGCCTTTCCAGAACCGGCTGCCGATCTGGACTATAGGTGCCGAGATAGCCCAGGTCCCAATGCTCCAGCTCCCCAGTGTTCTGGTAACGTTTGGCGTCTACCGAGCAATAGAGCGGCAGGGCGGCACGCGCGCCGTATTGCTGCTCCAGGCGATCAAGCACCGGACCGCCGGAGAAGGAGAAGTAGATGTCAAAAATCGGGATCTGCCGCCGAGCCAGATATTCTTCATCGCCACGTTCGAGCTTGGCCAAGGTGACCGGTGTGTCGATGTCGTAGAAGCAGAGCACTTGGGGCTCCAATGCCGCTACGGCGTCAATCGTCGCCACCCCTTCAGGGACGTAAGAGCCGATCATTACCGCATCGGCAGCCTGCAAAGTCGGGCCGAAGCGCTCCGCCAAATCTTCAAGGCTCGTGAAGTATTCCAGCTCGCAGAAATCGGGATCTGGCAGGTCGCGATTGCTGGCGTACCAAGGCACGTCGCGCTCGAGAAAGAGCACACGGCTACCTTGCGCCTTGAGGCCACGCAGGAGCGCCCGAAAGGTCGTGGCGTGCCCGTTGCCCCAGGATGATGAAAGGCTGAGGCCGATGACGACGAGGTCATAGGACTGGTTCATTCAGCGGCCTCCATCGACGAGCGCACCCGATCGCGGAAGATGCGGTCCGCCTCCTCGGCCCGATGGGTATAGGTGTGTTCCCGTAAGACCCGGTCGAGCGCTGCCTTGCCGATAGTCTGTGCACGCTCTGGCGTGAGTGCAGCGAGATGATCGGCGACGTCCTGACCATCGCGGGCGACAAGCACTTCTGTGTTCGGTTCAAGGAACAGCTCAATGCCTTCCCAGTAGTCGGTGATGAGGCAGGCGCCAGCCCCGGCAGCCTCGAACACACGCGTGGCGGGGGAGAAGCCATTCTCCGCCATGCTCTCGCGCGAAATGTTTAGCACCGCCTTGGGCGTAACATTGAAGGCATTGTGGTCGCCCGTGCCGACATGGCCAACATAGGAGACGTTGGCTGGCATGGATTTATCGCCCCAGCCGGAACCACCCAGCAGAAAACGCTGCAGCGGAGTACGGGTAGCCGGCTCAAGAAAGAAGTGTTCAACGCGCGCTTCGCGATCGGGCAGGCGATTGCCTAGGAAGCCCAAGTCGCCGCGGAACCGAATATTGGGCGCCACGGGATGGTGGGTCTCTGGATCAAGGGCGTTGTAAATAGGAATGCACTCGCTTGCGCCCAGTTCACGATAGGCATGGACGACCGGATCTCCGCCACCATAGGTGAGAACCAGATCGATGCCTTGCAATGCCCGGCGCAGTGGGTGTTCAGGGGCGGCGCGCAGCTCAGCCAGGGTCGCTGGCGCGTCGACGTCCCAGAAAATCTTCAACGCTCCAGGTCGGCAGGCGCGCAGCACCTCTTCGAGCAACAGATCATCCTCGAAGCCGACGCCGCTAGCTTTGACCACAATGTCCGCTTCGACGGCGTGGGCTGCCACTTCCTTGAGCGTCTGGACGGTGCCCTTGTAGACCACCACCTTGCACCAGCCTGGTGGATCGATGTCACGGTTCTTCTGCCGATCATAGACGTCAGGCTCATAGAAGGTGATGTCGTATCCCTTGGCGCTTAGGGCCCGCAGCATGCCGCGATAGTAGGTTGCGGCTCCATTCCAATAGGCGGAGAGCAGGCTCGATCCATAAAAGGCGATCTTCATTTCGCGGCCTCCGCATTTGCGAGTTGATCTGTGACTTGGGTGGTGCCGACCTGCTTAAGAACCGTCAGCAGTTCATCGACCCTGTGCCGGCAGGTGTGCCGGGCCCTGATGGTCTCGAGGCCGGCGGCGATCAGCGCGTCAGCGCGACCATGATCTGAGAGCAACTCCTGGAGAAGCGCCTGCATCTCCAAGCCATTCCTGGCGAAGAGAAAGTCCTGTCCCGGGCGGAAGAGGCTTTCGGCATCATCCCAGGGCGCTGAGATCAACGGAATGCCGCTCGCCAGTGCCTCAAACATTCGAATTGTGGGGATGCCGGGGAGCGACTCCACATAGGGTCGACGAGGGATGTGCATGGTGACGCGATGCTGGGCGAAAGCCTTGGGCGCGTCGGCGTTGGCGATCCAGCCCTGGTAGTCGAGTCCGGCGGTTCCAAGCGCGTCGATTGCGGCGTCTGGATAGCGCACGCCGCGCACCGTGCCGATGAGCTGCAGCGCGGCCGCCGGCTCAATCAGGAACTCGGCAATTTCAGCAGTGCGCTCGTCGTCGCCCCAATTGCCGATCCAGATCAGGTCCTTCTCGCGTGCAATTTCTGGATGAGGCTGGAAGAGGATGTCGTCGGCAGCTTCATGCCAGGTGAATACCTGCTTGCCCCACCCGGCGCGGAGATAGCGCTGCCGCAGCGTTTCGCCGAACGCGAGCACGCCATCATAGTCACTGAGGTCCATCCCGCCGATGTCCTGCTCGGCGGAAACCGCACGATGGTGGGTGTCGTGGAAGAGGAGGGTGAAGCGAGCGCCGTCGCGGCGCATACGCCCGATGCGGGCAATCAGTGCGGGGTCGGTCCACTCGTGCACCAACACCACATCGGCGTCGGCTAGCGCTGCCTCGTGGTCGAAATCGGCCCCATAGCGCTGCGAGCAAAGCTCGGGAAAGTCATTGCGAAAGCGCTCAACGGCGGCGGGACCTTGCGTCTGGAGGAGGTTCTCTCGGCTCCAGGCGTCGATTGGCTCAAGTGCGGTGGCCTTGTACCCGCGTCGCAGCAGGTCGCGCATGACGCCACGCAGGAAATGGGCGTTGCCGTGGTTCCAGTCCGACACGAGAGAATGGGTGTAAAAGACAAATCGCATCGCCAGACCTCAGGCCGTTCGTACTACTGGATTGGGCTGCAGCAGGTGGTCATAGACGTCCTGCATGGCCTGGGACTGGGCGGCGAGAGTGTAGCGGCCAGCGCGATGCTGCGCTTTGGCGGCGAGGTCTGCCCTGAGGGTCGCATCATTGGCCAGCGTGTTGATGGCTGCCGCGAACGCCTCAGGATCATTGCAGGCCGCGAACAATGCGGCACCCTCCCAAAGCTCTCGGTAGGTGGGATTGTCGGCGAGCACCAAGGCCGCGCCGGCGCCCGCTGCCTCCAGGGGCGCCAAGCCGAAGGGCTCATAAAGCGAGGGTGACGCCACAATGGCGGCTTTGCCCATCCACTCCATCACCTCACCATGCGGGAGTTCCCCGAGGAGGTCGGCGTGGTGAAACTCTCGAGATTGCCCGTTTGGCCCCCTGGTGGCGCCAGCCATGGTTATGGGCCAAGTCGCGTGCTCTGCTGCTTGGTCCAGAACGGCGCCATTCTTGCCGTCATCCCACCAGCGGCCTGCAGCGAAGACCACAGGATCTTTGTTTGAAGAGCCTGATGCGAGGGTCGCACCATTGTAGACAACGTTGAGTGCAGGGATTGCGCCGTAGCTCTTCCGCAACATCGCGGCATGGGCATTGCTCGGCGCGATCACGGCATCAGCGGCATCGAAGCCCGCTTGATTGCGGCGTTGCTGCCACTGCCAGTCCGCTGGAACTCCGCTCTGCCGCACCGCAGCAAACCATGTGACCACGCAGGAATGCGACACGACCAGTACGGGAACACTGAGGCTCAGCCCTGCCGCCTGGGACGGCAGGTTAAGATGGACCAGATCGATGTCGCGTTGGTCAACCAGTTGCTCGAGGAGAGCGGGAATGCGGTCGAGTTCGGCTTCGTGCTGCGTCGTCCAATCGAGTGGCGCATCGAACCAGGCAAGTTCTCCCAACCCTTTCGCCTCTGCCTTCTGGGCAGGGGAGGGCGCAGGGCCGAAACCGGCGAACACGAACTCATAGCCATGCGGTCGCATCGCTCCTGCCAAATCCATGGCATAGCGCCACACGCCCCCCACCGCGTCGACTGTCATGAGAATGCGCGGGGTGTGCGTTAGGGCCAATGTCGAAGAGGTATGCGGGCTGGGGAGCGGGACGGACAGTCCAATCATGCGCTTACCCTTTGGGCAGCATCACGCCGGCCGAACCGTTCCGCTGCCAGCCAGTCGGCAAGGTCACGAAGCCCATCGCGCCAGCTGATTTTGGCTTTCCAACCCAAATCGGTTTCAAGGCGCCCGGTGTCGGCGACGAAGTAGAGTTGGTCGCCCTCGCGCCAATCAGCGTGCGTGACTGGCACGGCATGGCCAACAATCTGCTCGATCTCCGCCAGCACCATGTTGAGGCTGACAGCATTGCGTGGTCCGCCTCCGAGATTGAAGGCACGGCCCTTGAGCCAATCGATGTTGTCGAGCACCGCAAGATAAGCCGCGATTGCATCACTGACATGCAGCACATCGCGCACCTGCTTGCCGTCACCATAGAGGGTCACTGGCTGGTTTTGCAGCGCCCGGATCAGGAAATGGGCCACCCAACCCTGGTCCTCTGTCCCGAACTGGCGGGGCCCATAGATGCAGCTCATCCGCAGCACAGCCGTAGGAATGCCATAGGAGTTCGAATAATCGAGCACATACTGATCGGCCACGCCCTTGGAGCAGCCATAGGGGGTGCAGAAGTCGAGCTTGCGTTCCTCGCTCACGCCCCGCGCGCGCATCAAGTCATCGGCGGGCATGTGCCGACCGTCTCGATCGACGAGCCGCATATCGGCCAGGCCGCCATAGACTTTGTTGGTGCTCGAAAAGATCACTGGTGCGTTGGTGCGAGCCTTGCGCACGGCTTCCAGAACATTGAGCGTGCCCCGGCCATTCACCTCGAAATCGTCCAAGGGGTCGACAAGGCTTGTGGTGACGGCGGTCTGGGCGGCGAGGTGAAAGACCGCACTTGCTTGGGCGATCACCGGGTCAATGCTGGCGGCATCGCGAATGTCGGCAGCGACTTCGCGCACCTTGCTCCCATGCTTGGCTTGCAACCACTCAAGGTTCTGCTTCACGCCCGGGCGGCTGAAATTGTCGAGGATGACCACATCATTCCCGGAACTCAGCAGAGCATCCGCGAGATTGGAGCCGATGAACCCGGAGCCACCGGTTATGACGACGGGCCCGCCCCTGGCCGGTCGGGAAGTCGTTGAGGTCATGATACCAGACCCCGCTCCTCCAGCTGGCGCTTCATCTCGGCACCTCGGTCCACCGCCTGGGCTTGGCGAACCCAATCGGCCAGTTCGCCGAGCGAATCCTCGAGGCGGTGCTTGGGCTCAAAGCCCAAAAGATCGCGCGCCTTGGAGATGTCGGCATAGCAGTTACGGATGTCGCCAGAACGGGCCTTGTTCATGATGTCCGGCGATACTTCGGGCATGCCCATGGCCGCGGCCAACATGGTGGCCACTTCGGTGATGGTATAAGCGTTGCCGCTACCCACATTGATGACATGGCCGGCGGCCGATTTCTGTTCCAGTGCAAGGCGGAAAGCCCGGGCGACATCGCGAACATGGACGAAGTCGCGCCGTTGCTGGCCGTCTTCGAAGATCATCGGCGGCTGACCGTTGATCAGGCGCGAGGCGAAATTGGCCAGCACACCGGTATAGGGATTGGAGAGCGCTTGACCCGGACCGAAGACGTTGAAAAGTCGCAGGGCGACCGCATCCACGCCATAGGCATCGCCGTAGATCAGCACCGACTTTTCTTGTGCATATTTGGTCAGAGCGTAGATGGATGCGAGGTCGACAGGCTTCTGCTCGTCGGTGGGAATTGGCGATAATTGCTCTTCGTTGGGGCCGGTCGGGTCCCACTGCCCGGCCTTGATACTCGTCTGCCGCCGGCGAACGGCGCTGAAGCGCTCACCATTATCGCCTTGGTAGAGCCCTTCACCATAGACGCTCATGGAGGAGGCCACCACGATGCGCTTGATCGGTTGACCGATCATGGCTTCTAAGAGAACAGCGGTGCCGAGATCATTGCCTCCCACATAGCGAGCAATCTCGTACATCGACTGGCCAACACCGACTTCAGCTGCCAGGTGGATGACGCCGTCGATGTCCTTAAGGGCATCGGATACGACTGCCTTGTCGCGGACATCAGCGCGGATGAGTTCTACGCCCTCGGCAATGCTGGGGGCTGTATCACCATGGACCTGATCGACAAGGCTATCGAGAACACGAACCTTGTAGCCTTGGGAGAGCAGTTCCTCAGTGACATAGCGGCCGATAAAACCGCAGCCACCCGTGACGAGAACATGTTTCATTCTGCACCTGACGCTAGGATGTAAGTACCTGCATCAGGAAGTCTGGAGTAAACGCACAGTTCCCTGTTCTGTGCTGCTGCCACGAAAGCAGTTGTGATCGAACCTTCCGCGCAAACTACCTTGGGAGCGGCGAAACTCAAGGAATCTGCATGGCTTGCGCTGTTGAGACCGCCTGAACGCTGCAAGGGCATGGGCACAACGGTCTGCCGCAAACTTATCATGAGTTAACCCCATCGCCCCCCTGGTCCCCCACATGAATGAGTCCAAGGTTGAGCGGGTGCCCTAAACTGCCGGCTACCGACGAGACGCTGGGCGCCATGCTCTTCTGGCTCACGGAGGTCTGTCAGCAGGAACCCCGAAGGCGATATGCAAGTTGCAGAGGGAGAAGATGGTTGCCGGTTTCGGCAGATCAGCTGAAGCGTCCAAGCAGGAGATCGTTATGAGCAGTGCGCAAACCACCACCAATCACGAGGAGATCCGGAGTTGGGCGGAGGCGCGCGACGGTCACCCGGCAATGGTTGACACCAAGGGAGACGGCGGCATTCTGCGCATCGACTTCGGTGAACCCGAGGAAAACCTGACCAAAATTTCCTGGGGCCAGTTCTTCGAGATTTTCGACAGTAACAATCTTGCCTTTCTCTATCAGGACAAAACCAGCGATGGTGGGACCAGCCGGTTCAACAAGTTCGTTGAGCGGGAATAGAGAAAGGCTGCCATAATGAATGTTGCCGTTGTCAAACCCGCTGTCATGCAGGCAGCGGTAGTCACCGGGCCTGGGGCAGTGGTGGTGGAAAGCCGTCCACTACCGGAGCCGGGCGCAGGCCAGGTGCGGGTGCGTCTGGAAGGTTGCGGGGTCTGCGCCTCCAACCTTACCCCCTGGGCTGGCCCGGAATGGATGAAGTTTCCCACCGAACCTGGCGGGCTCGGGCACGAAGGCTGGGGCATCATTGATGCAGTAGGGGAGGACGTTGCGGAGTTCGCCATCGGTGACCGCGTCGCGGCACTTTCCTATCACAGCTATGCCACCCACGACATTGCCGAAGCCGATGCCGTGGTGAAGCTGCCAGACGAACTTGCAGGCATGCCTTTTCCCGGTGAGCCGCTCGGCTGCGCCATGAACATATTCAAGCGGGCCGACATCCAAGCTGGCCAGACTGTCGCAATCGTCGGCATCGGCTTCCTGGGCGCATTGCTGACACAACTCGCCGTCAAGGCGGGTGCGCGGGTGATTGCCGTCGCTCGGCGCCCCTTCGCGCTGGAACTCGCAAAGAAAGCGGGCGCCGCCGAGGTGATTGCGATGAACGATCAATGGGAGATCATAGAGCAGGTAAAGCAACTGACCGGTGGCCGCTTCTGTGACCGCGTCATCGAAGCCGTTGGCAAGCAGTGGCCGCTCGACCTGGCCGCGGAACTGACCATGGAGCGCGGCAAATTGATCATTGCTGGGTATCATCAGGACGGACCGCGGCAGATCAACATGCAGATGTGGAACTGGCGTGGCCTTGACGTGATCAACGCCCATGAGCGCGATCCGAAGATTTACATCCAGGGGATCCGGGATGCCATTGAAGCCGTGCAGGAGGGGCGCCTTGATGCCAGTGCACTCTACACGCACACCTACCGGCTCGATCAGCTCGATGAGGCACTCAATGCCACACGCGACCGGCCCGACGGGTTCATGAAGGCGCTGGTCCTCTACCCCTGAGCCTGGCTTGGCGCATTGCAGACCGCGTCAGCCAGCGTCTTCCGCCACATCAGAGGCGGGGCCCCTCTTTCTTCTACGAGTATGCGTTTGTCCAAGATTGGCGTTCTGACCTTCCACCGCTGCATCAACTATGGTTCCTACTGGCAGGCCAGGTGCTTGGTGGAAGGGTTACAGGCGCGCGGGCACGATGCAGTCTTGCTGGATCATCATTCGGCTGCGGTAAACAGGGATGAGTGGCGGGTCGCGCTGTGGCCGGACCGCTTCCAGGCCAATACAGGTGATCAGCGGCAGATCTACGCTATTAAGGCCCGCAAGTTTTTCGCCGCATTTGACGGGCTGCCACTGTCCAAGCCGTTCCCCCTAGATGGCACGCCGGAGGAGCCGTTCGACTATGTGGTCGTCGGTAGCGATGAGGTGTGGAACCTGCAGCACCCCTGGTATGGTGGCGAGCCGCTGTTCTGGGGCGAAGGACTTGCCGCTCGTCGCGTCTCCTATGCCGCCAGTTTCGGTAGCCAGTCCGCGGAAGCGGGGCTGAGTAGCGTCTGGGCAGAGCGGTTGCAGCACTTCGACGCCATCTCCGTGCGCGATGAGAATTCGCGGCGGCTGGTGACGGGGGCCACAGGGGAAGATCCGCCGTTGGTGCTTGATCCGTGTCTAAAATTTCCCGAGCTTATCGTCTCTTCAGCCAATCTGCCGGAGCGGGAAAGCTATGTTGCCGTTTACGGGCACGGCTTTCCAGATTGGTTTACAGATGCAGTTCGGCGCTGGGCCAGCGACGTGGGGCATAGTCTGGTCAGCATCGGTTATCGCAACGACTGGGCAGACGAACAGTGGATCGACGCGGGGCCCGACGAGTTCGCCGCGTTCATGGCGGCGTCGAGCGCCGTCGTGACTAACTTCTTTCATGGCTGCGTGTTCGCGCTGTTGAACGGCAAGCCCTTGGCCACCGCCCCGTCCAACTACCGGTTCAACAAGGTTCGCGATCTGACAACGGCGCTCGGAGCGCAGCGGCACATGGTGTCAGCTGAAACTCCCGACGAGACCTATGCGGCCATTCTGGGCGATGCCCCTGACCCCGCAATTGCGCGTAACATTTCCCGCCTCAGGGCGCAGTCTAACAGTTTCCTTGATGCCGTCCTCTCCTGAAGCGATCAGCCCCAAGCAGGTTATTTCCAGCGGCCTCTGCATCGGCTGCGGCAGTTGCGTAGGGCAGTTGGCTGGCGGCGACGCGAAGATGGCGCTCAACCGCTATGGGCAGTTCGAGCCGAGTGGGTCTGAGGCTTGGCTCAACGGCAAAAGCCAAGCCATGGCGCAAATCTGCCCATTCTCCCCCCGGGCTACCGATGAAGACCACTTGGCTGAGGTTCGCTTTCCAACAGCTCCGTCATTGGACGCCCGGTTAGGGCGCTTTGAAGGGAACTACGTCGGAGCGGTGGCTGAGGAAGACTACCGCGCCAATGGCAGTTCAGGAGGGATGGTCACCTGGGTAGCAGCCGAATTGTTGCGACAGGGGTTGGTCGATGGGGTCGCGCATGTTGGGCCGACCCCCGACAGTGACGGCTTTTTTGGGTACCGGATTTCCCGAACGCTGGACGAGCTGTGCTCGGGTGCCAAGTCGCGCTACTATCCGGTCGAACTCTCGGGCGTGATCGAAACGATCCGCAACGAGCCGGGTCGCTACGCCGTTGTTGGCATTCCCTGCTTCATCAAGGCCATCAGCCTGCTGCGCCAGACCGATCCCGTTCTGCAGGAGCGGATCACCCACACGCTGGGACTCTTTTGCGGACACATGAAGAGCGCCCGGCTGGTGGAGAGTTTTGCCTGGCAGCTAGGCGTCGATATCGATGCGGTTGCCCAGCCTGAATATCGGCTGAAAAACCCAGAGCGACCAGCGAACTGGTATACAGCCCATCTGGCTCTCAAGGACGGCACAACGCGCCAGCAGGATTGGTGGCATCTTTGTGACGGCGACTGGGGAGCGGGATTCTTCATGAGCTCGGCATGCAATTTCTGCGACGACGTCATGGCGGAAACGGCCGATATTGCCTTCGGTGATGCATGGGTGGAGCCCTATTCCTCGGATGGCAGGGGCACCAACGTGGTGATCGTTCGTTCGCCTGAACTCCATGGGCTGGTGGAGAGCGCCATGGCGCATGGCCGGCTCGAGCTCGAGGCGGTGGATGCGGAGTTCATTGCCCACACCCAGGCAGCCGGTTTGCGGCAGCGTCGCGAAGGCCTCGCCTATCGCCTGACATGGTTGCGGGCCGGCTTGCGTCCACGCAAGCGGGTGAAGCCGAGCAACGCGCTTCCGCTGCGACGTAAAGCGATCTATCGCATGCGTTACGGGATCAGCGCCTGGAGCCATCGCGTGTTCTGGGCGGCGCGAAAGCTGCAGAAGCCCAATATCTATATCCGCTGGGGTCATCAGGCGCTCAGCGCCTATCAGGGGCTTACTTATGGTCGCGGCTGGATCGGCAAATTGGTGAGCCGCCTCGGCCTGTCGGGCCGAGACGGCTGAAGGATCAGACTACCAATCGCTGGGGGGAGGCGTTCGCCGCCGACGAATTGGTCGTCGCCGGAGCGTAGCGCTCGATCATCTGGGCGCAGAATGCTGCGAACTCCTCAGGCACCTGAGGCGCACTGGTGTGGTGTGGAGCGATGCCACGATGTTCCGGCGTGAAGCAGAAGGTCACCGTAACGTCGAAATCTTCGAGCGCTTCCATCTGCCGGTCGAACCAGTCCAGCGCGTTCGGACGGAAGCTGTCCGCCCAGGAAAGCCCGGTGCGTAGATAGGTTACTCCCAGGCGTTTCAACCATGCGACGGCATTGTCTAGCCGGTGATCCTCGTAGTGGAACCACTGCACCAGCCCCATGTCGGGCGTATGCTTCCGGAACTCCTCCAGAGCTGGCTTGGGCGAGCCGTCCTCACGCAAGAGGCCCATATAGAAGTGCCGATAATAGCTCGACCCCTCGGCCTCCCGGTGGCGGGTGGTCGCCTCCCAGGAGCTTGGTAGGTCGTAAAGGCTGTACCATTGAATGCGCTCGACCTTGCCCTTGAGCAGTTCGGCGGTGCGCTGCAGACCCCAGAGTTGGACCTCCTCGGCACCAAATGTCGAAACGCCGACTTCGCTGACCCAGATCGGCAGGTCGGTCACCGCACGGATTTCATCGATCTTGTTGGGCCAATCGTGGATTTGCCACAGGTTCCAATCGAGTGGGAAACCGTGCACGGCTACGGCATCGACCCGGTCGAGAACCCCATAGGCCTTCATCTTGTCCATGAAGCCGGCGTCGATCGGCGATATGCCTCCGAGCACCCTTTTGATCTCAGGGTTGGCAGACTTGATCGCATCGGTCGCAAGGCAGGCCATCTCACCAAACCGGACCCATTCAGGGTCGATCTCGGGATCCCAATGTGACTTGTTGTTGGGTTCGTTCCAGATCATGGCCGATTTGATCACGAGGCGGCTCCCTTGCTTGGATAGATGGGGGTGGCATAGTCCGAGCGCTGTGCGGCTCGGCAGATGTAAACTTCGGCTTCAGGGTGCGAGACGATCTCGAAACCCGAACTGCGCAGCATGGCTTCAACGCAGGCTGCATTGGGCACCCACCAATTGGTGGGATCGTCGGCATAGCGGTGCTCTATAAAGTGCATCTTCGGATAGCTGGGTTCGTCGAACAGCTCGACATCGGTGAAGGGGTAGTTTTCGGCTACTGGCTTCACCTCGCTGTTGCCCCGCTGCATGGATTGGAAAACCAGCAGATCTTTGGCCACGTGTTCACGGATGAGGTCTAGCGCAAGGAGGGGATGCCGCAGGTGATAGAGAACCCCCATGAAGATCACCACGTCGAACTGCTCTTGAAGCGAGCCAACGTCGTAAACTGACAGCTTGCGAAACTCGATATCAGCTTGCGCCACCTCTGCCGCAAATTTGGCCTGGTTGAGATAGACGTCGTCGAAATCGACGCCTAGCACCCGGTCGGCGCCGCGCTTCTTCATCTCGATCGAATAGAAACCGGCGTTGCAGCCAATATCGAGCACGGTCTTGCCCGTGAGGTCTGCCGGAATTGCGTCGGCAAACTTCCGCCATTTCATGTGCGGGTAGTCGCCCAGGAAATGGTTGGGTGCGGTGCGGACTCCTCCCAGATCGATATTGTGGAACCATGGGCCGAGAGCATCGACCTGCTTTTGTATCTCAGTGGTGGATAGACCCATTCGGCTGTCCTCTGCCTGTATGCTCATCAGTCGATGACCTCGTTGAGCTTGAGAAGCTTGGCGCCCCAATCGCCAAGTACGAGGGTGGTGATCGAAGCTGGTCCGACATCGAAGCGCGGCCACGCATCGATTGGGAGACCCAGAACGAAGCCTGCCGCCGTTTTGATGACATCGGCATGGCTGACCAGCACCAGGCGGCTATCCGGGTTGCTCCGGGCGAGTTCGAGCATGAAGTCGATCACCCGCTTCTGCACGTCCAGCATAGTCTCGCCGCCGGCTGCACGGGCGAGGCTCCGCGTGCTGTTCCAGGCGAGCCAAGCGGGATCTTTGTTCAGCACGTCAAATGTGTTGCCCGACCAAGGGCCGAAATCGACTTCGTCGAGCGCCTCACTGGTTTGGGCTGACGGGGTGCCGCAGGCCGAGGTGATGGCTGCTGCGGTTTGCTGCGTCCGCTCGCGCGGGCTGGCGTACACTGCGCTGAAACTCTCGCGCTTCATGCGCTGGCCGAGCCGCTCGGCTTGCGCCAGGCCATCCTTGCCCAGAACCACGCCCGGCTTGCGGCCAGCAAGGAAGCCGCCGACATTGTCATGTGCGGCGTGACGGACCAGATAGAACGTCGTGGTCACTCCGCCGCTTCTCCCAGCACTGGTTCGTCCAGCCCGGCGATGAAGTCCTCCGTGCGGCGACGGGCTTCGGCATCAGTGAATTGGCGCGGCGGTGACTTCATAAAGTAGCTGGAGGGGCCCACCAGCGCACCGCCGATACCGCGGTCTAGCGCCAGCTTGGCGCACCGCACCGCATCGATGACAACGCCCGCTGAGTTTGGCGAGTCCCAGACTTCGAGCTTGAGTTCGGCGCTGAGCGGCACGCCGCCGAAAGTGGTGCCCTCCAAACGGATATAGGCCCACTTGCGGTCGGTCAGCCATGGCACATGATCGCTCGGCCCGACATGGATGTTATCGGCTGCGAGAGGAACGTCGATCTGACTGGTCACTGCCTGGGTCTTGCTGATCTTTTTGGATTCCAGCCGATCCCGCTCCAGCATGTTGAGGAAGTCGGTGTTGCCGCCAAAATTGAGCTGATAGGTGCGGTCAATCTTGACCCCACGGTCGCGGAATAGATTGGCCAGCATGCGGTGCACGATGGTGGCGCCCACTTGGCTCTTGATGTCATCGCCAACGATCGGCAGGCCTGCATCGGCGAAACGCTGCTCCCATTCGGGCTTGGAGGCGATGAAGGCGGGAATACAGTTCACAAATCCACAACCGGCCTTGAGGGCCTGTTCGGCATAAAACTGCGTTGCCTCTTCCGACCCTACGGGGAGATAGGAGATCAGCACATCGGTGCCGCTGCGCCGCAATTCCTCGGCGACATCGGCTTCGGGTGCGTCCGACTCTAGCACCGCCTCTTGGAGGTAGCGCCCGATACCGTCCAGCGTTTTGCCGCGTGTTACTTTCACGCCAGTCTCTGCAACGTCCGCGAAGCGATGAGTATTGTTAGGCTGAGCATAGATCGCCTCGGCGACGTCCTTGCCCACCTTGTTGCCAGCAACGTCGAACGCCGAAGCGACCACGATATCGGAGACATGGTAGCCGCCCAAATTAACATGCATTAATCCTGGCACTGGCTCATTGCCGTCGGCATCACGGTAGTACGTCAGTCCTTGCACCAGCGAGGAGGCGCAGTTCCCCACGCCCACGATCCCGATCCGTACCTTCCGCTCTGCCATTGGTGACGCTCCATAGTTTCAATCTTGAGGGAGCAACGGAACCCACCGAGCTTTGTTCCTCCCGGGGCCGGAGCAAAGGGGAGGTGGCGAGTTGCTGGTGTATGGGGATTTGGAGTGCGTCGAAGATCGTGCCGGTGTCGCATCCGATGTCGAATGCCGCCTTGAGCGTATTGCCCACCTAGAGCTCGGCATTGACCGGCATGCCGCACTTGTGGCCGCTTACATCCGCCTAGGCGAGCTCGTGCAAGGTATCGCAGATGCCGAGTTCGAGAAGGCCGGAGCGGATGAGCACACCTCTTTGCAGCAAACAGGGAGCGAGCTGCTGCTGCTCTTGGCTCATGTGCTCAAATCCTCCTGGGAAAGCGGCGTTCGCGAGCAGGTTCTGCCACCGTGCCAGGACCAGTTGAGGATCCTTGCGCAGCCCGGTCAGATCCGGACGAAGCAGGCCGAAGGCTTTGCCTTTTACGCCCTATATCCGGAAAGCTACCTCCTGGCTGCGGCCCAGTCCGGCCTTCCCCCCAGCACTGTCGTTATTGGTATTCGGAGCATCGGCACCAGCCTCGCGGCTATGGTGGCCGCAGGCCTCAATGCCGGTCCAGCACTGACGGTCCGTCCCTCCGGACATCCGTTTGACCGCCAACTTTCGATTGCCCCCGACCTTGAGGAACGGATCCTGCGTGACAGGAACGCTCCATTCGCAATTGTTGATGAAGGCCCGGGCTATTCCGGCAGTTCCTTGAACTGCGTTGCCGACTGGCTTGTGGAGCGCGGCATGGGTGAGCACCAGGTTCACTTTTTCCCTAGCCATGGAGGGGAGCTGGGCGGCGCCGCGCAAGAGGCGCATCTTCGGCGCTGGGCGAATGCCAACCGGCACTTTGTCGGTTTCGACGAAATCGTTTTCAACGATGGGCTGCTGAGTTCCTGGGTCTCTGCTGCGGTCGGAAACCTGACGGCACCGATGGAGAACCTCTCTGGTGGTGCCTGGCGCCGCTTTCAGGATCGTCCCTCTACCATCCCGGTGGACACAGCCCTTGAGAAGCGCAAGTTCCTGGCCCGGACCACCGGTGGTGACTATCTGGTCAAGTTTTCTGGACTGGGCGCCTTCGGTGAGCGCAAGTTGGCCTTGGGCCAACAACTGGGCCAGAAGGGGCTGACCTCAGAGCCCGTGGCGCTTTGTCACGGTTTTCTGGTGGAGCCGTGGGTCGCTGGTGATGAGCTGCAGCTGCCGCTGAAGCCGGATCAGGTGCAGCAAGTTGGCCGCTACCTTGCGGTCCGCGCACGCCAAATGGCGCCCTATGCTGGTGCCTCTCTCCCAACTCTTTTCGGAATGGCCGCATACAATGCGGGTCAATGTCTTGGTGGTGGTGCCGAAGAGCGGGTTCGCAACGCCCTTGGTGATCCTGCACGATTTCACCCGCAGCCCTGCTGCACCGATAATCGACTGCATCGGTGGGAGTGGGTTGTCACCGAGGACAACTCGCTCCTGAAGACGGATGCGCTTGACCATCATGCCGCGCATGACCTGATCGGAAGTCAGGACATCACCTGGGACATCGCCGGCGCGAAGGTGGAGCTGGCGCTGACTCACGGGCACTTGGCTCAGTTGGTGGAGATAGTTCGAGAAAGTGCCACTGCTGATCTCGCGCTGCTGCAGGCGATGGAGATCTGCTACCTCGCCTTCCAGATAGGACTTTGGACACAGGCCGCTGGCCGGTGCGGCGCTGCTGAGCAGGCTGGTATCGCTGCCCTGATTCAATCCTATTCCCACCGGCTCGAAAGCTGTGTTGCCGGGCAGCACGACACAGCCGAGGGCTCCGCGACGGCAGCGGCAGCGTCCTAGTTCTCGACCCGTATTCGTACGGGGAGGAGAGCCCTTCGCTCAACATTTATCTAGCCAGATTGCGGCGGCTTCGCGGCGGCAAAAGTTCATCGGAATGCGCCTCGGGTTGATCTCCGAGGCGGAATAGCCTAGGTTGCATTCAAAGCACGTGAACATTGATGGATGTTGCGCTGGATTCTGTATGGGAATTCGGCGGCCTTCTTGTGTTTGTGCAAATGTAAAAGGAGATATTGCTTAGCTGGCTGTGAATACAGTCGCGGCGATGCAACATCAGCTACATGCCACCTAAGTTAAAAGTTCAAAACATCTTTAAGATCTTTGGAGACCAGCCGCAGATCGCACTGGAGCGGTTGCAGCAAGGACAGAGCAAAGAAGTCATTTTCGAAGCAACGGGCCAGACGGTCGGCGTCCAAGACGCCAGCTTCGACGTCGAAGAGGGGCACATCTTCGTCGTCATGGGGCTGTCCGGTTCGGGGAAATCCACCTTGGTCCGCATGCTCAACGGGCTGATCCGCCCCACCAGCGGCGAAATATTGATCGACGGGGAGGATGTAGCCTCCTGTTCAGCCGAAACACTGCGTCGGATTCGTCGGGAGAAAATCTCGATGGTCTTCCAGCACTTTGCGCTGTTTCCCCATATGAGCGTGCTTGAAAACGCTGCCTACGGGCTGCGGGTGAAGGGCGTTGGCGTGGCCGAGCGCCGCCGCCGTGCGCTTCACGCTCTGGAGCAGGTGGGCCTTGCCGCCTATGCCGAGAGCAAGCCGGGAGATCTCTCGGGTGGTATGCAACAGCGTGTGGGGCTTGCCCGAGGCCTAGCGACTGATCCTCAGGTGCTGCTGATGGACGAGCCGTTTGGTGCACTCGATCCGCTCATCCGCCGGGAAGTGCAGGACGAGCTGCTGCGCCTGCAGAAGACGCTCAAAAAGACCATCGTCTTCATCACGCACGACCTCAACGAGGCGCTGCTGTTGGGAGACCGCATCGCCATCATGAAGGATGGCGAGCTCGTCCAGATCGGCTCTGCCCAGGAGATCGTCGACAGTCCAGCGAACGAGTATGTGGCAGCCTTCGTCGCTGACATCGATCGCGGCAAGGTCTTCACAGCCGATACGATCGCGCAGGAGCCGGTGTCATTGCAGTTGCATACCGACACGGCCGAAACCGCCCTTCAGAACATGGAGGATCTCAATCGCAACGCGCTTTATGTCCTCGATGGCGAAGATATTGCCGGCGTCATCACCTATCAGGATGCGGTCGTCGCCGCCCGTGACGACAACACCACGCTGGCCGAGGCCATGACATCGGGCTTTTCTTCCGTCGAGGCCGGTGCATCCCTGCACGAGCTCTATGGCCCCGCCAGTGCTGGCCTGCCGATTGCAGTTACAGACGAAGACAACAAGCTGGTCGGCGTCGTCGAACCCGAGGCGGTTCTGGCGCAATTGTCAGGCGAAGCCGTGACGCCGCCGTTAGCTGAAGATGAGGCGAAAGGAGCGACACATGCCTAGTCCATCCGATCTCCTGATGATTCCGTTCGACGACTGGGTCAACGTGCTCGTCCGCGAATGGATCGTGCCGAACTTCCGACCCTTCTTCAGGGCAATGCAGGTGCCGGTCAGTTCCGTACTTGCCTGGCTCGATACCTTCTTCAATGCTGTGCCGATGCTGGCCTTCACCGCGGTGCTCGCCTTCATCGCCTGGCGCACCGCTGGTCGTGGCGTAGCAATTTTCACCGTCATTGCCCTCGTTTTCATCGACATGATCGGGCTCTGGCCCGAGACAATGACCACGCTCTCGATGATCATCACTTCGGTGCTGTTCTGCGTGGTGCTCGGCATCCCCTTGGGTATCCTGGCGGCCCGCAGCGACAAGGTTCTCGCGGTGGTCCGGCCGGTGCTCGACATTATGCAGACCATCCCGTCCTTTGTGTATCTTGTGCCCATCGTCATGCTTTTCGGCGTCGGCATGGCTCCGGGGATCATCGCCACCATCATCTTCGCTCTGCCCCCGATTGTGCGCCTCACCAATCTTGGCATCCGCAATGTCCGCGCCGACCTGATTGAGGCCGCGGAAGCATTCGGTTCCACCTCCTGGCAGATGCTCAAGGACGTGCAGTTTCCGCTCGCCCTGCGCACCATCATGGCAGGCCTAAACCAGACCCTAATGCTGGCGCTCTCGATGGTGGTGATCACTTCCATGATTGGTGCCGGAGGCTTGGGCCTCACGGTTTACACCGGTCTCGGGCGCCTCGATGTTGGCGGCGCCACAGCAGGCGGTGTCGGTATCGTTCTGCTCGCCATTATTCTGGATCGCATTACGCAGGCTCTAGGCGAAAACAGCGGATTCCGCACCGTTTCGCTCCGCCATACCCTGCTCACCTTCTTCCGCCGTGGCCGCCCTGTGGTCACCGGGGAAACGCGAAAGGCAAACTAGCCTTTCTCAACGCGGCGCAAGTCTGCGCCACTTCGAGCGGACCCTAAGGTCCGCAACAACAAGAACCAACAAAGGGAGACAAAAACCTATGTTCCGTCTCACGAAGTCCCTCGCCGTCCTCTCCGCTGCAGCCATGCTGTCGGCGGCTCCAGCAGCCGTGCTCGCTCAAGAAGAGCCGGGTGCCGGCACCACGATCAATATGGCACAGGCCACTTGGGATACCGGCTGGTTCCATGCCGAGATCTACAAGCAACTGTTTGAAGAACTGGGTTATGACGTGCAGGGCCCGACCACGCTCGACAACCCGCCCTTCTATCAGGCGGTTGCTCAGGGCGACGTTGACCTCTGGGTCAATGGCTGGTTCCCGCTGCACAACACCTATCAGAGCACTTTCGAAGGTCAGGCCGAGATCATCGGTGCCGTCGCCGAAGGCGGCGCTTTGGAGGGCTATCTCGTCGACAAGGCGTCGGTCGAAGAGTTCGACATCCAGTCTCTTGAGGACTTCAAGCGTCCTGAAGTGAAGGAAGCCTTCGACCGGGACGGTGACGGCCGTGCCGACCTCGTCGCTTGCCCTCCGGGCTGGGGCTGCGAGATCAATATCGAGCATCATCTGGACGCCTATGAACTGCGCGACCACGTGAACCCCATCAAGGCCAGCTATTCGGCTTCGATGGCCGACGCGGTTGCCGCCTATGAAGCAGGCGAGCCGATCTTCTTCTACACCTGGACGCCAAACTGGACCGTCAACGAGCTGGTGCCGGGCGAAGACGTGATGTGGATCGAGGTCCCCGAGGTCAATCTGCCTGAAGATATGGCCGATCTCGCCGATGCGGCTGTGCTCGAGGGCGTCGAAGGCTGCGTCGCCGATCCGTGCAAGCTCGGCTTCCCTGCCAACGACATCGTGCCGGTGGCCAATTCGGCCTTCCTTGAAGACAACCCGGCCGCTGCAAAGCTGCTCGAGGTCACTTCCATCCCGCTGCAGGCCATCTTCGCCCAGAACGCTGAGATGAATGCGGGTGCCGGTAGCTCCGAAGACATCCAGAACCAGGCATCCACCTGGATCGAAGAGAACCGCGACATGGTTGACGGCTGGCTTGAAGAAGCTCGTGCCGCCGCGCAGTCGTAAAAAGACGCCGGCTGCCTAAGCGCAGCCATGGTGGACTGAGGGCTCCCGCGCAATTGCGCGGGAGCCCTTTTTACGCGACATACCAGAGAGTCTTCGGGGTGTTCCGGAACCACTAAGGGGCCGGCTCGTTTTTGACGCAGCGTCAAGCTACCCAATTTCCGGAGATGACAATGGCTAACGAAAAGACTCTCGACGATCTGTTCCTTGAGACACTCAAGGACATCTATTACGCCGAAAAGCAGATCCTGAAGAACTTGCCGAAGATGGCCAAGGCAGCTCAGTCCGACAAGCTCAAAGCCGGCTTCGAGCAGCATGCCGAAGAGACCGAAGGTCAGATCGAGCGCCTCGAGCAGATCTTCGAGATGATCGGCAAGGCCCCGCGCGGCAAGACCTGCGATGCGATCCTCGGCATTCTCGAGGAAGGCAAGGAAATCATGTCCGACTTCAAGGGCGCGCCCGCACTTGACGCTGGCCTGACCGCCGCGGCACAGGCTGTCGAGCACTACGAAATCGCTCGCTACGGCACGCTCAAGACCTGGGCTCAGCAGCTGGGCATGAACGATGCCGTCAAGCTGCTCGACCAGACCCTGTCGGAAGAAATCGCCACCGACAAGAAGCTCACGCAGGTTGCTGAAGCCAGCGTGAACCAGAAGGCCGCTTAAGTCTTCTAAAGGCACGGACCTTGGGTCCGTGCCTTTCTTCTGGCGCCTGGGGTGGGGATGCGCAAGAACACAGATCTGGCCGAAGCTGTTCGGAACACTGCATATTTCTTGTGGGAGCAGGACGGCAGGCCGGAAGATCGGGCATTCCACTACTGGCTCAAGGCCAAGGAGATGCATCAGCGCCAGCTAGCCTATGATAAATGGCTGGCCGAAGGCACACCGCAGGAGCGCGCCGAGGATAATTGGCGGGCTGCGGCCGGTGAAATTGAAGAGAAATGAAAACGGGCCCCGCAGGGCCCGCTTTTGTATTCGCCTCCAGAACAATCAGTCCTTGGCGCGTTCCACGTAGGAATTGTCTTCCGTGAGGATGACGATGCGGGTGCCGGTATCGATGTGCGGCGGCACCATGACGCGCAAGCCATTGTTGAGCACGGCGGGCTTGTAGGACGACGACGCTGTCTGACCCTTAACCACTGGTTCCGTTTCGACGATCTCGAAGGTCAGGCGCTGCGGCAGTTCCATCGAGAGCGCCACACCCTCATGGGTCATCAGGTGCACCTTCATGCCATCGGTGAGATAGGCCTTTTGGTCGCCGATGACGTCGTCGGGAACTGTGATCTGCTCATAGGTCTGGGGCTCCATGAAGTGGTGCCCTTCGCCGTCGGAATAGAGATAGTCATAGACACGATCGTCGACGTCTGCCTTCTCGACCATTTCCACGGTGCGCCAGCGCCCGATCACCTTCACTCCGTCGGAGATGCGACGCATGTTGACGTTGGTGACCGAATTACCCTTGCCGGGGTGGACGTTCTCGGCGGTGAGGATGACATGCAGATTGCCGTCCTGCTCGACGACGTTGCCCTTGCGGAGCGACGAGGCGATGACCTTGACCATATTTCTTCCTTGTTAGAACTCGTGGCGCGGCGTAGAGCCGTTTTGTCCAGCGCGCCGTCAATAAACTCTGTCGGTGCGCCAACTACCCTATCTCTTGGGAAATCTCTAGTCCGAACGGCCAAGAGCGCGTGAGCAATTCTTCTGACATGCCCGAAAGCTCCTGGTGGTCGCCGCATAGGCATGCCGACCGACGACCAATTCTGCTGGCGCGGAACCGGATCGATGCTGCACTGCGGCAGTACCTTGTCGAGCGGGATTTCCTGCTGGTGGACCCGCCTGGGTTGCAGCGTTCGCCCGGCAACGAGACGCATCTGCACGCTTTCGGCACGACGATGATCGGCAATGACGGGGAGGGCAAGGCTATGTATTTGCACACCTCTCCCGAATTCACCATGAAGAAGTTGCTGGCGGCCGGCGAGCGGCGGATTGCCAGCTTCCAGCATGTCTGGCGCAATCGCGAGCGGAGTGCGCTGCATCATCCTGAGTTCACTATGCTCGAGTGGTATCGCGCGGGCGAGGACTATGGCGTTATAATCGAGGACTGCCTTGCCATGCTGCGCCTTGCGGCGGAGACTACAGGGGCGAAAAAGCTGCAGTTTCGCGGGCGAGAGGCCGACCCATTGGCGGAAGCCGAGCGGATCAGCGTTGTTGAAGCCTTCGCAAGATATGCGGGAATCGATCTTCTCGCGACCATCGATGCCGATGGTATTGCCGATGGCGATGCCTTTGCCGAGCAGATGACGGAGCGCGGGCTGAGCGTGCCCGAGGATCGCAGTTGGAGTTATCTCTTCAGTCGCGTCCTGGTCGAGAAGGTCGAGCCAAATCTAGGCCTTGGGCGGATCACAGTGCTTGATCGCTATCCCGCCTGCGAGGCGGCGCTGGCCCGGCGGGCGGCGGATGATCGGCGGGTGAGCGAGCGTTTCGAGCTCTATGCCTGTGGCGTGGAACTGGCCAATGGCTTCGGCGAACTGACCGATCCGGAGGAGCAGCGCCGCAGATTTGCCGCCGAGATGAACGAAAAACACCGACTTTATGGGGAGCAATACCCCATCGATGAGGAGTTTCTGGCAGCTTTGGCGATCATGCCCGAGGCAAGTGGAGTGGCAATGGGCTTTGACCGTCTGGTGATGCTTGCCACGGCGGCGCCGCGGATCGAGATGGTGCTGTGGGCGCCGGTTGCCGAATGAAGCCCGCTCGCGCCATTAAAACCGTAGACGAACTGGTCGGGGCCGGCCTTGCTCGCGATGCCGCCGTCTTAGCGGCAGTGGCGTCGCGCTACGCCATTGCGATCACCCCAAGTGTTGTCGAACTGATGGACAGTTCTGCACCAGATGACCCCATAGCGCGACAATTCGTGCCCTCGGACGCTGAACTGGTGACGACGCCCGAGGAGCGGGCCGATCCGATCGGGGATCTGGCGCATTCTCCGGTCGAGGGTATCGTGCATCGGTATCCCGACCGGGTGCTGCTCAAGGCTGTGCATGTGTGTCCGGTTTATTGCCGCTTCTGCTTTCGCCGGGAGATGGTAGGTCCCTCTGGCTTGGGGACGCTCACGGCTGAAGCGCTGGACCGCGCCATCAACTATATCGCGGCGCATGAGGAGATTTGGGAGGTTATCCTCACCGGCGGCGACCCCCTGGTCCTCTCGCCGCGACGGCTGCGGGAGATCACCGCGCGGCTGGCCGGGATCGAACACGTTAGAATTGTGCGCTTTCACACGCGGGTGCCTGTGGTGGAGCCCGAGCGGGTGGATGGCGCGCTGATCGATGCACTCAAGGCCAGCGGCAAGACCACTTACCTGGCGCTGCATGCCAATCACCCGCGGGAGTTTTCACCGGCTGCGCGTGAGGCTGTCAGGCGGCTGGCGGATGGTGGCGTGGTGCTGGTCAGCCAATCGGTGCTGTTGCGGGGGGTGAATGATGATGTCGAGACGCTCGCAACCCTGATGCGGACCTTCGTCGAAAACCGCATCAAGCCCTATTATTTGCATCACCCCGACCTGGCGCCGGGGACCAGCCATTTTCGTCTGTCGATCGAGGAAGGCCAACGGCTCGTCTCGGCACTGCGGGGGCGAATCTCGGGGCTATGCCAGCCGACCTATATCCTCGACATTCCCGGGGGGTACGGCAAGGCCGATATCGGCACGAGCGCAATCACGGGCACCGATGGTTGCTTCACCGTTCGCGACCATCGCGGGCAGGAGCACCTCTATCCGCCGGCGGAATAGAGCTTGAAGCAAAGCGGGCGCTGCTGCACCTTGCTTCCTGGGAAGCAGATGTGGTGCGCCATCCGGATTTGATGGACACGAAGTATGAGTGACATGGGTCACAATGGCGGGCCGCCGCTCGAGGAGCCGCACGAATGGGGTGCGGGGCCGGTGGGCAAGTATTTCGACTGGAAGCATGCTCATCGCGAGGCCTTCGAGGTGCCCTACGAAATTGCGCTGATGCGGGCACGGCGGGCGGCGGCACTGGGGCTGACTTACGAGGAATATACGCTTGAGCTGATGGAGCGCGGGCGTTTCCTCCAGGCCAGTGACACCGAACGCATCATGCAGATCAAGCTCAAGCGGCCGGTGGAGTGGTGAAGCGGTGGTAGTAGGCACCCTCACCCTTTCTTCCTCTCGAGGGGGAAGGGTGAAGAAAGGGAGCGCTTACGCGGTCTCCAACGCCTTGCCGGCCGGGAAGATGCCGGACATGACCACAAAGCCAGGGATGCGGCGGACGCGGTCTGTCCAGCGCCGGAGGGCAGGGTAGTCCTGCCGGCTGATGCCGCCTTCCTCGGAAAGCATCACATAGGGAAAGCAGGCGATGTCGGCGGTGGTGGGGTGTGCGGGTGAACAGAGCCAGTCGCGGCCGTCGCGCTCGCCGAACCAGAGATGCTCGTCCATGATGCGGAAAATGCGGTGTGCGCCCTTTTGCGTGGCTTCCACGTCGAAATTGTAGTCATAGCCGAGAGCGAGCCGAGCCGCCGAAGAGGTGCTGGTGATGTCATCGGCCACTGCATGCCAGCGCAGGATTTCGGCGGTGACTGACGGGTCATCAGGGAACCACTGCCCTGTGGGATCATACTTTTTCGCGAGATAGGCAAGGATTGCGCCGCTGTCAGACAGGACGAGGTCGCCGTCCGTGAGCACCGGCAATTGGCCGAACGGGTTGAGGCACAGGAACCAATCGGACTTGTGCTCGCGGCCGGGGAAGAAGTCGACCGGCACGATGTCGTAGCTGACGCCCAAAATGCTCATCAACAGGCGGAGCTTGTAGCAATTTCCAGAAAGTTCAAAGTCGTAAAGAGTGATCATGGGCAGTCACGGAGCGATGGGCTGGGGGAGGCGGGAGCGGGGTGCATGATCAGATATCCAGAACTAGCCGGTCGCCCTTGGCGCGGCTGACGCAGGTGAGGATGGCGGTATTGGCCCGCTTCTCGCTCTCGTTGAGGTAGACGTCTTGGTGGTCGACCTCGCCCTCGATCACCCCGCAGAGGCAGGTGCCGCAGGCACCCTGCTCGCAGGAGGAGGGGACCGACAGGCCCGCTTGGCGCATGGCTTCGAGGATGGTCTTGCCGGCCGGTACATGCAGCGTCATCGCCGAGCGCGCCAGTTCCACGTCGAAGGCGGTGGAGTTGTCGATGATCTTGTCGTTCTTGAAGTACTCGAAATGGACGGCCTCGTCGGGCCAGTTCCGGGCCGCCGCCGTGGCGCGCACAGTTTCCAGCATGGACGCTGGCCCGCAGACATAGACGTGCTGGGCAAAGCTGTACTCGCCCAGGATCTCGGCAATGCGAGCACTACTCGCTTCGCGCGGCAGCCCGGTGTGGAACTCGACGCGGCCATGCAGCACTTCGAGTTCGGAGCGGAAGGCGACCTGCTCGCCCAAACGTGTGAAATAATGCAGCTCATAGGGCAGGCCGGACTTGTCGAGAAAGCGAGCCATGGAGAGGAGCGGCGTAATGCCGATGCCGCCGGCGATCAGCACGGTGCGGGTGGCGTCGCGGCGGAGCGGGAAATTGTTGCGGGGCTCGGAAATGGCGAGCACGTCGCCCTCGCGCACACGCTCCACCAACACCTGGGAGCCACCGGTGCTGGTGCTCTCCTGCTTGACGCCGATGACGTAGCTGAGGAGTTCGCCTGGACCATTGGTGATGGAATATTGCCTTGTCATGCCGTTGGGCAGGTGCACGTCGATGTGGGCGCCGGGTTGGAAGGTTGGGAGGTGGCCGTCGCGCGCCGCCAGCTCGAAGCCCATAATGGCGTCAGCCGACTGCCATTTGCGCTTGACCACAACGGGGATCGTGTTGCCGCGCGGCACGGCGATGTCGGGCATGGTCGCAAGATCGACCGAGACCTGCTCGAAGACCGGCTGCAGGGGCGCCGGCTGCGGCTTGCGAGCGGCGGCTCGCTCCAGCCGATCGCGCAGCCGGGTCAGCATCTCGTTGTAATGCCGCAGCACCGTCAACGGAGCTTCCGGACGGCCGGCGTGGAGGCCGCGAATGACAGCGCGGGTGGAATCGACCGGCTGTACGAACCAGGTGACGGGCGCCAACCGCACGACCAGTTCGGAGAGCATCTCGGCCGGCTGGTCGTCGGGTGCGAGCCGCGCCAGGGCTGCGGCGACGTCTTCCGGCGCGGCGTTGACGGGCATGGGCCGGAGCGCAATCCAGTCAGCTGCTTCCGCGCCTGGGAAGGGGGCGAAGGGCAGCTCGGCATTGGCGGCGGACCAGACAAGGCCGAAGGCCTCCCGCACTGGGTACTTGCGGTTTTCGATGCGGCGAGCCGGTGCGTCAGCGGGGTGGGCGGGAATATAGGTGCAGCCAGCGGAGCGATTGGCATAGCGCCAGCCGTGATACTGGCATTTGAGCTCCTGGCCCTCATTGATACCAATGGAGAGGCGCACGCCCCGATGGAGGCATCGGTTTTCCCAGACATTCACATTGCCGTCGTCGGCGCGCCAGACGGCCAATTCCCGGCCCAGTAGCTGCCCCTGATAGACATGGCGGAAGGGCAGATCGTCCGAACTGGCGATGGGGTACCAATGGGGATCGGTGAGGGAAAGGGGCATGGTCGATCAGATCCGAAGTCTGTTGGATCGCGCCACGATCGAAATTCGTGTTTGGCGTGGCCCTGGCGTACGGGGCAACGTCTCTACTCTATGTCATCCCTGCGAGAGCGGGGACCTCTGCTGGGTTGGCAGCATCTTCAACAGGGATTCCCGCTCGCGCGGGAATGACCCTGCGGGTGGGCTGCGCCGGTCACCCCGCCTGCGGGATGACCCCATAGGTGATGCCCTTTTGGCTCAGCCACCGGCGGTAAGCGATGGCGCTTTTGTCGGCGCGGATCGGGGTTTCGGCGCGCGGATCGAGCGGCAGCTTCTTGGGGTATTGGTTTTCGAGAATGGGCTTGTCCTGGCCGAAGATGGTCTGCTGAAATCGGCGCAGCTCGGTGATCGAATTGGTGGAATCGATCATCGACTGGAGCAGATGAGCGCGGCAGCGTTCTTCCGTCATGGGCTGGAGGAAAATGCCGATGACATCGCGGCGCGTTTCGTCCTCGGGGCAGGATTTATAAAGCACCGAGCAGAAAGGATGGGGGACACGATAGACATACTCGACTTCGATGCTGCCGCTGGCCGAGAGAGCCGCTCTGGGCTGCATGAAGCGGCATTTGGTGGCCAGCACCTCGTCCCGCTCCTCGGAGACTTCGACGTCGTATTCCTTGACCTCGGTATGGGGCTCGGATCCCAGGATATCGGTGTGCACATAGGGGAAGTGCCCCATGTCGAGGAAGTTCTCGACGGCACGCGGGGCCGAGACGTGGATGCCGATGGACCCGCAGCTCATGTTGACCCGGTCCGGCTCGGCAAATTCGGGAATGGGAAAGAGCTCGCTCTGCGGAGTGCCCAGGCTGGTCCAGACATAGCCGTAGGCGGTCTTAACCGGCAGGCGCTCGAGGATGGTCTCGGGGTCGATCTCATCGCCCGCTTCTTCATCGCTGCGCAACCAGACGACAGGCGCGCCATCACTGCCGCGCGTCAGTGCGAGGCGCGTGTCGAGCAGCAGGGTGGTTTCCACCATCCCAACGGGCAGTTCGTCAGTGGCGGCAATGACGTGCCAAAGATCGCGCGTGACGGGGTCGAGTGATGAAGGCATGACAGGTCTCAACTTTGCTCTTCAGCATAGCGCGGTCGAACGCCCGTGCCACCCGAAAAGTTCGTCCTGGATCATGCGCCGGATGGTTCGCTTCGATCCGGCGCCGTGGCATAAGGCTGAGGAAAGGGAGAAGCAGATGGCAAGCACGGAACAGGGGGCACGGTTTCCCGAGGCGCTGCTCGAGGAACGCGTGGCCGGTGCGTTGCGGGCGGCAGGCGCCAGCGAGGCTTCGCTCGGCGCCGCCACCACGGCTATGCTGCATGCGAGCCAGGTAGGCGTGGACAGCCATGGCGTGCGGCTGACGGAACATTATTGCCGCATGCTGGGCGGTGGACGGCTCAACAAGAACCCACAACTCCAGGTGGAGCGTCGCGCGGCGGGCAGCGCCATTGTGCATGGCGATGACGGGCTTGGGCACTACGCCATGTACCACGCTGTTGAGGTAGGCATGGAGCTGGCGCGCGAAAGCGGCGTAGCCGGGGTGGGCGTTAGCCACTCCTCCCATCTTGGTGCCGCCGGGGCCTATGCCTTGGCGGGGGCGGAACTGGGCTTTGTCACCTTTGCCACCACCAACACCGATTCCATGGTGGCGCTGTTCGATGGCGCCGAGCGATTCCACGGCACCAACCCGCTCGCCTTTGGCGCGCCGGTGCCGGGGCAGAAGCCGTGGCTGCTCGACATGGCGACCTCGTCGATCCCGATGAACCGGGTGCTGCTGCACCGGTCACTGGGGCTGCCGCTACCCGAGGGTGTCGCAGCTGACGCGGACGGGCAGACGACCACCGATGCAGATGCGGCCGAGATGCTGCTGCCGCTGGGCGGCGCGGATTATGGCCACAAAGGCGCTGGGCTGGCGGGCGTCGCCACGCTGTTCTCGGCGCTGCTCACCGGGACGACACTCGATACCGATTTCATCCCCATGTATGGCGGGGACGATATCGCGACCCCGCGGAACATGGGCCACTTCGTGCTGGTCATCGACCCCGACAAGTTCGTTGGGCGCGAGCTCTTCGGGCTGATGATCACGCGCTATCTCGCGAGCCTGCGGGGGGCGCGGGTGCGGCCCGGCGCTGAGCGCGTCCTGGCGCCGGGCGATCGGGAGTGGGAGGAGGCCGCAAGTCGGGCCGAAAAGGGCATCCCCATCGACCCGGATACGGCGCGGTTCCTCGGGCTCTAGCCTTCGCGGTAGATGTCGAAGGGGCCGAAGGCCTGGGTCGTTGCCATGAGCTGCAGGCGATTGACGTTGACATGGGCGGGCAGCGTGGTGGTCCAGAAAATGGACTCCGCGATATCATCGGCATTCATGGCCTTGGTGCCCGCATACGGCTTGGCGGCCTTGTCCTCATCGCCCTTGAAGCGGACCAACGAGAATTCCGTCTCGGTCAGGCCCGGCTCGATATTGGTGACGCGGATGTTCTTGCCCTGCACGTCGGACCGGAGGTTGAGCGCGAACTGCTTGGCGAAGGCCTTGGTGGCGCCATAGACCGAGCCTCCGGGATAGGGGTAGTCGCCGGCCACCGAGCCCAACGTCACCACATGCCCCCCGCCGCGGTCGATCATGCCCGGCAGGAGGAGCCGCACGGTATAGACGAGGCCGGTGATGTTGGTGGCGATCATGGTCTCCCAATCGCCGAGATCGGTCTCATGCGCCGGCTGGAGACCCAAGGCGAGACCGGCATTGGCGAGGACGATGTTGACGCCGGCAAAGGGCGGCGGCAGGTCGGCGATGGCCTGCTCCATGGCCGCGCGGTCCTGCACGTCGAGCGGGATGATGTGGCAGTTTTTGGCGCCGAGTTCGAGCTGCAGCTCCACCAGGCGCTCCTCGCGCCGGCCGGTGGCGATCACTTTGGCGCCCGCTTCGGCATAGCGGCGGGCGGCGGCGGCGCCGAAGCCGGAGGTGGCGCCAGTGATGAAGACCACGAAGGTGCTGGGATCGAGCAGCTGATACATCGATTGTGTCCGTGAGGCTTGGGTCAGAGGAGGCGAGGACGTTGTACCGGCAGGGCCGCTCCCGTCAACCGCCGCCCCTAGTAGTCGCGCTCGTAATAGACGCCGACGCTCGACTCCCCGTTTTGCGCGGCGGCCCCCTTAACGGTCAGATCATCGGTGACATCGAGATTGATGGTGACCCGCGAGGTTCCGCCCGCGCCGGCCTGCACACCCAGATAGATATTGTCCTGGATATAGGTGCCGGCGGCGACGCCGACATTGCCCGCGTCATCGGTGACGATGTCGAGATCGGCAAGTCCAGCCGCGCCACGGAGGCTGTCGGTAAGGCCGCCACCGCCGCCACCCACAAGGCTCGCGGCTGCGCCGGCCAGACGGGCCAGTTGGAGCGGGGAAAGCTCGCCCATGGAGCGGTTGAAGATGAGGCGCGACAGCACCTCGTCCTGCGGCAAAGCGGGGTCGGAGGTGAAGGTGACATCGATATCGGAGGCGCGACCCGACACGGTGATGAAAACCGTGATGTCGTCGCCCTCGGTGCTGGCCACCAGATTGATGAAGGGATCGAGATCGCCCACCAGTGTCACGGTGCCAGAGTCAAAGACGATGCGCTGGCCCAGGATATCGAGTCGGCCGCGGATCAACGACAAGCCACCAACGGGCTGGATATCGCCGATGGGGCCGATCAGGCGGACCGAGCCGCCGACTTCGGCGTCCAAGCCACGACCACGGATGAACACCTGGTTGGGTGCGTTAAGCCTCACGTCGAGCAGGAGGCCGCGCGGGCGGTCCTGCGGGACGGGTGCTCCCGATTCATCGATGCGGGCGCGCTCAAGCGTCCGTTCGACGGCGGGGGGCGTGTTGACGTGCTCGACATCGATCAGTTCAGCGGCGCCGCCGAAGAGCTCGGGCACGGTAATGTTGCCTTCCTCGACGAAGAGGTCACCCGAAAGCAGTGGCGTGCCGGTGAGGTTGCCAGTGAGGCTTAACCCCCCGGTGACAGTGGCAACGAAGATATTGCCATCGGCATAGCGCGCCGAATTGAGCGCGATCCGGATGTCGGCCGGGAAACCACCGCTGAGGCCAATCGAACCCGAGGCGCTGACCGTGCCGCCGGAGGCGAGGCTGGCGCCCAGATTGTTGATGACGAGCCGGTCGCCACTAAGGCTTGCCGAACCGGTGATCCCCACGAGGCGCAGATTGAGCTCGGGGTCGACATAGCCGGCATTGCTGGTGGCAACGGTGCCGCTGAATTGCGGATTGGCGAGGCTGCCGGTGACATTGGCGTCGAGGGTAACGGTGCCGCTCAGTTGGGCGCCACGCTCCGCCACGAAGCGGTTGGCGAAGGCGAGGGGCGCCGAACCGGTCAGCGAAAGATCAAGGCCGCTGCCATCGAGCGGGACAGTGCCGGAGCCCGACAGGGTCAGCCCGCCCGAACCAGTGGCCGAGAGCGAAGCCAGTCGCACCGTGCCGTCAGCATAGCTGCCGCTTGCCGATGCGGTCAGCGGTGCAATACCGAGATCGCCGATGGCGGCGGCATCGACGCCTGCGGCCTGGGCCTGGAAGCTGACTTCCGGATCGGTGGCGCTGCCGCTGATCTGGGCCGTGCCGGTCAGGGTGCCGGAGAGCCCTAGATCGGGAGCCACCGTGTTGGCGATCGAGAGGGGCAGGGCATTGACGTCGAGGGAGACATCGAGGTTTTCGCCAGCAGTGCCCGTGGCGGTGATGGAGCCTGAACCCACATCAAAGCGGATGCCGTTCAGCCCGACACTGGAGCCGGCTACTTCGAGAACCGTCGGCTGCGCGAGGCGGGCGGAGAGATCTCCCTGGGCCAGTTGGGCGCGATCTATGGCGAGGCGGTAGCCGTCCTCGATCGAGGTCAGCGTCCCCGCCAGATCGACATCGGTGCCGGTGGCAAGGCGTGCCTGGGCATCGAAGCTGGTCGACCCGCCGCTCTGGTTGGCGGTGGCTGTGAGCGTCTCAATGTCGACGCCGGCAGCGGCAATGTCCGACCCGTTTATCGAGCCATCTATCATGGGTACGCCGAAGAGATCGGCAATGCTGGCACTGATGTCAGCCGATCCGATGGTTATACCCTCGGCGCTGAAGTCGCGCAGGGTGCCTTCGACGGTTGCATCCTGCCGCCCACCGGTGGCGCCCAGTTCCACAACGGCATCGACACCGCCACTGGCTTCCTGCAGCGCCAGGGCTGCTGCAAGGGAAATGTCGCTGGCGTCGACGCGCAAGGTGCCATCGATGAGCCCGGTGTCGGCCGCGCGGGTAAAGGCCCCCTCGATATCGGTACCCGCAACGGCGAAGTCGAGATTTTGCAGGCTCTGAGCTTCATCGGTGACGGAAACGTCGGCGGAGAGTTGGGCGAGGTGGCCCTCGAGCATGGCCGAGCCATCGATCGTGCCGCCCAGATTGCTGCCATCAAGGGCGCCATCAAATCCGATCGTCGCGTCGCGCACCGAGCGGCCAGCCAGGGTGCCAGAGGGAACAGTGCCATCAAGGCGCAGAATGAGCGGTTCGCCTTCTTGCGATTGGGCGGTACCGACAACCGACAGCGCGCCAGTCGCCTGATCAGTCAGGAGGGCCAGCTCGGCCAGATCGAGATTGAAGGCGAAGTCGGCCTGCTGGCTTGAGAAGGTGCCGTCCGCCGCAATCTGCACCTGCTGGTTGGCAATGCGGAATTCGTCGGCCATGAACCCGGCTTCGGTGCGAGCGATCTGGCCCGACAGGGTGACTGTGCCTGCGAGAAGATCGTCGGCCACGGCGTCGTCGATCGAGAGATCGGTGCCGGTGCCATCGAGCGTCAGGCTGAACCCGCCGGTCAGCGGCATCAGCGAGCCGGTGGCGGCAAGCGACAGGGAGCCGTCAAGGTCACGGCCCGCAAGGCCGGAGAATGGCGCAATGCTGGATGTCTCGAGCGCGATGTCGCCGTGGAAATCGGTGCCATCAACAATGCCATTGAGGACGGCGGTCAGCGCGTCGCCGACTACCCGGAACTCGGCCAGTTGCACCGGTTCGCCGGCATTCCAGAGCCCGGCAATGCCGATATCGATGGAGTTGCCCAGGGCGGCCTCCACTTCCTCCGATGCGGTGATGCCTGAAATGGTGCCATCACCGTTGAAGGTCAGTCGCCGTGTCTCTGGATCGGAGAGGTTGGCGGCGACGCCACCCAGATTGAGGGCGACGCGATCGGCTGCAAAGCCATCGGTCTGGTAGTCCTCGACCGAGAGAACCGAGGTCCACTCCTCTTCGGTTTCGCCGCCAAAGGCGATGACCAGTTGAGCGGACTCCACCTGCGTTGATGCACCGGGCACCGGCAGGGTGACGGGCCCGCCATTGGGGTCGGCAATGCTGGCGTTGAGCGCCAGCGTGCGTAGGAAATTATCTGCCGTCGTTTCAGCCGCCGCTTCGAGGTTGAGCTGGCCGCCTGAAAGCTGGAGGTTGCTGATGGAGAAGCCACCTTCGTCCCGGACGAGAGCATCCACGGACAAAGCCGTCTCTGGACCGAAGAACGGCCGGTATGGTTCGGCGACCAGGGTCGAAAGGGGGCCGCCCACATCGGCGTCCACCTGAAAGCCCTCAGCGACCTGCGAAATGGTGGCAACGCCGCTCAGCGCTGTCTGCCCGTTGGCCGCGAGGGTGAGCTGGGTCTCAAGATCGGAAACGGGACCACTGCCAGCCAGGGTCAGCGTGACAGCCGGGCGGCCCTCGATATTGAGCAGGTTGGCGATGACGCCGTTTTCGGGCTCCACCAGGGCAAGGCTGAGGTCGAGAACGTTGGTCTCGTTGGTATAGGCGACGTCGAGATCAAGCGTGCCGCCCGGTCCGTCCAGACGCACGATGTCAAGGCTGGTGTCGAGATTGCCGTCCTCCAGTGTCAGGCCTCCGGTCAGGGAGATCTCGGAGCCCAGACCGAAAACGTCCTCGCCAAAGGTGACGCGGGGAACCGTCACTTCCTCGATGTTAACAGCGACAGGAAACTCGGGCACCTGGAAGGTACCTGCTTCGGGTGCTGGCAGGTCGACGGCTTCGCTGGGGTTCGGATTGCGCAGATACTCGATGGAATCGGCTGCAAGCGTCTCGACTTCCAGCCGGCCCAACAGCAGGGCGGCCTGGTTCCAGTCGAGCCGCGCATTGTTGACGCGCAGCCAGACACCCTCGTCGTCGGCGATGGTGATTTCGTCGATCTGCACATTGGAGCCGAGAACGCCGTCGATATTGGAGAGCCTGATCTGACGTTCGGGCGTCGAGAGACGATCCTGCACCAGTGTGGTCAGCCAGTCCTTCTGCTCCTCATTGTCCATTTCCAGCGGGTTGTCCTGAGCGACCGCAATGACGGGCACCGCAACAGGGCTGGAGAGGGCAATGCAGAGCGCCAGGGTGCGCGAAGTGGAGCGGATCATGGTCATCAGAAAGCCTGCCCTATGCCGGCATAGATGGCGTAGTCAGGATCGCCGGACCGCTTGTTGAGCGGGATGGCGATGTCGAGCCGGAGTGGGCCGAGGCCGGTATAGTAGCGCACACCGACACCCGCGCCGAGGCGAAGATCCTCCAGGCCGGGGAAGGTATCGGCAGCCACATAGCCGCCATCGAGGAAGCCGACCACGCCGAAGGTCTCGTTGATCCTGGCGCGCGCTTCCACCGACGCTTCCAAGAGATAGCGGCCGCCGGTGACGTCGCCCGAGCCATCCTCAACGCCGATCGAGCGATAGCCATAGCCGCGGACCGATCCGCCACCGCCGGCGAAAAACAGCTTGTCGGGTGGTATTTGACTGAGGTCGGGGCCAAGCAGGGCACCACCGCGCAGCTTGCCGGCGATCACGAACGGATCCTCATCGCCAAAACCGAAATAGGTGCGGCCCTCCAGGATCACCCGCGCCTGCGGATTGTCGTAGTTGAACTCGTAATAGGGCTCGACATCGGCCTGGACATACCAGCCCGAGGTGGGATCAACCGTATCATCGCGGAAATCGAGCGTGGCACCGGCATAGACGCCGGCAATCGAAAAGTCGCGCGTGCCGAAAACATCCTCGAACCGGCTGCGCTCATATTCGGCGCCGCCCGAAACGGTGATCTGGTCGGACAGGAAGTGGGTGAGGCCCAACCGGGCACTGCCGGAAATTTCGGTATAGCGTGGATAGACGTTGCGCTCAGCGGCGATGGACGCCACCAAATCGGTGTCGGGGTGCAGAAAGCCGGGCTTGGTGAACGTGCCACCAAAGAAATAGTCGAATTCGGCGGTGTCGACGGGATAGCCGATGCCGGCGACCCGGGCATCGAGTCGCAGCCGTTCCGCCTGGCCGAACAGATTGCGCCAGAGGTGGAAAGCCTCGGCACCCAGACCATCCACGGTGGAATAGCTGGCGCCCACGCCGAAGCGGCGGCCCCGACGCTCCTGCACAATCAAATCATAGGGGAGCAGCCCATCGGCGCCCACATCCTCGGCAGCTTCAAACCGCGCCGAGCGGAAGACCTGCAGGCGATCAATTCGGGCTTGAGCCCGGTCGATCTCGTCGGGATCGTATTCCTCCCCGACGACGAGGCCCGTCTGCTGGCGCACGAACGCAGGGTTCATGCGCTCGGTGCCGACGACACTGACCGGACCGAAAGCGGCATAGGGGCCAGGATTGATCTCAAGTGCGACATCGACCGTGCCGGTCGCATGGTCAGCCACCACATCGCGGCCGGCGATGCTGGCCTTGGGATATCCCAATTCACGCCATGCCTCGAGAGCGAGCTGCTCGGCACGAAGAATGGCGCTGGAGCTGGCGATCTCGGCAGCGGCGAGCCCGACGCTCGACGGCGGCTCGACATAGTCATAAGGGTCGGTGGTAGGTGGGGCCGTGTTAGTCAGCACCACGCGGTTGAAGCGGAAGAGCGGACCGGGTTCGACGAACAGCGTCACCGGAACCGGGTCGGGCAGATTGGTGTCAGGGGGCAGGGTGGCAGCCTCCACCCCGTTGACACGGATGCTGACCACGCCACCATAATAGCCCTCGTCATAAAGGGCGGCGATGATGCGGCGATAGTCGCCTCGGGCTGTGGCCAGTAGGCCGGCGGCGCCTGAGGCGGGCTCATCCTGCCCGGCCACGAGTGACGAGGCATTGCGGACGGCATCCACCACGTCGCCCACACCATTTACCGAGACATCGAGCACATAGGGTTGCGGGTCGGCGATAACTGCGTCGACCGCGCTCTCGTCCTCGAAGAATTTGATGCCAAAAAGCTCAAACGCAGTTGCCGGTGCCGCCGTCATCAGTGTGGCGGCAACGCACAGGGCGCTCATACTCGATACCAAACGCGCGATATGCAGTGGACCAGTTCCCGCCCGTTACGCCTCTGCCGCAGCAGACGCTCAGTTTGCCCCTGGGGCCATAAGATAGGGTTAAGTGTCTTCACCCCGGCTGCCGAGTGCGCCAGCCGGCGTCACATCGATGGCGAGTTTAAGGCTGCAGCGGGATGATAGACACCCCTAAAGTTGTGCAGCGCCCTAAGAAGCGGCTGAATCGTGGCGCCGATGGCACAGTCCAAATGAACCAATGGAACAAAGTGCCCGTAAGAGATTTGTCAGGTAACAGTTTGCACTTGGGAAGGTCCTTAGAATGAAAGCTCTAAATCTTATTACGCTTCTGCTGATCATCATCGGCGGTATCAACTGGCTGCTGGTGGGTGCATTCCAGTTCGATCTGGTTGCTGGCCTGTTTGGCGGGGTGGATTCACCGCTCGCTCGCATCGTTTACGTCCTTGTTGGCCTCTCTGCTCTCTACCAGCTGGTGCCGTTCTTCAAGGCAATGTCCAGCGACGAAGTGCACGCCGAGCGCGGCCGCCACTAAAAAACTAAAAGGCTGTCGGTCCGGGTGCGGAGCGACAGCCCTGCCCTGAGAATGGATGCGGACCGCGGCGCTATCGAGCGCCGCCGGTCCGCTCTGCCTTTGCCTCGTCCCACCACCAGATGGTAGGAAAACCGTTGGAGAATTCCGGCAGGTTTTCGGGATGGCTGAAGCGGTCCCACCGGGCGACGCGGGAGGCGCGTAGCGTGTAGCTGGGGACGACGTAGTGGTTGGCGAGCAGCACCCGATCAATCGCCTTGGTGATCGCCTCCTGGCTCTCCCGGTCATCGGCCACCACCAGTTGCTCGATCAGCGCATCGATCGCCGGATTGGCGATGCCGGCATAGTTCTGCGAACCTTCCTCATTGGCTGCCGCTGAGCCGAAAAAGAAGCGCTGCTCATTTCCCGGCGACCAGGATTGCGCCCAGCCGGTATAGATGACGTCGAAGTCGAACGAGCGGGTGCGGTTGATATATTGCGGGCTGTCAACGGTTCGCAGCGAGACGTCCACGCCGATCTGGCGGAGATTGGTCGCTAGGTTCTGGGCGACCGGTTCAATCGTGGGTCCATTGAGCAGGATCTCGAAACCGAACTGCTCCCCGTTTCCATTCACAAGACGGTTGCCTTCCAGCGTGTAACCAGCCTCGTTAAATAATTGCAGCGCCTGCCGGAGGTTTGCTCGCAGCTTGCCGGGATCGCCGCTGACGGGGTTGGTGTAGGGCTCGGTAAAGACGCTCTCTGGCACTTGGTCGCGTACGGTTTCGAGCGCCTCCAGTTCCTCGCCTTCAGGCAAGCCGCTGGATTTGAAGGGCAGGCCGAAGAAATAGCTGTCGATGCGATCATATTGATTGAAGAAGAGCGTGTTGCTCAGTTCCTCGAAATCGAAGGCATAGTTGAGAGCTTCGCGCACTAGCGGATCCTGAAACTTGTCGCGCCGCAGATTGGGAACGAAGCCCATCATCAGGCCAGAATTGGCGTAGTCCTGCGGGAAAACCTCCTTGATGACCCGTCCCTGTTCCACGGCGGGAAAGTCATAGGCGTTGGCCCAACGGGCGGCTTGATTTTCATACCACCAGTCGAACTGATCAGCCTTGAAGGCCTCGAACATAACCGTCATGTCGAGGAAGTATTCGATTTGGTAGGTGCCGAAATTGTTGTGGCCCACCTCGGTCGGCTCATTGATACCCCAGTAGTCCTCCACCCGTTCATAGGTGATGGTGCGGCCCGCATCAAAGCTGTCCAACCGGTAGGGTCCCGAGCCAAGCGGCGGCTCCAGGGTGGACTGGGCAATGTCGCGGGCGTTGCCTTGCGCGTCCGTGCCCTCCCACCAATGCTGCGGCAGAACCATGAGCTGACCCAAGATCAGAGGCAGTTCGCGATTGCCGGTCTGGTTGAAGGTGAACGTGACTTCCCCGGGAGAGGTTACCTCGGCAGATTCGATATTGGCATAGTATTGCTGCCGGTCGGGGTTGACCTCGAGCAGCTTCTCGAAGGTCCAGACCACGTCCTCGGCGGTCACTGGCTCACCATCGTGCCAATATGCGTCGGGATCGATACGGAACGTCACCGAGCCATAATCGGGCGCGATCATCAACGCCTCGGCGAGGTGGCCGTAATAGGTGTTCACCTCGTCCAACGAGGGGGTCATAAGTGTCTCGTAGAGGAGGCCGATACCGCCTGCAGGCTCGCCCTTGGGGAGGATCGGGTTGAAGGTATCGAAGCCGCCCATATCCCCCATCCGGACGGTGCCGCCCTTGGGTGCATCGGGATTGACGTAGTCGAAGTGCTCGAAGTCCGCGGGATATTTGGGTTCACCTTCCAGCGTGAAGGCATGGGTCCAAACGCCGGTAGGCGTCTGGGCTATTGCGGGAGCAGCCAGGCTGGTGAACACCATGCCGGTAGCGAGAAGGGCGGCGGCGAACTTCATGAGCGGGCTCCAGGCGAGATGTCAGTTCTATGACGGCAGACTAGGGGTATTTACTGCGGCGTCAAAGTGGGGGAGCGATCAGTTTCCAGTGTGCTGATGTCGAAGGCTGCGGCCATCAGGGCACGGGTGTAGTCGGACCGGGGAGAGGTGAAGATGTCGTGCGCGGCGCCTGCTTCCACGACCTTGCCGTTGCGCATGACGATCAGCCTGTTGGCGAGGGCGCGCACAACCTTGAGGTCGTGCGAAATGAACAGGTAGGTGAGGCCATGCCGCTCCTGCACGGCGCGGAGGAGATCGACCACCTGCGCCTGGATGGAGACGTCGAGCGCCGAGGTCGGCTCGTCCAGCACGAGGAATTTGGGCTCGAGCACGAGTGCCCGCGCGATGGCAATGCGCTGGCGCTGGCCACCGGAGAACTCATGCGGATAGCGGAAGCGGGCCTCTGCCGGCAGGCCGACTTCTTCGAGCACGCGCACCACACGCTGCTCGCGCTCGGCGGCGCTCAATCGCTTGGCATGCACCTTGAGGCCTTCGCCGATGATCTCGCTGATCGACAGGCGGGGGCTGAGCGAGCCGAACGGGTCCTGGAAAACGATCTGCATGTCGGACCGGAGCGGCCGCATGGCACGCCAGGAGCGGGACTGCACTTGCTTGCCAAGGACAATGATGCGCCCCTCGGACGCAATGAGACGCAAAAGCGCATAGCCCAGTGTCGACTTGCCGGAACCGCTTTCGCCGACCACGCCGAGCGTTTCGCCACGGCGAATGGAAAGGTCCACGCCATCCACGGCACGGATATGTCCCACCGTGCGGCGCAGCAGGCCGCGCTTGATGGGAAACCAGACCTTGAGATCGGCGACGTTGACAATTGTGGGCGCGTCGGGGATCGACACCGGCGGGCTGCCCTTGGGCTCAGCGGCCAGCAGATGACGGGTATAGGCGTGCTGCGGCTGGGTGAAGATGGTCTCGACCGGACCCGCCTCGACTATTTCCCCGTTGGTCATGACGCAGACCCGATCCGCGATACGCCGGACGATCCCCAGGTCGTGGGTGATAAAGAGCATGGCCATGCCGAGCCGCTGCTGCAAATCCTTGAGGAGCATGAGGATCTGCGCCTGCACGGTCACGTCGAGCGCCGTCGTGGGCTCGTCGGCGATCAAGAGGTCCGGCTCATTGGCCAGCGCCATGGCGATCATCACGCGCTGGCGCTGCCCGCCCGAAAGCTGGTGCGGATAGGCGGCGAGGCGGGTGGCCGGGTCGGGGATGCCCACCGCCTCGAGCAGTTCGAGCGTGCGCTCTCGGGCTGCACTGGCGCGCAGCCCACGATGGATGGCCAGCACTTCGCCGATCTGGCGCTCGACCGTATGCACCGGATTGAGCGAACTCATCGGCTCCTGAAAGATCATCGAGATGCGGTCGCCGCGAATGGCGCGCAGCTCGGCATCGGGTGCCGTGACTAGGTCCGTGCCCTTGAAGGCGATCTGCCCTTCGAGCGTCGCTACGCGCGGCTGCAGCTTGAGCACCGAGAGAGCCGTCACCGATTTCCCCGAACCACTTTCGCCGACGAGGGCGAGCGTTTCCCCAGGTGCGATGTCAAAGGACACATTGCGCACGGCCCCATGTGCGCCAAAGCGGATGTTGAGATCGCGGATGGAGAGCAGGGGCGCCGTCATGCCAACGTCTTTCGCGGATCGAAGGCATCGCGCACCGCCTCGCCGATGAAAACCAGCAGCGTCATCATGATGGCGATGGTGAAAAAGCCGGTGAGCCCCAGCCACGGCGCCTGGAGGTTGTTCTTGCCCTGGGCGAGAAGCTCGCCCAGCGACGGTGATCCCGGCGGGAGGCCAAAGCCGAGCAGGTCGAGCGAGGTCAGCGTCACCACCGATCCCGAGAGAATAAACGGCATGAAGGTCAGGGTCGCCACCATCGCATTGGGCAGCAGGTGCCGCCACATAATGGTGCCGTTGGAGACGCCCAGCGCGCGTGCGGCCGTCACATACTCGAAATTGCGGGCGCGCAGGAATTCGGCCCGAACAATCCCCACCAGCGACACCCAAGAGAACAGCAGCAGAATGCCCAGCAGCACCCAGAAGCTGGGCGCGATGACGCTGGAGATGATGAGCAACAGGTAAAGGGCGGGGACGGACGTCCAGATCTCAATGAAGCGCTGGCCCAGCAGGTCCACCCAGCCGCCGAAAAAGCCCTGTGCCGCGCCGGCGGCAACGCCGATGACCGATGAGAGGATGGTGAGCGTCAGGCCGAAGAGTATGGAGATGCGGAAGCCGTAGAGAAGACGCGCCAGCACATCCCGACCACGCTCGTCAGTGCCCAGCCAATGGTAATTGCCCCAGTGGCAGTTCGGGTCAGCGGCGCCTTGCGGATAGCGGACACAGTATTGTTCCTGGGTCATCGTCCAGGTTGGGGCAACTGCGCCCGAATGGGGCAGAAAGCCGTCAACCGTGGCGTAGCTGAAGCGCACGGGCGGCCAGATAGCCCAGCCATTGGCGTCGATCTCGTCGGCGATGAACTCGTCACGATAATTGGTGATGGCGAGAAAGCCGCCAAAGCGGGATTCGGGGTAGTCAACGAAAGCGGGTAATAGCAGCTCGCCCTTGTAGGACACGACAATCGGCTTGTCGTTGGCGATGAATTCGCTGCCCAGTGTCGCCAGGAACAGCGCGAGAAAGATCCAAAGCGACCACCACCCACGGCGGTTGCGGCGGAAATTGTCCCAGCGGCGCTGATTGAGGGGCGAGACAAAGCGGTTGCGGGGCGCTTCCAACACGGCGGCCTGACGGGTCATGACCTCACTCATACTTCGCGGCTTTCGAAGTCGAGGCGCGGATCGACCCACATATAGGCGAGGTCGGAAATCAACGAGATCACGAGGCCCAGAAGGCTGAAGATATAGAGCGTGGCAAACACCACCGGATAGTCGCGGGTCGTCACCGATTGCAGGCCCAGAAGGCCCAGCCCATCGAGCGAGAAGATGGTTTCGATCAGCAGCGAGCCGCTGAAGAAGGCGCCGATAAAGGCGGCCGGAAAGCTCGCGATGATCAGCATCATGGCATTGCGGAACACATGGCCATAGAGCACCTGCCGCTCGGTCAGGCCCTTGGCGCGGGCGGTGGTGACATATTGTTTGCCGATTTCATCGATGAACGAGTTCTTGGTGAGAAGCGTGGTGGTGGCAAAGGCGCCCAGGCCCATCGCTATGATGGGCAGGACCAGGTGCCAGAAATAATCGAGCACCTGCCGCCACCAGGGGAAGCTCTCCCAACCGGGCGAAGTCAGCCCGCGCAGGGGGAAAATCGACCAGAAGCTGCCCCCAGCAAAGAGAACAATCAGCATGATGCCGATCAGAAAGCCGGGAATGGCGTAGCCGATGATGACAATGGTGGAGGTCCAGACATCGAAGCGCGAGCCATCGCTGACCGCCTTCTTGATGCCCAGTGGAATGGAGATGCCATAGGCGATCAGCGTCATCCAGAGCCCGAGCGAAATCGAGACGGGCATCTTTTCGAGGATGAGGTCGATGACGGAGATGTCGCGGTAGTAGCTCTCGCCGAAGTCGAAGCGCAGGTAATTCCAGAGCATGTTGACAAAGCGCTCCAGCGGCGGCTTGTCGAAGCCGAATTGCCGCTCGATCCGCTCCACCAGCTCAGGTGGCAGGCCCTGGCTGCCGCGATAGCCCGACTCGTTGCCTTGCCCCGGCTGACCGGCGAAATCTCCAGCCGAACTGCCGGTGATGCGTTCGGCGATGGAGTTGTTCTGGCCCGAAAGATTGGCGAGCGCCTGTTCGACCGGGCCACCCGGAGCGAATTGGGTGATCAGAAACGAAATCGCCATGATCCCCAACACGGTCGGGATCATCAGCAGCAGGCGGCGGAGGATATAAGCGCCCATCAAGTCTCCGGCAGGTGCATTCTGCCTAAGCTAACCCCGCCAGTAGTTGCGGCAGCAAATCACCATAGGGTGAAACGACTTGTCGGCAAGTGCAACAGTTTGGTGAAGGCAAGAGGCCGCAGCAGCGCCGTTTCCGCTTGCCCTCGGGGCGGGGGGAGGCCACCATCGGCGTCAAAGGAGCCGACCATGTCCTATGAAACCATTGCCCTAGCCGACTCCTTGTCCACCGCCCGCGTTCTGGTCGCCGCCTTGCGGGCGCACGGCTTTCATCCCCTGGAAGGCCCCGAGGGCGGACTGCCCGGTATCAGCGGTCTGTTTGGACCGGACGGCGTGCCTGTGCAGGTGCCCGAGGAGGAGGCGCGCGACGCCGGATTGCTCGCCCGCGATCTGTTGCGGGAGATGAGCGGATCGTAAGCGCCCCCTATGCGTTGCCCCTCAAATCGGCCACAATGGTGAGCCTTACGTGCCGGGCGGGCGGCAGTTGAACGACTTCAGGGCTTTGGCTATAAGCCGGCCACACAGTAACCTTTTGTTAAGCCTTAGGGCAGGAGCAGACCGATGATGGTTTGGATGCGCGGATCGTTTTCCGCGGCAGGACTTGCGGCAATCGCGCTTCTCGTGGCCGGGTGTCAGTCCACTGGCTCGAATACCGCCAATCTCAACACGATCGGCGCGCCGCAGCAGCAGATCGCGCCCGTGCAGCAGTCAAGCGTGCAGCAAAGCACGCTCCCCGTTCTTGGTGGTGCCACCGGTGTTCCGGCCCCAGGCCTTTCGGGTCAGCCGGTGATGGGCGGGGTTCCCGCAATCCCGCCGACCACGACCACGACCATGCCTGGCCCCGGTGGCACCAGCACGCAGGTGGCTTCCAACGGCTCCTTCGTGACACTTGGGCCGACCGGGCAGCCGACCTCGCTTGGCGTCAGCTCGGGCATGGGTGCCGGCGTCGGTACCGGACCTGAAGGCGTGTGGAACGTCACAGCGGGTGCTGCAACCTGCCGGCTGAACCTGCCGATGACCACCAAGACCGGCACGAACCACTATCGTGCCTCGGCCCCAGGCTGCGCGGTTCCGGCGCTGGCCGGCGTCAGTGGTTGGCAGCAGGTCGGCTCGCAGCTGCAGCTTTATGATGAAAACGGCAATATCGCCGCGTTCCTGGCCCCCAATTCCGGCCGCTATATCGGTACGCTCAGCGGTGGCCAGGCTATCTCCATGTCGCGCTAAGCTGGACAGGTATTCGTTCAGCCCGGTTTGAGCTCCCAACAGACATCACCTAGCCATGGTCCCGTCAGCACTGCCTATGCAGAGCTGGCGGGCCGTGGTGTTTTGGTGGCTGACGCGGCGCAGCAGCAGGCGGCGGGTCTGCTCGACCAGGTGCTTGCGGGGCTGGCGGCGGACCAACCGCGCGGTTTTTTCGCCAAGCTGTTCGACAAGCCGGCTGAGCCAGTCGCTGGGCTTTACCTCCATGGCGAGGTGGGGCGCGGCAAGACCATGCTTATGGACCTGTTCTTTGCAGCGGTGCCGATTGCCGAAAAGCGCCGGGTGCACTTTCACGAGTTCATGGACGAGATGCATGCCGGCATGGCCGCCTTTCGCAAGAGCGAGAAAGGGCGGGATGCCGATCCGGTCGAGGCAGTGGTGCGGCCGCTCGTCAAATCCAGGCTGCGCCTCCTGTGCCTGGACGAATTCCATGTGCATGACATCACCAATGCCATGCTGCTCTACCGGCTCTTCGACAAGCTCTTTGCGCATGGAGTGACGCTGGTCGCGACCTCCAATGTGGTGCCCGACGAGCTCTACAAGGATGGGCTCAATCGCCAGCTCTTCCTGCCCTTTATCGACTTGCTCAAGCAGCATGTGCGCGTAGCGAGCCTCGAGGCCGAGCGCGATTATCGGCGCATGAAGTTCGCCGGGCAGGACGTTTATGCGTTCGGAACCGGCCCTGAGGTGAAGGCCGCCATGGACCGGCTCTGGCAGCGGATCACGGGAGGCGCGGAGGCGGGTCCCGCCGTGGTCGAGAGTATCGGGCGCAAGATCCCTGTGCCGGCGGCAGCCATGGGCGCGGCGCGCTTCGACTTCGCCGATCTCTGCGACAGGCCGCTGGGGTCCCGTGATTTCGTGCGGCTCGCGCATCAGTTCGATTCGATCGTCATCGACGGCGTGCCGCAAATGGACCGGACCAAGTCCGATGCAGCCAAGCGGTTCATCCTCCTGATCGACAATCTCTATGACCGCGGCGTCAAATTGGGCGCCAGCTTTGCGGTGCCGTTGGAGCAGCTGGGCAAGGATGAGCGGACGGCTTTCGAGTTCCAGCGCACCGTGTCGCGCCTCATCGAGATGCAGTCGGAAGAGTATCTGGGAAAAGGCCTGCGCGACGCGCCGGCCGGGAGTTCGTAAGCCCCCCACCTAGCCTCCCCCTGGGAGGGGGAGGGACGGACCGCGCTTGTGACTAGATCTTCCCACCGCCACTGCCCGGTTCCTCCCCCTCCCAGGGGGAGGCTAGGTGGGGGTAACTCCCCAAATCCTCACCTTGCCCGTTCGGCATTGCCCCTTCGCCCATCAGCAAGAGCGAAACTGCGGCTTTAGACGAAGGGTTCACTTGCCCCCCATGACCGACAGGGTTAAGACGTGCGCCAATTCAACGCAGTCGGGGAAGTCAGCATGGCGCGCAAGAAGATAGCTCTCATCGGTTCTGGTCAGATCGGGGGCACCTTGGCCCACCTGGCAGCACTGAAAGACCTCGGGGACATCGTCTTGTTCGACATCGTGGATGGGGTACCGCAGGGCAAGGCCCTCGATATCTCCCAGTCCGCTCCGGTTGAAGGCTATGATGCCAAGATCACCGGCACTTCCGAATACAAGGACCTTGCCGGCGCCGATGTGGTGATCGTCACCGCCGGCGTGCCGCGCAAGCCCGGCATGAGCCGCGATGACCTGCTCGAAATCAATCTCAAGGTGATGGAGCAGGTGGGCGCGGGCATTGCAAAATATGCCAAGGATGCGCTGGTCATCTGCATTACCAACCCGCTGGACGCGATGGTGTGGGCGCTGCAGAAGTTCTCCGGCCTGCCCACCAACAAGGTGATCGGCATGGCTGGCGTGCTGGATTCCTCGCGCTTCTGCCACTTTATCGCCGAAGAGCTGAACGTCTCGATCGAAGACGTGAACGCCTTCGTGCTGGGCGGCCATGGCGACACCATGGTGCCGCTGGCGCGCTATTCGACCGTTGCCGGCATTCCGCTCACCGACCTCATCAAGATGGGCTGGATGACCAAGGAGCGTCTTGAAGAGATCATCCAGCGCACCCGCGACGGTGGCGCCGAGATCGTCGGGCTGCTCAAGACCGGTTCGGCCTTCTATGCGCCGGCCACTTCCGCCATTGCCATGGCCGAGAGCTATCTCAAGGACAAAAAGCGCGTTCTGCCTGCTGCCGCCTATCTCAATGGCGAATATGGCGTGAAGGGCACCTATGTCGGCGTGCCGGTGGTGATCGGTGCCGGTGGCGCCGAAAAGATCGTCGAGATCGACCTCAACTCTGCCGAGCAAAAGGCGTTCGACAAATCGGTCGGCGCGGTCGAGGGCCTGATCGAGGCCTGTAAGAAAATCGCTCCCAAGTTGGCCTAACCAGACATTCAGCCGCCGTCCACCAGGGCGGCGGTTCGGCTTTATCGGCGTGTCGCAACGCCGTGACACTATCCCGAGCATCCAAGGGGAAATAAATGAACATTCATGAACACCAGGCCAAGGCGCTGCTGAAGACGTACGGCGCCCCGGTCGCCGAGGGCGTCGCGATATTTTCGGCTGATGAAGCTGAGGCTGCGGCCAAGCAGCTTCCCGGTCCGCTCTATGTCGTCAAGTCGCAGATCCACGCCGGGGGCCGCGGCAAGGGCAAGTTCAAAGAGCTGGGGCCGGACTCCAAGGGCGGCGTGCGTCTCGCCAAGTCAATCGAGGAAGTCGTCACCAACGCCAAGGAAATGCTGGGCAACACGCTGGTCACCAAGCAGACCAGCGACGCCGGCAAGCAGGTCAATCGCCTCTATATCGAAGATGGCGCCGACATCGCGTGCGAGCTCTACTGCTCGCTGCTGGTCGATCGTGAGACCGGCCGGGTTTCCTTTGTCGTCTCCACCGAGGGCGGCATGGACATCGAGGCGGTAGCCGAGCACACGCCCGAAAAGATCATCACCGTTGCGGTTGATCCCACTGCGGGCGTCACTGACGCCGATGTGGCCAAGATCGCCGATGCCCTCCAGCTTGAAGGCGTGGCCCGCACCGATGCGGCCAAGCTCTTCCCGATCCTCTACAAGGCCTTTGTCGAGACTGACATGAGCCTGCTCGAGGTCAACCCGCTGATCGTCATGCAAAACGGCCGCCTCCGCGTGCTCGACGCCAAGGTCAGCTTCGACAACAACGCCGCTTTCCGTCACGAGGAGCTCAAGGAGCTTCGGGACCTCTCCGAAGAGGATGAGAAGGAAATCGAGGCGTCCAAATACGACCTCGCCTATGTGGCGCTCGACGGCAATATCGGCTGCATGGTCAACGGTGCGGGCCTGGCCATGTCCACCATGGACATCATCAAGCTCTACGGTGCCGAGCCGGCCAACTTCCTCGACGTGGGCGGTGGCGCCTCCAAGGAGAAGGTGACCGCGGCGTTCAAGATCATCACGGCCGATCCGGCAGTGAAAGGCATCCTGGTCAACATCTTCGGCGGCATCATGCGCTGCGACGTGATCGCTGAAGGCGTCATTGCCGCAGTCAAGGAAGTTGGCCTCCAGGTGCCGCTGGTGGTCCGCCTCGAAGGCACCAATGTCAAGGAAGGCAAGGCCATTCTCGACCAGTCCGGCCTCAACGTCATTTCGGCCGACGATTTGGACGATGCGGCCCAGAAGATCGTCAAGGCGGTGCAGGGCTAGCGCGATGCGCGCCGCTCTGGCTTCCATGCTTGTGCTTGCCCTGCTCGCGCCCGCCGCGGCCCAGGGCAAGACCAAAACACCCGCAGTGCCTTTTGGCGTGCAGGTGGTGGAAGTCTGCGAGCGGTTCGCCAGTGGCGACAAGCGCGCGCTCGACGATGCTGGCCAGTCCGGCTGGGATGCCGAGGGGCAGGACAGCGACACGCCGTTTGTCGAAGTGTTCGCCGGGTCGCGCACCCTCCAGGGGTTCGGCATTGGGCAGCTCTTTGCCTTTGTCGAGACCTATCCCAACACCCTCCTGGGCTATTGCCGGGTCGAAGTGCCCACGCCCACGGGCGATGGTGCCCAGCAGATCGCGGCCATCGAAGGCCTCGACCGCTACGCGGGGACGTCGCAGACAACGGGTGAGGGGATCTTTGCAAGTCTCGCCAGCACTGAGAGCTCCGCAGAAACCATGCTGCTTACCCATTGGACCGACGAAAGCTTCGTCGTTCAGATGACAACTATCACGCCACAACCTGTGGCAGCCAACTAACCGGGACTGCTGCCGCCCCTAGGGCAGCGACAGACGGCGCCCAGCGCCAAGAGACGAAAGAGAAATAGATGTCGATCCTCGTCAACAAAGACACCAAGGTTCTCGTGCAGGGCCTCACCGGCAAGACCGGCACCTTCCATACCGAGCAGGCCCTGGCCTATTTCGGCACCAAGATGGTCGGGGGCACGCACCCCAAAAAGGGCGGCGAGACTTGGTCCTCGGGTGTCGACGGCACCGAATTGCCGATCTTTACCTCCGTTGCCGAAGGCAAGGAAAAGACCGGCGCGAATGCCTCGGTGATCTATGTGCCGCCCGCTGGCGCTGCCGCCGCCATCGAGGAAGCGATCGACGCTGAAATTCCCTTGATCGTGTGCATCACCGAGGGTGTTCCGGTGCTCGACATGGTGCGGGTGAAGGCCAAGCTCGAAAAGAGCAAGTCGCGCCTGATCGGCCCTAACTGCCCGGGCGTGCTGACGCCCGAAGAATGCAAGATCGGCATCATGCCCGGCTCGATCTTCTCCAAGGGGTCGGTGGGCATTGTCTCGCGCTCGGGAACGCTTACCTATGAAGCAGTGTTCCAGACGACAAATGAAGGCCTGGGCCAAACTACGGCAGTGGGTATCGGCGGCGACCCGGTGAAGGGTACCGAGTTTATCGACGTGCTGGAGATGTTCCTGGCTGACGAGGCGACCAAGTCGATCATCATGATCGGTGAAATCGGCGGCTCGGCTGAGGAAGACGCGGCGCAGTTCCTGATCGACGAAGCCAAGCGCGGCCGCAAGAAGCCGATGGCCGGTTTCATCGCTGGACGCACGGCACCAAAGGGCCGCACCATGGGTCATGCTGGCGCCGTAATTTCAGGCGGTAAGGGCGGTGCCGAAGAAAAGATCGCGGCGATGGAAGCTGCCGGGATTCGCGTCTCGCAGTCGCCAGCCCGCATCGGATCCACCCTTGCTGAAGTGCTCAAGGGCTAACCCTTAAAAAGGGCGGATTGAACTAAGGTCTGTCGCGCTTTCGCCACCCGGTGATGGTACGGCAATCACAATCGGATGAGACGCGGCGCCAACGGGGGCGCCGCAAGTCTTAACAAGATACAAAGGAAAAGCGGTCAATATCCGTGCACTCTGCAGACCGCATGTGAAACCGGCCCTGCTGGCCGGTTCGTTGAGAAGGATGGCGGGGCGTGGGCCTCGCGACAAAAAGCGATGACACGACAGGAAAAGAACGACACGTTCTTGCTGACCTCGTTCCTCTATGGGGGGAACGCCGACTACATCGAACAACTCTATTCCCGCTACAAGAGCGATCCGGCCAGCGTCGATGAGACCTGGCAGAGCTTCTTCGGCCGGCTCGACGATGGCGAGGGCGTGGCGCAGAAGAACGCCGAGGGTCCCAGTTGGGAGCGCAAGGACTGGCCGCAGAGCCCCAATGGGGATCTGGTCAACGCGCTGGACGGCAATTGGGGTGAGATCGCGGTCAAGACCGAGAAGGCTGTCGCCAAAAAGGCCCAGGCCGCCGGCGCACCCCAGGCCAGCACCACCGACGTGCTCCAGGCCACCCGCGATTCCATTCGCGCTATCATGATGATTCGCGCCTATCGCATGCGGGGTCATCTGCATGCCGACCTCGATCCGCTGCAGATGAAGGAAAAGGATCCGGCGCCCGAGCTCGATCCGGCTAATTACGGCTTCACCGAAGCTGACTACGGCCGCAAGATCTTCATCGACAACTATCTGGGCATTGAATACGCGACGATCCCCGAGATGCTGGCTATCTTGCGCCGCACCTATTGCGGCACCGTCGGCATCGAGTTCATGCACATCTCGGATCCTGAGGCCAAGCAGTGGATCCAGGAGCGCATCGAGGGTCCGGACAAGGAAATCACCTTCACCGCCGAAGGCAAGAAGGCGATCCTCAATAAGCTGATCGAGGCCGAAGGCTTCGAGAAGTTCATCGATGTCAAATATACCGGCACCAAGCGTTTTGGTCTTGATGGCGCGGAAGCCACCATTCCCGCTCTCGAGCAGATCATCAAGCGCGGCGGTGCCTTGGGCATCAAGGACATCGTCTTGGGTATGGCCCACCGCGGGCGCCTCAACGTTCTGACCCAGGTCCTGGGCAAGCCGCATCGTGCGCTGTTCCATGAGTTCAAGGGCGGCGCCTTTTATCCCGACGATGTCGAGGGTTCGGGCGACGTGAAGTACCATTTGGGTGCTTCGTCCGACCGTGAGTTCGACGGCAACAAGGTCCACCTGTCGCTGACCGCCAATCCGTCTCACCTTGAGATCGTCGATCCGGTGGTGCTGGGCAAGGCCCGCGCCAAGCAGGACCAGCACATCGCACCCGATGGCAAGCTGGTGAACATCGCGACGGACGGCAAGCCCGACCGCTCCATGGTGCTGCCGCTGCTGATCCATGGCGACGCGGCCTTTGCCGGGCAGGGCGTCGTGGCCGAGTGCCTCGGCCTGTCTGGCCTCAAGGGGCACCGGACCGGTGGCTCGATCCACTTCGTCATCAACAACCAGATCGGCTTCACCACGGCGCCGATGTATTCGCGCTCCTCGCCCTATCCGACCGACGTCGCCAAGATGATCGAGGCGCCGGTCTTGCACGTGAATGGCGATGATCCCGAAGCCGTCGTGTTCGCGGCCAAGGTCGCTGTCGAGTACCGGCAGAAGTTTGGCCGCCCGGTCGTAATCGATATGATCTGCTACCGTCGCTTCGGCCACAACGAAGGCGATGAGCCCAGCTTCACCCAGCCGCTGATGTATTCCAAGATCCGCGCGCACAAGTCGACGCTCGAGCTCTATTCCAGCAAACTCGTCAGCGAAGGCCTCGTGACGAACGACGAGGTGGATCAGCTCAAGGCGGAATGGCGCAGCAAGCTCGAAGGCGAGTTCGACGCTGGGCAGGACTATCGCCCCAACAAGGCCGACTGGCTCGACGGCGTCTGGAAGGATTTCAAGCCCGCCGAGCAGGAAGGTCCACGCCGCGGTGATACCGGCGTCGAGCTTGATCGCCTCAAGTCCATCGGGCAGTCGCTGACACGCGTGCCCGAAGGCTTCAATGTCCACAAGACCGTCAAGCGCTTCCTCGACAATCGCCTTTCCGCGATCGAGAGCGGCGAAGGGATCGACTGGGCCACTGCCGAAGCGCTCGCTTTCGGCTCGCTCGTGACCGAAGGTCACCCGGTCCGGCTTTCAGGCCAGGACGTGGAACGCGGGACGTTCAGCCAGCGCCACTCGGTGCTGAACGACCAGCAGGTGGACAACAAGACCTATACGCCGCTTAACAATCTGGCGGACGACCAGTGCCGCTACGAGGTCATCAACTCGATGCTCTCGGAAGAGGCGGTGCTGGGCTTCGAATATGGCTACTCGCTGGCTGAGCCCAAGGCGCTGACCATCTGGGAAGCCCAGTTCGGCGACTTCGTCAACGGCGCCCAGGTGGTGATCGATCAGTTCATCTCCTCTGGCGAGCGCAAGTGGTTCCGCATGTCGGGCCTCGTGATGCTGTTGCCGCATGGCTACGAGGGCCAGGGGCCGGAGCACTCTTCGGCACGTCCCGAGCGGTTCCTCCAGCTGTGCGCCGAGGACAACATGCAGGTCGCCAACTGCACGACACCGGCAAACTACTTCCACGCTCTGCGCCGCCAGGTGAACCGCGACTTCCGCAAGCCGCTGGTGCTGATGACGCCCAAGAGCCTCTTGCGCCACAAGCGGGCGGTTTCCGGTCTCGATGAGATGGGCCCCGATTCCTGCTTCCATCGCCTGTTGTGGGACGATGCCGAGGCGCCCGGCGTACCCAAGACGACGATCAAGCTCGCCGCCGACGACAAGATCCGCCGCGTGGTCCTGTGCACCGGCAAGGTCTACTACGACCTGTTAGAAGATCGCGAGAAGCGGGGCATCGACGACGTCTATCTCCTGCGCGTCGAACAGCTCTACCCGTTCCCCGCCAAGGCCGTCCTTGATGAGCTCAACCGCTTCAAGAATGCGGATATCATCTGGTGCCAGGAAGAGCCCAAGAACATGGGCGCCTGGGCCTTCATCCAGCCTTATGTGGAGTGGGTGCTCGACCAGATGGGCCGCACCAATGAGCGCGTTCGCTATGTCGGCCGCCCAGCCTCTGCTTCCACAGCCACGGGTCTGATGCGGACCCATCTCGCCCAACTGCAAGCCTTCCTCGACGAAGCCTTCGCTCAATAAAGGACAAAGCCAATGTCGACAGAAATCCGGGTACCCACGCTGGGCGAAAGCGTCACCGAAGCAACCATCGGGCAGTGGTTCAAGAAGGTGGGCGACAGCGTTGCCGCCGATGAGCCAATCGTCGAGCTCGAGACCGATAAGGTCACGATCGAAGTGCCGGCGCCTGCCGCTGGCGTGCTAGAGGCCATTTCCGCCGAAGCCGGTTCCACCGTTGACGTGGGCGCTCTTTTGGGCGCCATCGGCGCGGCTGGTGCCGGGGCGGGGTCGTCCGCACCTGCGGCCGCAGCCAAGAATGGCGGTGGCGATCAGGCTGCGAGCCAGACTTCGGCCGAAGCGGTGCGCGGCACCCAGCCGCCTCCGGGCTCGTATAGCCAGTCCACCGACATCAACGGCGTGCCGGGACAATCGGGTGGCGCCGCAAAGTCGGGCACCGACATGCCGCCAGCGCCATCGGCGCAAAAGCTGATGAACGAAAAGGGCATCGACGGCTCGACTGTCGAAGGTTCGGGCAAGCGTGGCCAGGTGCTCAAGGAAGACGTGCTGGCGGCCCTCGGTCGTCCCGCTGCTGCCAAGGCGCCCGAGCAGTCGGCGCCTGCCGCCAAGCCGGCCGAGGCCAAGGCTCCCGCCGCGCCGCGCGCCCCCGTTGCTGCCGATGACGCTGGCCGTGAAGAGCGCGTGAAGATGACGCGTCTGCGCCAGACCATCGCGCGCCGCCTCAAGGACGCGCAGAACACCGCTGCCATGCTCACCACCTTCAACGAGGTGGACATGAAGCCGGTGATGGACCTGCGCAACTCCTACAAGGAGCTCTTTGAGAAGAAGCACGGCGTCAAGCTGGGCTTTATGGGCTTTTTCACCAAGGCCGTGGTCCATGCGCTCAAGGAAATCCCGGCCGTCAATGCCGAGATCGATGGCGACGACCTGATCTACAAGAAGTATGCCCATATCGGGGTGGCCGTGGGCACCGACAAGGGTCTCGTCGTTCCGGTTGTCCGCAATGCCGACCAGATGAGCATTGCCGAGATCGAAAAGGAAATCGGCAATCTGGGCAAGAAGGCCCGCGACGGCCAGCTCTCCATGGCCGACATGCAGGGCGGCACCTTCACCATCTCCAATGGTGGTGTTTATGGCTCGCTGATGTCGACCCCGATCCTCAACGCCCCGCAGTCGGGTATCTTGGGCATGCACAAGATCCAGGAGCGGCCGGTGGTCGTAGGCGGGCAGGTTGTCGTGCGCCCGATGATGTATCTGGCGCTCAGCTATGACCACCGGATCGTCGACGGCAAGGAAGCGGTGACGTTCCTGGTCCGCGTCAAGGAAAGCCTTGAGGCTCCCGAGCGTCTCGTGCTCGACCTCTAGCGGCAAAGGGGCGCAAGATCGCCCCATTCCAATGGTTCAAGAAGGCCCGCCTCGTGCGGGCCTTCGTGCGTTGGCGCGTTCGTGATGCGCGTTACCGCCGATGCTAACAGTCTGTTAACGCGTCTGCCCCAGATGCGGGGTGTTGTTTTCAGTTCTTTCATGGAGGAGAGCGCGTTTTGCGTCCCTTGGTTTTCGCCGCCCTCGCTTGCCTCACCGCCTCATTTCCTGCCGCTGCCCAGGAGCAGTCCAATCCGCAACTGATCGGCGAACTCATGGCCTTCCATGGCTCGGAAGCAATCGTTTCGGTGATGACCACCCATTGCTACGAAACAACCGGGCTGGACGCGACCTACAAGGATGCCGCAGAAAATTGGCATCTGCGCAATATCGGCTTTCTCGATCTCGCCGACCGCGTCATCGAGCGCCTCGGCGGCGCCGCCGAAGGCCAGCAGAAAGCCGCCGAGACCTATGGTGGCAGCCAGATCATGTCGGCTTACAATCAGGCTGCGGACAAGAACACCTTCTGCCGCGCCTTCCTTGAACGGGTGAACGAAGGCGAGCTCGACATTGACAAGCAACTCCCCGAGCCGCTCGCTCGGGCGCAGGAAGTCGCATCGGAGTAGGGTGCAGTAACCCCCTCCCGGCCTCCCCCTGAGAGGGGGAGGAGCAGAGGGGCTCAGCACCCGCAACAGAGTGGAGCCATCCCTCCCCCTCCCAGGGGGAGGCTAGGTGGGGGTTGCTACCCCAATCTATCACCTTATCCACTTATCCCCCTCCCCAAAACCTCAGCTACACTCCTCCCTATTCCCCCGCAGGAGCGGCGCTGCAGCGACCAGACAGGCGGGTGGAACCACGGGACTTCGGGGAGATCGCCCCCGGAGTGGGTCCGAGCGGTGTTGGTCGGATATACGCCTCTCCCTGCCTGCTTTGGGGAGACGCAACACCAGCTGGTCCGGCAAATCCCGGATAACCTCGAGGCGAAGTCGTCTCACCTACTACCAATCCCAAGAGGCGGTTCGCCTCGGGGTCCGCTCCACTTCGCGCAACCGACGGATCACGCCCGGCGGGCGTAGGCGCATGCGCCGGCTCAGACGAAGGGATGGTGATTTTTGCCGCCTAGCCGGTGGCCTTAACAGTCGAGCGGGGTTACATAGGAAGCAACCGGCGGCGTGTCCGGCACCGACAACTTCTTCAGGGCTCCTCAAAATGGCAGACGTTTTCGACCTCACCATCATCGGCTCGGGTCCGGGCGGCTATGTATGCGCTATCCGCGCCGCACAGCTGGGGATGAAGGTTGCAGTGGTGGAGAAGTGGCCAACGCTTGGCGGCACCTGCCTCAATATTGGCTGCATCCCGTCCAAGGCGCTGCTGCATGCCTCCGAGCTCTTCGAAGAAGCCACCCATAGCTTCAAGGGGCTCGGCATCGACATTCCGCGGCCACAGCTTAACCTGCCGCAAATGATGAACCACAAGTCCGACACCGTTGCGGCCAATGTCGGCGGCGTCGACTATCTCTTCAAGAAGAACAAAATCACCGTGTTCCGCGGCATTGGCTCGATAGCTGCTCCCGGCAAGGTGCTGGTGACCCCCCAGAGCGGCAGCCAGACCGAGATCGAAACCAAGAACATCGTGGTTGCGACCGGTTCGGTTTCGGCCCCGCTCCCCGGCATCGAGATCGACGAAAAGACGATCGTGACCTCGACTGGCGCGCTTAACCTCGAGAAAGTTCCTGGCAAGCTGCTGGTCATCGGCGCCGGCGTGATCGGGCTCGAACTGGGCTCAGTCTGGCAGCGCCTCGGCGCACAGGTGACGGTCGTCGAGTATCTCGATCGCATTCTTCCGGGCATGGATAGCGAAGTTGCTCGCCAGTTCCAGCGCATGCTGCAAAAGCAGGGCATGGAATTCAAGCTGTCGAGCAAGGTTGCGGGCGTTGAGAAGCAGGACGATGGTTCGCTCAAAGCTCGCGTGGAGCCTGCCAAGGGCGGCGACATGGAAATGCTCGACGCCGACGTGGTGCTCGTTGCGATCGGCCGCAAGCCCTACACCGAAGGGCTGGGTCTCGATCTGGTTGGCGTTGCCCTGGACGAGCGCGGCCGCGTTCGCGTCGACGGACACTACAAAAGCTCCGTCGATGGTATCTACGCCATTGGCGACGTGATCGCGGGCCCCATGCTGGCGCACAAGGCCGAGGACGAGGGCATTGCTGTCGCCGAGATCCTGAACGGGCAGGCGGGCCATGTGAACTATGGCGCTATTCCCGCCGTGGTTTACACCAATCCGGAGATCGCCTCGGTCGGCAAGACCGAAGACGAGCTCAAGGCCGAAGGCATCGAGTACAAGATCGGCAAGTTCCCCTTCACCGCCAATGGTCGTGCCAAGGCGATGCAGGCCACCCAAGGCTTCGTGAAGATCCTCAGCGACGTCACCACCGACCGCGTCCTGGGCGCCCACATCGTCGCGAAAAATGCCGGCGAGATGATCCACGAGCTTGTGGTGCTGATGGAATTCTCCGGCTCCTCGGAGGACCTTGCGCGCTCGACCCACGCCCATCCAACGCTTTCTGAAGCCGTCCGCGAGGCTGCGCTCTCACTGGGTGATGGGGCGATCCACATCTAAGCCGGCCACAGGTTCACCGCACCGCTTCTCCCGAAGCGGTGTGCGCTCGCCGGCATTCATCATACAACATCCCCTTGTTTGTATGTTGACATACCAGGGTGTCTTCCATACCAGTTTCAGCTAGCAAGCGGGCTTAAGTCTATTCAAGCTCGGCGTGCATTGTTGGCGAGCAGAACGCGCTCGCTGCAGAGGAGGAGGCCCATCGCGAGGAGCTTTGGGTTTCCGTGAAAACCTTGGGAGGAACCATGTTTCATCTGCCTAAATTGGCAGCGACTTCGCTCGTCGCTGCAACTCTGATGGTGTCGACCGTCAGCGCCCAGACCGTGCTGCGTTCGTCCGATACTCACCCCGATGGGTACCCCACCGTTGAAGCCGTGGAGCGCTTCGGCGAACTGCTCGAGGAAAAGACTGACGGCCGCTATACGGTTGAAGTCTTTCACTCTGCTCAGCTGGGCCAGGAAGCCGATACGATCGAACAGACCCAGTTCGGCGTGATCGATCTCAACCGCATTTCCATCGGCGCATTCGGCACCCAGGTGCCTGAAGCAACTGTGACGCAATTGCCGTTCATCTTCCGCTCGACCGAGCATTTCCACAATGTGCTTGATGGCCCGGTCGGCGAAGAGATCCTGGCTGCTTTCGATGCCGTGGATGTCGTGGCGCTTGCCTTCTACGATGGCGGTGCCCGCTCTTTTTACAACAGCCAGAAGCCTATCGAGACACCGGCCGACATGGAGGGTCTCAAGATCCGCGTCATGCAGTCCGACATCTTCGTGGACATGGTTGGTGCGCTGGGCGGCAATGCCACACCGATGCCTTATGGTGAAGTCTACTCAGGCATCCAGACCGGCGTTATCGATGGCGCGGAAAACAACTATCCGAGCTACGACACTGCCGGGCACGCCGAAGTTGCCAAGTACTACTCGCTCGACGAGCACCTGATGGTGCCCGAAGTTCTGGTGGTCTCCAAGGTGCTCTGGGATGGTCTGAGCCCTGAAGATCAGGCAGCGTTCCGCGAAGCTGCTGAAGAGTCCGTTGCTTACCAGCGTGAGCTCTGGGCCGCACAGGAAGAAGAATCCCGCGCAGCGGTCGAGGCGCTTGGTGCGACGATCAACGAAGTCGACAAGCAGCCGTTCATCGACGCCATGGCGCCGGTCTACGAAAAGTATGTCACCGATCCGGCTCTGCAGGATCTGGTCGCGCGCATCCAGGCCACCGAAGGCTGATGCAAGACACCGGGTCGGCAACCAGCCGGCCCGGGCTTTCTTAGGAGTGTGAGCTGATGAGAAGCGGGTTGCGCGCCGCAAGCCGTGTGCTGGGCGCTGTGTCCACTGTGGCGCTGTGGCTGTCGGGTATCGGTCTGGTCGCCATGACTATGATCGTGGCCTATCAGGTCTATATGCGCTACATCGCGAACGCCTCTCCTCCGTGGACGGAAGCCGGATCGATCCAGATCATGAGCTGGTTCATCTTTCTGGGTGCCGCTGTGGGCGTGCGCGAGCGGTTTCACATGGGGTTCGACGTTCTGCTTTACGTTATGCCCGCTGCAGCCAAGCCGTGGCTGCGCAGCATCAGCGATATTGCCATTTTCGGCTTCGGCTTTGGCATGGTTTGGTATGGCGGCGAACTCGCCCTCCGCGGTTTGAGCGTCCGCATCCCGGTATTAGGGCTGCCGCAGACCTTCACCTATCTTCCAATCGTCGTCTCAGGCGTCCTCATTTGCTTGTTCGTGCTTGAGCGCATGACCTTTCGGTTGGCAGGGGAGCCCGTAGACGCCGATATCATTGAACCGACTGTGACTGAGGCCTGATCGCCATGGAATACTGGATTCTCTTCGGCGTTTTCGGCGTGCTCATGGTGGTTGGTACCCCCATCGCTTTCTCGCTTGGGATCGCCAGCTTCGCCACCATCGTCTATCTCGGTCGCCCACCCATTGTGGTGTTTCAGCAGCTCAATTCGGGCGTCTCCGCATTCACGCTAATGGCGATCCCCTTCTTCATCTTTGCCGGTGACCTGATGATGCGCGGCGGCATCGCTGCCCGGATCATTGCCTTTGCCGGGGCGCTCATCGGGCATGTTCGCGGCGGCCTGGGGCAGGTCAACGTGGTTGCCTCCGTGTTGTTCGGCGGCATTTCTGGTTCGGCAGTCGCCGAGGCTGCAGCCGTTGGCGGCATCATGATCCCGCAAATGAAAGAGCGCGGTTACGGCGCCGATTACGCGGTCAACGTGACCTCCATGTCGGCCCTGATCGCGTTGTTGCTGCCGCCCAGCCACAACATGATCATCTATTCGCTTTCGGGCGGCGGGCGCATTTCCATCGCCGATCTCTTTACGGCCGGCATTATCCCGGGGCTGCTGCTGGCGGTGGCCCTGATGATCACCGCATACGTCGTAGCCCGCCAGCGTGGCTATCCCACGGAGCCGTTCCCAGGCTTTGCCAGAGCGTTCCAGTATTTTCTGGTGTCCATTCCAGGGCTGATGCTGATCGCCATCATCTTTGGCGGCGTGCGTTCGGGTATCTTCACAGCCACCGAGAGCTCGTGCATCGCGGTGCTCTACGCCTTCCTCGTCACGCTTCTGGTTTATCGGACTATGAGCTGGTCCAACTTCGTCCATTGCGTCAACGGGGCCGTGCGGACGACCGCCATGGTGCTGTTCATCATCGGCGCAGCTGCGTCCTTTGGCTGGCTGATGGCTTATCTGCGCGTCGCACCGATGCTGACTGAGGCGGTCGGTCAATTGACTAGCGATCCACTGATGGTCCTGTTGCTGATCAATGTCCTGCTGCTGCTGCTCGGCACCTTCATGGACATGGGGCCGCTGATCATCATCACCACGCCGATCTTCCTGCCAATGGTCTCGTCCTTCGGCGTCGATCCTGTGCATTTCGGCGTCATCATGATCCTCAACCTGGGCATCGGGCTCAATACGCCACCATTGGGACCAGTGCAGTTCGTGGCCGCGGCTGTCGGCAAGATCTCGATCTGGACGGCCATGCGTAGCGTCTGGCCGTTCTATATCGCAGGTCTCATCGTGCTTGGACTGGTGACCTACATTCCTGCGCTCTCCCTATGGCTGCCAGCATTGTTCCGGGGATAGACGATGAGCCTTTCCGACACCGCTACTCTGCCCACGCGCCGGCCTAAGCTCGCCGATATGGTGGTTGGTACGCTACGCAAGCGGATCAGCGCAGGGGAGTATGGTGCCGGAACCAAGCTGCCCACGGAAAACCAGCTCACCACGATCTTTGGCGTAAGCCGGACAGTGATCCGCGAGGCTATCGCCGCCTTGGCGGCGGATGGACTGGTGCAGTCGCGGCAGGGGGCGGGCGTATTCGTCATTGCCAATGCGGCCGCGACATTCACCTCCATTGGCGGAGAAAGCTCCAACAAGATCTCCGTGGCACTCAACGTTCTTGAAGTCCGCATGGGGATCGAGATCGAATCTGCTGGGTTGGCCGCGGTGCGGCGCAGCGCCAGTCAGGAAGCCGCGATCCAGGAGGCTTTTAACGAGTTCGATCGGCTCCTCAAGCTGGGCACGCCGACGGGGCGCACCGATTTTGCCTTCCATCGCGCCATAGCGGCCGCGACCAACAATCCCTTCTACATCGAGGTTCTTGATGCATTGGGGAGCCGGACCATTCCCTGCGACGTGGCGTCCCCCTGGGGCACCGAAAGCGTCCTCACCTACGAGTACCAGGCGGGGTTGCAGCGGGAGCACTTGGCCATCCTCAAGGCCATTTCCGCTCAGGATGCGGGCGGTGCGCGGGAGGCCATGCGGCGGCATCTGTCCTTGAGCCAGGACCGGTATCGGGCTCGCCTGCACGAATAGGCATTTTGCCCCACCCGACTGAACGACAATTACACAACAAGGATTTCAGCATGAGCACCGATTTCGAGATTCGCTTTGCCATCGACCCGGTCACCACGGCAACGATGAACACCGAGGAGCTGCGCGAGCACTTTCTGATCGAATCCTTGTTCGTGCCTGATACCGTGAACTGGACCTATACTCATTACGACCGCATGGCCGTTGGCGCGGCGGTGCCGACCGAGAGTGCGCTGTCGCTCGATGCCATCAAGCCAACCGGAACGGCGAGCTTCCTGGAGCGTCGCGAACTGATTGCTGCCAATGTGGGCGGCCCAGGTACCATCACCGTGGATGGGACTGAGCACAAACTCGAGCAGCGCGACATGCTCTATGTCGGCATGGGCGCAACTGACGTGCAGTTTGCGTCCGATAGTGCCGATAAACCTGCCAAGTTCTATCTCATCAGTGCACCGGCCCACACGACCTACCCGACCACTCTCGTGCGCCAGGGAGATGCGAACCGGTTGGATTTGGGCAGCCAGGAAACAGCCAACGAACGCTCGATCTTCCAGTATGTGCACCCCAAAGGCATCAAGACCTGCCAGCTCGTGATGGGCTTGACGAGCTTTGCTCCGGGTTCGGTCTGGAACACCATGCCAGCGCACTATCATGACCGCCGCATGGAGGCTTACCTCTATTTTGACCTGCAGCCCGATGCCTTTGTGGTGCACCTTATGGGCGAGCCCGACGAAACCCGGCACCTAATCGTGCGCAACGAGGAAGCGGTACTTTCCCCGCCCTGGTCGATTCACTCGGGCGCGGGCACAGGTTCCTACACCTTCATCTGGGCCATGGCCGGCGACAATGTCGACTATACCGATGTCGAGAAGGTGGCCATGGAAGATCTCCGCTGATGGATCTTTCGGCTTTCAGCCTCGAGGGCAAAACCGTGATGGTGACCGGTGCCAATACGGGCATCGGTCAAGGTATTGCGCTATCGATCGGTCGGGCAGGGGGGCGCGTCATCGGGGTCGGTCGGTCCAGCATGGAAGACACGGCCGAAAAGATGAAGGAGGCGGGCGCCACTTTCGTGCCGATCTCTGCCGATCTCGGCTCTGCAGGCGCTGCCCAGGCGATGTTCGACGATGTTTGGGCAGCGCATGGGCCGATCGATGGCCTGGTCAACAATGCCGGTATTATCAAGCGGGTGGATGCGGTCGACTTCACCGAAGCCGACTGGGATAGCGTGATGGACATCAATCTCAAAACGATGTTCTTCCTGTGCCAGTCGCTTGGTCGGAAGACCATGGCGGAGGGCCGGCAGGCGCAAATCGTCAATATCGCGTCGATGTTGAGCTTTCAGGGCGGCATTCGCGTCGCGAGCTACACCGCCTCCAAGAGCGGTGTCCTAGGGATCACCCGCCTCCTGGCCAATGAGTGGTCGGCGAAGGGCGTGAACGTCAACGCCATCGCTCCGGGCTATATCGAAACCAACAATACCGAAGCCCTACGCGCGGACACCGACCGTTCCAGTGCAATCCTGGGACGCATTCCTGCAGGCCGCTGGGGTGTTCCTTCCGACATCGGTGACGCGGCGGTGTTCCTGCTGTCCCGCGCCGCCAACTACATGCATGGCGCTGTCATCCCGGTGGATGGTGGCTGGTTAGCAAGGTGAGGTCATGACCGAACAGAAACTGTTTGCCCAGGCTGAAGAAACGCCGTGGATCGAACTGGGGCCGGGCAATACGCGGCGCGTGCTGATCCACACACCGGAACTCATGCAGGTGGAATTCGGGTTCGAAAAGGGTGCCGTCGGTGCCCTGCACTCCCATCCGCATATCCAGGTGAGCTATGTCGCCGAGGGCAGCTTTGAGGTGACCATCGCTGGCGTCACCCAGGTCGTCGGCAAGGGTGGTAGCTTTATCGTACCTAGTGGCCTCGAACACGGTGTCGTGGCACTGGAGGCGGGCCGTCTGGTGGACGTGTTCACCCCCCATCGGGCGGACTTTCTCTAGGAAGAAGCGGGGCGCGGCTTTGCGGTGATCACGAGATGCGCCAATCTCGGGTGGGAGCGGGACTCAATCCCTCCCATAAGGATCGTGCTATGCTGAACGTGATCTTCTTCGTTGCAATCACTGCAGAAGCGATGACAGCAGCATTGGCGGCGGGTCGGCGCAAGATGGACTGGTTCGGCGTGTGCCTGATTGCCTGCGTAACCGCTCTAGGTGGTGGAACGACGCGAGACATTTTTCTCGACCACTATCCGCTCTACTGGGTGGGTAATCCCTTAATCCTTCTGCTGGTGTGTGGAGCGGCGCTCTTCACCATCGCCATTGCCCGCGTTGCCTATCATCTGCGCTGGCTGTTCCTCCTGCTCGACGCCCTTGGTCTGGTCGTCTTCACGATTATCGGCTGCAATGTGGCCATCGAGATCGGCGCCCATCCACTGATCGTGATTGTTTCAGGCATGGTCACCGGCATCGTGGGGGGTATCTTGCGGGATGTGCTGTGCAACGACATTCCACTGGTGTTCCGTGGGGAACTCTACGCCACGGTGTCAATCGTCACTGCCGTAATCTACTTCTTTGGGCTTACTGCAGGGTTTCATCCTGACCTCGTCATTCCGGTTGCTATTGCCGTGGGTTTCCCCCTGCGCGTGCTAGCACTCGTCAAGAAATGGCAGATGCCCAAGTTCGTCTATGAGAAGGATCTGTGATGCGGCCTCAGCGCATAGTTCTCTCGCGACGTTCCGGTTTTGACCTGCAGGCGATGTCACGGGGCTTGAACGGACTGCCGGCGCAGTCGGTGGCGCGTCCCGGCCCCTGGGGCAACCCCTTCTCGATCGATGCAGTCGCCGCCGAACTGAGCGTCAACAGGGCGGAGGCTCAAGCGCAGGCCGTGGCGCGGCACAGAAGCTGGATCACGGGAACGCTGATGACCGAACTGGCTCCGCCCAGTCGAGAGAAGATAAAGGCGGATCTCGGTGGCAAGAACCTTGCCTGCTGGTGCCCTCAAGGTACGCCTTGCCACGTCGAGACGTTACTCGAACTGGCCAACGACTAACATCATGCGCGGCAACTTTGGCCCGTGCCGAAACAAACGAATGGGAGACTATAGTGCGACAGACTTGGCGGTGGTTCGGCCCACATGACCTGACCAGCATCGATGACATCACGCAAGTTGGGGCACAGGGTGTGGTCAGCGCCCTTCACCACATTGCCAATGGCGTCGTCTGGTCTCCCGAGGAGATCGCCAAACGGCACCAGGAGATCCAGACGCGCAAGGACGGTTCACCCTCCGGTCTTACCTGGGATGTGGTGGAAAGCCTGCCGGTCAGCGAGGACATCAAGAAGCAGAAGAACGACTGGCGCCAGCATATCGAGAACTACAAAGTCTCGATGAAGAACCTCGCCGACAGCGGTATGGAGGTTATCTGCTACAACTTCATGCCGGTGCTGGACTGGACGCGGACGGATCTGCGCTGGACAGTGGGCAACGGCGCCTCCTGCATGCGCTTCGATATTGCGGACTTCGCAGCCTTCGACATCCACGTACTGGAGCGACCTGGCGCTGGCGCCGACTATACCAATGCCATCGCAGATGCCGCTGCCGAGCGGTTTGCAGGTATGGACGATGCTACTAAGAAGCAACTGGCCCGGAACGTAACCATGGGCCTGCCGGGATCGACCGAGTCCATGACCCTTGAAGATGTTCGCGCCCATCTCGCGGAGTATGGCGCAATCAGCCGCGAGCGGCTGCGGGCGAACTTTGTCGATTTTCTCGAGGCGGTGATGCCGACCGCTGAGGATCTCGGCCTGCGGCTTTGCTGCCATCCCGATGATCCGCCGTTCGCTCTTCTGGGATTGCCCCGCGTGATGTCCACGGAGGAGGACTATCGGTATATTCTGGGCGCAGTCGATAGCCCAGCCAACGGCATGACGCTGTGCTCAGGTTCCCTTGGCGCGCGGCCGGACAATGATTTGCCTGGCATGATGGAGCGGCTGGGAGATCGAGTGCATTTCCTACACTTGCGCAATGTGAAGCGCGATACGGCCGACGTAGTGGGCTCCTTCTATGAGAGCGAGCATCTCGGCGGTGATGTGGACATGGTGAAGCTGATCGCCGCCATTGTGCGCGAGGAGCGGCGGCGCCGCGACGCCGGTCGCGCCGACCACACGATCCCTATGCGTCCCGACCACGGGCAAGACATTCTCGATGATCTCAACCGGCGCTCGCAGCCAGGTTATCCAACCATCGGGCGCATGAAGGGCCTCGCCGAATTGCGCGGTGTGATGACAGCTTTTGAGCATGCCGAACTGGGTCTTGCGGCGCTAGCTCGATAGCTGGGGATTGGCTCCACCTTGAAGGCCGTATTTCACGACTTCTAAAAGAGTAGGGGGCAAGGGTGGCCGCTTCGCATACCAGCGCGAGGCGGCACCTTGAGACCTTTGGCGACATTCCGGCATATCGTAGGCCAACTGGTCGACAGCGGTCAAAAACGAGAGCACGCCACCTCGGAAACGACGGTGCAAGGCAATCCCGGTGCAGATTCCGGAGGGACGCGGCCCCGGCTGCTGATCGTGGATGACGACCGGCAGTTTCTGGAAATTGCCGAGCGGCTTTTTTCCGGAGAAGATTACCTGCCAATCTGCACGGATGCACCGCGATCCGCCATGCAGATTGCCCGGACGGTTCAGCCCGTGGCGATATTCCTCGATATCCTGATGCCCGACTTCGACGGGTGGGATGTTTTGGCAGCGCTTAAGGCGGATCCGGTGACAGCCGGCATTCCCGTGTTCATGACGTCCGTCCTTTCCGAACGCCGGAGGGCAATGGCTGCGGGTGCAGAGGGGATTGTCCTCAAACCGCTTGATCCCGCCAAAGTCAAAGCGGCTATGCTGGAGGCTCATGCAGCCCAGTGCTCCAGCATAGCTAGGGCAGTAAACGCCTAGGCGGCGTTGGAGCAGGTATCCGGATTAGTCTTCGAGAAGATAGGCTCCGGCCCTAGAGGGCAGAACTTCAGTTCCCACGATCTTGGCGATCCCAGTGCCGCGCTTCACGAACTTGGCCGTTGCCCGCGACAGGATGAATCCATCGGTTCCGGCAAGGATCGGGTGCCGTTCGATGAATGCTTGCGGACCATCCATGGCAATGAGATCGGCTACGGGTTGCCCCTTGGATACGCGCTCGCCTAGTTCAACGCGATAGGCGAGTAGCCCTGGGCGGTCGACGCGCAAGACTTCAGTAGCTTCAAGTGAGTTTGGCGCCGGAGCGGGTTTCGGCTTTGGTCGGGGGTCGGTAGCGATGAGGCCGCGTCCTACAAAAAAACCCACGAGAGCCGCGGCGTCTTCACGACCGAGCGTGTCGAAACTATCGGCACGCCCACGATATTCCAGCGTTGCGGTTTCGGGGCTCGGCGGCAGCGGACGGTCAGGATGGGCTTGCCTCACCTTGCGGAAAAGACTCGGCAAGACTTCATCGAACGAGCCACCCCCGCTGTCCTCGGCGGTCAGGGTTGCCGCTACGCCCATCCAGTCGGCGAGGTCCTGCAGCCCCGGCATAAGTTCGGGCGAGGTGAAGATGTGCTTGAGGCTCTCGTCGTCGCAATGAAGATCGAGCACGATGTCCGATACTGCTGCGGACCTGAGGACGAACAGCCTCAGTTCCTGCAGCGCAGAATTGGGCTGCTGGGCATCGATCCACTGCCCGATTGCAGCACGAATGGTGGCGAGGTTCGAGGTTACGTCATCTATCAACTGGTCGGCGATGCTCTCCGCCACAGCATCGTAAAGGTCCGGCCAGCGGCGGTTGTAGTTGATGCCGGTTTCGACGTCATAGCGGCCGATGTGGTGGCGCAGCGATCGGTTGGCCAGGCCAAGGGGATTGACTGATGGGAAGACCGTGAAGCGGGCGTTCGACTTCCCAGCCTCTTCGAAGTCGCGCAGCATTGGCAGGAGGTGGTGCAGGGCCATTGTCCCTGGCTGCTCGTCGGCGTGGAGCGCCGCCTGCATATGCACCTTTACCGGCGCGTCCTCTGGGCCGGCTGTGTACCAAAAGAGATCGGTCGAACTGCCTGGCGCATCACCGGCCAGCGTCTTGCTGTGGAGTTGGAAGGTCATTCAGATACTCAGCGAATCCATTTGGGTGCGTAGCGGAGGCGCGCCCGGCCTGGCATGTGCCGCGTCAGACGCTGGTACACCAAGCCAAAGACAAAGAAGACGAGGAGCGAGACGGCCAGGAAGTAGAGCGCGGCTACCGGGAAATGGAGGAAAGCGTTGAAATCGCGCTCGAAGAGCTCCTTGGCGGTCGCCATGAGATCGAGCTGGCGTCCAACCACGGGCAAGGCCAGGTAAACCACGGCCGTCGCGTGGAACAGGAAGACCACCTCATTGGTATAGGCCGGCCATGCAAGGCGGATGAGGTTTGGCCAGACAACGCGCCGGAATTGTTGCGCGCGAGACATGCCGTAAGCCCGCGCTGCCTCCACCTCGCCGCGCGGCACCGCCCGCAGTGCGCCATAGAAGATCTCAGCCGTGTATGCCGCCGTATTGAGAACGAGCACCAGCGGGCCCATGAAGAGGGGATGGAGCACGTAGGCCGAGAGGCCGAGCGGTCGCCACACTGTCAGGTTCAGCGATAGCGCCAGCGAATAGAACATGAAGAACTGAATGAAGAGCGGCGAGCCACGGAAGGCATAGACGTAGATGCGGCTGGGCGCCGAAATCAGCGGGTTCTTGGAGGCTTTGCCGAGCGCGAGGAAGATCGCGAGTACAAAGCCGATCGGGATCGAGGCCGCGGCGAAGTAGATGTTGAACACTACGGCCGGGGCGAAGATCGCCAGCTCCTGAAGAAAGCGCTCCATCACTGCGCCTCGCTCAGAATGCCACGTCCGGCTCGGCGGATGATGGCGTTGAAGGCCTTCTCGGAGAGGAGCGTGACGAGGATGTAGAAGACGAAAAGCACGAGATAATAGCGCCAACGCCAGTCGCCGTGCACGAGGCCAACCGTGGGCAGGAAGTTGGGTGCGCCTAAGCGGTCGGCCCAGAGCACGATGTCGGCAATCTGCAGCAGCGAGAGCAGGGATGTCGCCTTGACGACCAGCATCCACACATTGGAGAGCCCTGGAAGGGCATAGACCCACATCTGTCGGATATGAACGCGCCACAGCACCTGCGCGGCGCTCATGCCGTAAGCGCGTGCCGCCTCGAGTTGCCCGTGCGGTACGGCCCGCATCGCCCCGTGAATGACGTTGGTCGCGAAGGCTCCATAGACAAGGCCAAGCGATACCGAAGCCAGCATTAGATATTCGGTGGTGCCCAGCAGCCAATTCGCTTCCCGGCAAGGTGGCCAATTGGCAGTTTGCGCCGCCAGCGCCTCGGGCGAGCAGATCTGCGTTGCTGCCAGCCATTCGACTGCCTGCTCGAAGGCAAGAGGAAAGAACAGGAAGAACAGCACGTCGGGAACGCCGCGGACAATCGACGAATAGAAGGTGCCGACAAGCCGAAGGGGAAGGAACCGCGAGTTCTTGAGCGTTGCGCCGAGCAAGCCGAACACGACCGCCAGCACCCCGCCGACTACGGCGGCGAAGATGGTGAACTGAAAGCTTGCATACCAGGTAAGATGCTTACCATTGGTGATGTAGCCGAGCCAGAAGGTGAGGTCTTCGATCATTGAGCCGAACCGCAGGGGCGAGACGTCGGAGGAGGTGACACTCTACGGCGGTTCCTAGGTGCCCCGCCGATTGATCGCGAGGGCAATAAGCGCCGGTTGCGCAAAGCAACGCCCCCACCCGGTAAACGGGTGAGGGCAGGGATGGACTTACTCAGTGAAGTAGGGGCCGCGACCTTCGAACCACTTGGCGATGAGTTCATCGACTGTGCCATCGGCCTTGAGTGCGCTCAGCGCCTCATCAACGGTCGCCTTGAGCTCGGCATCTTCCTGGCGGAGGCCGGCACCCACGCCCTCGCCGATCATGACGTCTTCGCCAACGAATTCGAGCGAACCGCTGGACGCAGCAACGACCGGTTCCAGATAGGCACCATCAGCGAGGATGGTGTCCAGATTGCCGGCGGCAAGATCAGCCATCGCCTGGTCAGCAGTGGTGAAAGTCACAACCGTATTGTCGTCCCCCAGGTTCTCTTCCGCGTAAGCTGCCTGGATCGTGCCGCCCTGAACACCCACGCGGGCGCCGGAAAGAGAGGAGGGATCGACATTGGCACCACCCGCAGCGACATAGCGGGAAGGATCGGGCGGGAAGTAGTTCTGGGTGAAGTCGATGGTCTCACGACGCTCATCGGTGATCGACATGCCGGCCATGATCAGGTCGTAGTTGCCAGCCAAAAGGTTCGGAATAATGGAGTCCCAGTCGTTCAGGATCCACTCACATGTCAGGCCGGCGTGCTCGCATACGGCATTACCAAGCTCGATTTCATAGCCAGCGGGATTGCCGCTGTCGTCGAGGAAATTCCACGGCGCATAAGCGCCTTCGGTAGCGATGCGGACGGTCTCCTGCGCCTGTACGGCAGAACCGAGGGCCAGAACAGCCGCGGCGGTGAGTATGAGCTTCTTCATCTGTCGTCTCCTTGTTTGATGGTCTTGTTCTTTTAAGTGTGCGCCGGCCTAATGGTGAGCGCCGGCGTTCAGGAATTGCTTGAGGCGCTCCGATTTGGTGCTGTTGAAGACCGTTTCGGGTGTGCCTTCTTCCTCTACCAGTCCTTGATGGAGAAAGATGACCCGATCCGAGACCGAGCGGGCGAACTCCATGTCGTGCGTGACCAGCACCATGGTACGACCCTCGTCCGCCAATATCTTGATCACGCGGAGAACCTCGACCTCGAGTTCGGGATCCAGAGCCGAGGTTGGTTCATCGAACAACATCAGGCGCGGATTGATGCAAAGTGCACGCGCAATGGCCGCGCGCTGCTGCTGGCCACCCGAGAGCTGGCTGGGATAGCTGTCTGCTTTGTCCCGGATGCCAACCTTGCCCAGCATCTCGAGTGCTTCCTCCTCAACTTCAGCGCGATCACGTTTCTGAACGACAAGCGGCGCTTCCATCACGTTCTGCAGGATCGTCATATGAGCCCATAGATTGAAGCTCTGGAAGACCATGCCTAGCTCGGAGCGGATGCGTCGGATCTGGTTCTCGTCGGCGATTTGCCGGTGCGGCGTTGCCCCCCACAGCTTGATTTCTTCGCCATCGATCAAGACGCTGCCCCCATCGGGTACTTCCAGCATGTTGATACAGCGCAGCAAAGTGGATTTGCCGGAACCGGAGGATCCGATGAGAGAGATGACCTCGCCTTCGAACGCGCAGAAGGAAATGCCTTTTAGCACTTCCAGCGCGCCAAAAGACTTGTGGAGGTTGCGGATCTCCACAACCGGACGTTTCTCCGCAGCAGCGGCCGCTTGCGCCATACCATACTAGTCCGCCGCGGCGGACGCCTTCCTGACCGGTGATTGCCTTTTTATGAGGCTGGCAATCTTGACCGCTGCCTAGAAAAGCAAAAGCGGTCCAGATAGCAAGCGGAAATGCATGCTAGCGAGCCTTTGTGAGGTGCTGTATCGGCTGGTGCCACCTTCATCCCTCGGACCCGCCATGTTCTTTATCGCTTCAAAGATATTCTGGACACTGGTGCAGCCCTTGAGTCTAGTCTTCCTGCTCGGCCTGGCCGCGTGGGTCGCTGGGCTCCTCCGGCGTCAGGTGCTCGGTTTGATGCTCGGCGCTCTGGCTTTGATCGTCCTAGGTCTTAGCGCATTCACAACCCTCGGCTTCAACCTAATTGGTCCTTTGGAGCAGCGGTTCACTCGGCTCATTGAAATGCCCCGCAACGTCGAGACTATCGTCATGCTCGGTGGTGCCACAGCAGGACGGGTCAGTGCTGCTCGCAACGTGGCAGAACTTACCGAGGCCGGTGACCGTCTCGCCGAAACACTCCGGCTGGCACAACTCTTCCCAGAGGCGCAGATTGTGCTGAGTGGTGGTGTTGGCCTGCTTATCGCAGGTGGCGAGCCGGAGGCGGAGACCGCCCGCCGGTTTTTTACCGGCTTGGGGATAGCGGAGGATCGGCTGGTGCTTGAGGGGGCGTCGCGGAATACCGCAGAAAACGCCGCCCTTACTGCTGAACTGCTGGGGAGGGGAGCGGGCGAAACGGTGCTCGTTACTTCCGCATTCCACATGCCGCGATCGGTGGGGTTGTTCCGCAAGCAGGGACTGGATGTGATCGCCTGGCCAGTCGACTATCGCAGCGCCGGAACTGAGGGTGTCGGCTTCGACCTGGCCAATCCTGCGCTGAACATCACAACAACGGGCGTGGCGATCCGGGAATGGATTGGGCTCCTGGCCTATTACTGGACCGGCCGCATCGATGATCTAGTCCCATCTCAGGCGTCCAAATGATCCGCGGGCACCATGAGGCTGTAGGTGATTGCGTCAGCGCTTACGCTATAGCTGGCCTTGCCGCCAACCGACAGCGGCACGATCCGCTCCAACACAAGCGTGCCAAAGTGTGGCGTGGAGACGGTCTTCTCTTTGCCCGAGCTGGTTTCCTGCCAATCGATAACGATGTGGGCCAGCTGGTCGGGAAGACATATTGTTTGCGTTGCAATGCGGATGGTGCCTGCACGTCCTTCCGAAAGTGCCCCATGAAAGGCAGCATTGGCCGCAAGTTCATGAATGGCAAGACCAACGTGCAAGGCAGCGTTGGGTCCGAGTAGCGGATCCTCCCCGACAACTTGAATAGCCGCTTTTGCTGCGCCCACCCGAGAAAGCTGCGACTGGATCAAGGCGCGGAGCTTGGTGCCCCGCCAATCGTTTTCGGTCACCAAGTCCTGGGTGCTCGACAGGGCGTGCAAACGACCACGAAACTTGTCGAGAAAGTCCTGCACGCCACCGCTGTGATGTGCTGTCTGCATGGCGACGGACTGCACGATCGCCAGGAGGTTCTTTGAGCGGTGACTGACTTCGCGCAACAGCGAAGTGACAGCCGCCTCTCCAGCACGAACTTCGGTGACGTCCGAAATTATGATGGTTACGCCATCCTCGTCGGGATGAAAGCATGCGTCATAATGCCGAACACAGTCCTCTTCCATGAGCTTGAAGGAGAGTGACTGCTCGCTGCCGGTGGACAAGCACTTCGTTGCAGTCGCGGTGAACAGTTCGGTGAATTCGGGCGCGAGCCCCTCTTCCGCGGTGAGGCCTACCAGGTGTGAGAGAGCCAGGCCGGGCGGGATACCCTCTGCGAGGTCGAAACGATTGTCATGCCCCTGGTGCAGAACGGAAATGCCACGGCTGGTAAGTCCGGTGCTCAGGACCTTGAGTCTCATCTGCAACTGACGATCTGGAGCACTGGCCGACATTGTTGAATGCTCACACAAAGGCCGGGGCCGGAACAAAAGCGGCTTCGCGGAGGCGAAGCCTTGCGACAAGAGAAGCGGTACGAGGAAGCGCTATCTCGCCCGTCGGAAGAACCCGATAACGAGTGACATGACGAGAAAAGCCAGAAACAGGAAGAACATAAGCTGAGCCGCGCCTGCGGAAGCAAAGGCAACGTCGCCAAACCCGAGAACGCCGGCAATCATGGCAATGACAATGAAGACCAGAGCATAATAAAGCATCAAGCCGCACTCCGCTTACGTGGAATGACAACGGGATGTCAGAGTGGCGGTTCCTACAAGCAGCAAAAAAGGCCGGGGAAACCCCGGCCTTTTTCAAACGACGCCAAAGCGATGGCTATGCTGCCGCGCGTGAGCCTTCATCGAAGAATAGAGCTTGGCTGATAAGAGCCTTCACCATATCGGGGTTGAATGGCTTAGTGACAAGGAATGTGGGTTCGGGACGTTCACCGGTCAGCAGCCGCTCGGGGAATGCGGTGATGAAGATCACCGGCACCGAATGGGTGTTGAGAATGTCGTTGACTGCGTCGATGCCCGAGCTGCCGTCGGCGAGCTGAATGTCGGCGAGAATCATGCGCGGCTGTGTCTTGGCAAAGAGGCTGACTGCCTCCTTGTGGGTCCGAGCGACACTAACCACTTTGTGGCCGAGGCTCTCGACGAGCTGCTCGATATCCATAGCGATTAGGGGTTCATCTTCGATAATCATGATCTCGGTCGCTACCTGACGCGAGATCTCAATCGAAGCTTGATCGAGCAAGGACGCGAACTCCTGATCTGACACAGACAGGATCTCAGCGGCTTGGGCGTGCGTGAACCCCTCCACCGCAACCAGAAGGAAAGCCTGCCGTGGTCGTGCCGGCAAATTGGCGAGATTGCTTGCTGCGCGCTGTTCCCAAGCGAACGTCGAGACTGGTTCAGGTACGCTTACCGCAGACGACGAGAAGAGAGCTGAAAACAGCTTATAAAGCGCGATGCGATCTGTGCTGGCTTCGGGGAACAGCGAGATATCAGCGATGAGAGCTTCCAAGGTAGCGGCAACATAGGCGTCGCCGGAGGTCTGGGACCCGGTAACGGCCCGGGAAAACCGCCGCAGGTACGGCAGGTGCGGAGCGATCCGCGTGGACAATGTCATGTAGAAAACTCCCAGTGACGCTTTAAGCTCATGCTAACACGAAAGCTTGAAACGGACATGAAGCCAGAAAGTTCCTTGAGCTTGGAACTTTTTTGAAACTGGCGCATTGCTGGTCTCAAGTATGGGGCGGTGAAAATCGGCGGTCTAGATAAAAATATGATGAAGGACAAATTGGTGACCCAGCAACGTATGCGTACGCAGACGGGGCGGGCAGATGACGGCCTCGGTCCGAATTCGGACATCGGGGCTCGTCTGCGTGCGCTGTATGGCGCTGTTCAGGACGAAGGCGTACCCGGGCAGTTGCTTGATTTACTCGAGAAGCTCGATAGCGCCGAGAGCGCGCAGCAGAGCAAGAAATCCGCTCGCGATGGGGAGTGACGGCATGCAGGCCGAAACAACTTCGTTTAAGCGCGAAATGCTTGCGACCCTGCCCAGCTTGCGCGCGTTTGCCGTGTCGCTGACCGGTAAACACGACAAGGCGGACGACCTTGTTCAGGATACCGTCATGAAAGCCTGGGCCAAGCAGTCCAGCTTTGAGATGGGCACCAACATCAAGGCTTGGCTTTTCACCATCCTGCGCAATGAGTTCTATAGCCAGATGCGCAAGCGTGGCCGCGAAGTGCAGGACAGCGATGGCGCGTTCACCGAGCGGCTGTCTGTACATCCTGCCCAGTACGGCTCGATGGACATGCAGGACTTCAAAAAGGCCTTGTCGCAATTGCCCGATGATCAGCGCGAAGCTGTCATTCTCATTGGCGCGTCCGGCTTTTCCTATGAAGAGGCAGCTGAGATTTGCGATTGTGCTGTTGGTACGATGAAGAGCCGGGTGAGCCGGGCGCGCACTCGTTTACAAGACATCCTCAAGATTAGCGGAGAGGCGGACTACGGTCCTGATGCCGTTGCCGCGCAGGTGACCACGCACAATCACTCGTTCTGAGCTGCAAGAACCTGTTCTATGGCGGCCGACAGTTCGGCCTCCGATAGCGGCTTGACGAGAACGGGAAGGCCAGGAAGCTCTGGTACACCGTTCTGCAGGGCAATGTCGGCGGTGGTGATCACCACCGCCACTCCGCTGTTCCGTAGGTGTCGGGCGTACGTGCTTGCGCCATCTCGGTTCAGCCCCAGTTCAATGAGCGCAAGTCGAAAGCTGTTGCCATCGGCTGAGACCAATTTTGCCTCGTCGGCATTTCGGGCCAGCAGCGTCTGCTTGACGCCAAGCGACTCCAGCACACGCTGAAGATCAAGAGCAATGAGAAACTCGTCCTCGAGAATGAGGGCGGTATGGCCATGGAGCATGAAGGATTCCGCAGGTTGGGAAACCTTCATCAAGAAGAGTGCGGACCGCGTCATTTAACTTTGTTATAGACCACCGCAGGAAAGTGGCGTGGCGATGCCGATAAGAGTCGGTCAGCTAGATGGTGTGAATTGAACGTTGTGCTTCCCAAGCCGAGCAGTCGGGTGCCCTGTAACCGCTGCCCTCTTCATCTTATGCCGAGCTTCCGAGAATTTACGGGCGAAGAGCTGCGATTTGTCTCGAGCTTCAAGACCGGTGAGCGTGTAGCTCAGCCGGGGGAAACCCTAATGTCCGAGGGCGCGCATAGCGCCCACCTATACACAGTTCTCTCCGGCTGGGCCTTCCGATACAAAACCTTGGCCGACGGCCGACGGCAGATTCTGAACTACCTCCTGCCCGGCGACCTCGTAGGACTGCAGGCGGTTCTTTCTGGCGAGATGCAGCATTCGGTAGAGGCGCTGTCGCCTTTGGTGCTCTGCGTATTTCGGCGGGACCGACTGCCAGAGTTGTTCCAGAACTATCCCGGACTGAGCTTCGACGTGACTTGGTTGGCGGCTAGTGAAGAACGCATGCTCGATGAACACCTTCTAAGCCTCGGACGGCGGAGTGCGCTAACACGCGCAGCCTATCTGCTAGCCTTCCTCTATCACCGGGCTACGGCGGTTGGTTTAGCCGCGGGGCAAAACCTTCACATCCCCCTCACTCAGGTCCATGTTGCCGACACGCTAGGACTCTCGATCGTTCACACCAACAAGACTCTCCGTAAGCTGGCCGAACGCGGCCTAATCCGGTGGTTGGATCGGTCCTGTGAGGTGCGTGACCCGGAAGGCCTTATGCAACTGGCCGAATGGGATGGACCCGAGGAACGCCGCCGACCTTTGATATGATGGGCTGACGTTCGATAGAGGTTAAGCGTTGTGGTGGAAGACTCCAGTTCGGCGCGGCTGAGAAGGAACCGGGAGTTGCCGGGTTTGGTTTATTTGCTCACGCAGCCGGTCGCGACCGAGCCTGGGTGCAAAGGCATCTTTGGCTAGTTGTGAATGGCTAAGGGCACACCCGATCCAGAGCAATAGACCGAGGCAATCAGGAGATTCATGTGTACGTGATCGCCGTACTGAATCGTGACAGCGGAACGTTACGCACAATGGATCTCGAGGCGTTCTGCACCCAAACAAAGCGAGTCTTTAGAAAGCGGGGTCATTCAATCGATTGCCGCATCATTGGCGGGGCAGGCGTTGAGGCCGCACTGCGTGAGGCGGCCGCAACCCAGGGGGTGGATGCGATCATTGCGGCGGGGGGGGATGGTACGATTTCCACCGCAGCGACGATCGCTTTTGAGACCGGCGTTGCCTTGGGCGTTCTGCCCGCCGGCACTATGAATCTCTTCGCGCGCACATTGAAAATGCCCCTGACGTTGGATGAGGCGCTAGAGAGTCTAGCTGACGCATCTTTAGCCAAGGTAGACATCGCTACTGCGAATAACCGTCCCTTCGTTCATCAGTGCAGCGTCGGCATACATGCTCGACTGGTAAGCATACGCAACGGGATGAACTACCGTAGTCGGCTTGGCAAACTCTTCGCGAGCTCTCGCGCGGTGCTTGCAGCGGTGGCGAGCCCGCCGAACTTCGTGGTCGAGATTGTAACGGCTCGTAGGACACAGCCGCGTCGAGTCACCGGAGTATCGGTGTCCAACAATCCCTTGGGAGACGGGCACATCCCGCACGCGGACCGCTTGGACGGGGGAGTACTCGGCCTGTATCTGGCCGACCCGATCTCCTCGGCAGCACTCGCGCGGTTGATTGTGGATGTGTTCAGGGGAACGTGGCGGGGTAGCCCGGCAGTTCAGGAGCGGGAAACACCAGATCTCGTCCTACGTTTTCCCAGAAGCAAGCGAGGGGCTAAGGCCGTCATTGATGGTGAACTGATCCGGCTTGAACCTGAGATCAGGTTTCAAATTCACCCTGGCGCGCTTAACGTGCTGCTGCCCGTTGCCGACATGGAACGAACCTCGTGAATGTCGCAACGTTAGGAACTCAACAGCGTCGGCATGGGTTACCTGCCCTTGAGGATAGCAACAGCAGGATGATCCTGAGCTTTTTCGCGTCGCACCAGGATAGTAAGTGGTAGTTTTGGGGACACACCTTCCAGAGAGTGTTCGGGAGGTCCTGAATGATCCGGTGCGGCTGCGTGCGCTGGCTGCACTGGACGAGTTCGACGGGGCTCCCGACAGCGATTTCGACCGGCTTAGCCGGATGGCTGCGCATATTTTTGGCGCAGAGATCGCGCTTGTTTCCCTGGTTGGCGAACAGCGCCAGTGGGTGCGCTCAAGCTTCGGCACGACAGCTGCGGAGATTGGAGGTGAGTTCTCCTTTGCGGCACAGACCCTGACGGCCTCCAAGGCGCTGGTGGTTCTCGACGCGAGCCTTGACGAGCGCTTCAAGTCTCATCCTCAGGTTATAGGTTCCCCGAACATTCGCTTCTACGCGGGAGCTCCAATTGTGGTTGGCGGTGAGCGGCTCGGCAGCTTCTGTGTCATTAGTGCCCAGCCAAGAGCTGATGTGGATGACCAAGCCATCGAGCAACTTGGGGATATTGCTGCGCTGGCCTCGTCTCTTTTCTCGCTGAAGGATGAAGCCCGGGTGCGGGCCAGAACCGCAGCTGCATTGATGCGCGAAGAGTGGCGCCACGCGCTGACGCTTGAAGCGGGAAAAGTTGGTAGCTGGGTGTGGGACATCGGAACAGGCGAGGTGGCGTGCAACGACACATTTCGTCGGATGTACGATCTTCCCGAAACCGGCACTATTCGTCTCGAGCAGATACTAGACGCCACTCACGCGAGCGAGCGAGCTCGCGTGGAGGAGGCGCTGCAAGAGAGCCTGACGCACGGTACCGACTATAGCAGCGAGGCACGCGTTGCCACCTCTGCGCGGTGGCTCGCCATGCGTGGCCGTGTGTACCAGCGGGACGCTGAGGGGCGTCCCCTGGTGATGATGGGCGCCAGCATCGATACGACCGAAAGCAAGCAGAATGCCGAACAGATGCGCATGCTGCTCCGCGAACTCAACCATCGCGTCAAGAACACTTTGGCGATGATCCAGTCGGTCGCGCGTCAGACTATCAGGCAAAATCCCAATCCACGTGCATTTTTGGAGGCATTCACGGGCCGCCTGCGAACTATTTCGGAGGCTCACGTGCTGCTAGCGGACAGGGATTGGTCTGGTGTACAGCTCTATGAGGTGGTGGCTTCGCAGCTTGGCCCCAACTTCCTCACACGCCCGGACAGAGCGAAGGTGCAGGGAGAAGACGTGATGCTTCCGCCCGATCATGCGCTAGGGTTAGGCCTTATCCTCCACGAACTCACGACAAACGCGCACCGGCACGGTGCGTGGGCCAGTTCGATGGGCGTTGTAGAGATAGATTGGGAGATCGCGGAAACTCCCGAACGTGGGCTTAAACTGCACTGGCGGGAGAAGGGTGGTCCTGCCGTCAGCAAGCCCGAAGAATACGGCCTTGGCGCGCGTCTAATCGAGAGGAGCTTGGCCAAGGTGCTCGACAGCGAGGTGGAACTTAGCTTCGATCCAGACGGCGTGAGTGCCACAATCTGGCTGCCGCTGCCGAGTTAGCAGGAGAGGGCGGTCATGCGATCGCGTCGATAGCTTGGCGCTGGCGCAGCATCTCAAGGAAGATGCGGTAGTCGCGATCGAACTGGGGGCGTGCTGCCGGGTCGGGAGCCTGGGCCTCTCCCCCTTGCTGCATGGCGACGCAGGCCGCTTCGAGGCTCGGGTAAACGCCGGCGGCAGTGGCAGCGACCATCGCCATGCCGAGAAGGGTGGCATCCTCTGCTGCAGGCCGCACCACAGTGCAGCCGGTTGCATCGGCATAAAGCTCCATCAGCAGCGGGTTCTTGGTATGGCCTCCCGTAACGTGGAGTGTGTCGATGGCATAACCGCGGGTGTTAAGCGTTTCGAGAATATGGCGGACGCCCAGTGCGATGGCGACGCAGGTGCGCCAATAGAGCCGGCAGAGCGAGTCGAAGTCACTGTCTAGCGTAAGGCCGGAGATTACGCCTAGGGCAGAGGGATCGCCTAGAGGCGAGCGGTTGCCGTGAAAGTCGGGCAAGACGTGGAGGCGACTGGCGAGTGCAATGCCCTCGAACTGCCGCAACTGCGTGATCCGCTCGGCAACGGCCTGGTGGCGCTCAGACGTCGGCTCGCCACCGGCGCCGTGCCAGCAGATGATATGATCAAGCAGGGCGCCAGTTGCCGACTGGCCGCCTTCATTGAGCCAGACGCCCGGCAGCACGGCGCCGAAATATGGCCCCCAAACACCATTCGTCGGGCGCGCTTCGGCGGAGAGAGCCATCACGCAGCTTGAGGTGCCCGCTATCAGCGCAAGATGGCGGTCGATGGTCGTCACATCTGGCGTAAAGGCCCCCAGAACGCCCAGTGCGCCGGCATGGGCATCGATGAGCCCGACCCCGACGCGGCAGTTTTGGGTGAGGCCTAGTTCGTCTGCCGCCGCAAAGCTAAGGCAGCCTAAATCCTCACCAACCGGGCTGGCACGCTGGGGCAATGCGGCTTTCGCGAGGAGGTCTTCAAGGCCTATCGCCTCTAGAAAATCCTGGCGCCAGGCGGGAGTGGTGTGGGCGAGATAGGTCCATTTGCAAGTGAGCGTCGACTGTGAACGCGCCAGCGATCCGGTAGCCTTCCACGACAGGAAATCTGCCAAGTCAAACATCATGCCAGCGCGAGACCAGCTTTGTGGCAGATGGCGCTTGAGCCACATGAGCTTGGGCGCTTCCATCTCGGGCGACATGACGCCGCCGATGAAGTTCAGCACCTCATGGCCGGTTCTCGTGCACTCTTCGGCTTCGGCGAGGGCCCGATGGTCCAGCCAGACAATGGTATCCCAGCGGTCTTCCCCGCCTACGGAGACCGTGACGGGCTGTCCGCTTGCATCGCGAACCACAAGGGAACATGTCGCGTCGAAAGCAATGCCGACGACGGTGGAGGGTTCGACGCCCGCGGCAGCGAGAGCTGCCCGCACGGCGGTACAGACCGCCTGCCAGATCTGTTCGCTGTCATGCTCGGCGAAATTGGCGCTGGTCCGATTCATGGCGATGGGTGCCTCGGCCCGGCCGAGCAAAGCGCCTGCGGGGGTTAAAACGCCAGCCCGCGCGCTGCCAGTGCCGACATCCACTCCAACCAAGAGGTTTTGCGACAAGTCAGACCGCCCCCTGCTCCCCCAACGGGCGGACCGTAGCGGAAGGCGAGGAGGCGGGCTAGGGGGAGAACTGGGTCAAAGGTGGCCAGTGAGGTAAGTGTTGAGCGTCGCCGTAGTGCCGTTTTTCCAAAGGTGTTCAAGAGCTTGGCTGAAGGCGGTGGTGAAACCGGGATGTTGGGCGAGTTCGCCATAGATGTCGGTCATTTCCAGCCAAGCGGCAGGGTTTTCCTTGGCGCGGCGGGCTTGAGCGGTGAGGCGATCCCAGCTGGGATCGTTGGGTTCTATAGGCTTTCCGCTCTCGGTGGTGCCGTAGCAATAGCGGCACCAAAGTGCCGAAACGAGTGCCAAACCGGTAACGGACTGTTGCCCTTGAACACGGTCAAGTGCGGACGGAATGATGAATTTCGGTTGTCGATTGGAGCCATCGAGAGCGAGGCGCCGCGTGGTGTCGCCGATCTTGGGATTGGCGAACCGGCGCTGGCAGAGCGCAAAGTAGTCGTGGAGATCGGTATCCGGAACTGGAGGGACAACCGGGATGATCTCTTCGCGTTCGACCTTGGCGAGAAAGTCACTCACCATTGGGTCCGCCATCGCATCATGCACGAAATGGATATCAAGAAGTGCCGCCGGATAGGCGATGGTGGCATGGCCGCCATTGAGGATGCGGATCTTCATGTGCTCGTAGGGCGCAACATCGTCGACGAACTGCACGCCCACTTTTTCGAGGGCAGGGCGACCGGCGGGGAAGTTATCCTCGAGAACCCATTGCTTGAAGGCTTCGCAGAAGACCGGCCAATTGTCATCGATGCCGAACTGGTCGAGGAGGAGCTGGCGTTCGCGGTCGGAAGTCGCGGGGGTGATGCGGTCGACCATGCCGTTGGGGAAGGCGATAGCGGTGCGCACCCATTCGGCGAACGCGGGGTCGACAAGATCGGCTAGGCCGGCGACCGCGTTCTGGGTGACGTGGCCGTTGCCAGGAATGTTGTCGCAACTCATTACGGTGAAGGGCTGGACCCCTGCCTTGCGGCGGCGGATAAGGCCGGCGAGGATCAGGCCGAAGGCAGTTTTGGGCGCCTCCATGTGGGCGGCGTCATGAGCGATGTCGGGATGGGTGGGGTCGAAGCGCTGCGAGGCCGGGTCGATATAGTACCCGCCCTCGGTGATGGTCAGCGAAACGATGCGCGTGTCTGGATCGGCAAGATGAGCGATAACAGACGCACTGTCGCCGGGCTCAATATAGTCGATCATGGCGCCGGCGATGCGGGCGCTGGAGTGCTCCGCCTCCTGCTCGACCACGGTGGTCAGCCAATCCTGCTCCTCAAGCTTTTGCCGCATGGCCGCGTCGGCTTCGCGCACGCCCGCGCCGACAATGGCCCAATCATGGTCCACGCCGAGATTAAACAGGGCGTCGAGATAGACCGCCTGGTGAGCGCGATGAAAGTTGCCGACGCCGAAATGGACGATCCCGGGGGAAAGGTCGGTGCGGGTGTAGCGCGGGGCCGCGGCGGTCGCGATGGTGGGAAGGGTGGCGGTGGAAAGCTTGGTCATGGCGTTCTTAGTTCCGGAGCCGTTCCCGAGGGAAACAGGGGGTCCCGCGTACGCGGGAATGACGTGATGGATGGGCTGCAACCCTCATGAACATGGCTAGATCGCCTGGCCCGCTGCGTCGAAGCGATAGATCCGGGTCGGGTCGGGCGTGAGATAGACCGCGTCACCGTGTTTGAAGGTCTGATCGCCATCGGTCCGGATAGTCATCAGGTCATGCCCCTCGACATGGACGTGGAGGAAGGTGTCGGAGCCGAGCTGTTCGGCAACGCCGACCGTGCCCTTCCAAGTGCCGGGAGCGGGATCGCGCGCGAGAGTGAAATGCTCGGGGCGGACGCCGATGGAGTGGGCGTTGTGCTTGGCCGCTTCGGGCCCATCGAGGAAGTTCATCTTGGGCGAGCCAATGAACCCGGCGACGAAGCGGTTAGCGGGGCGCTTGTAGAGTTCGAGCGGCGAGCCGAACTGCTCGACATTGCCGGCATTGAGCACAACGATGCGGTCGGCCATGGTCATGGCCTCGACCTGGTCGTGAGTGACGTAGATCATGGTGGTCTTGAGCTGCTGATGCAGTTCGGTGATCTCAAGACGCATGTTGACGCGCAGAGCGGCGTCGAGATTGGACAGGGGCTCGTCGAAAAGGAAGGCCTTGGGCTCGCGCACGATGGCCCGGCCAATGGCGACGCGCTGGCGCTGACCACCGGACAGCGCTCTGGGACGACGGTCAAGATAGCTGGTGAGATTGAGGGTGCGGGCGGCATACTCAACCTTTTGGTCGATAACCTCCTTGGAGGTCTTGGCCATCTTGAGCGGGAACGCGATGTTGTCGCGCACGCTCATGTGGGGGTAGAGCGCGTAGGACTGAAACACCATGGCAAGGCCGCGCCGGGCGGGCGGGGCTTTGGTCATGTCCTGCCCGTCGAGCAGAATACGGCCCGAGCTCGTGTCCTCTAGGCCGGCGATAAGGCGCAGGAGGGTGGACTTGCCGCAGCCCGATGGCCCGACAAAGACGACGAATTCACCATCCTTGATGTCGAGCGAGATGTCCGGAATGACTTGGACGTCGCCGAAGGACTTGTTGACGTGTTCGAGCGTGATGGAGCCCATTCTAGTGTCCTTCCCTGGACGGCATTTGCGGCAGGAGGGTCTGTACGAACCCCCACCTGACCTCCCCCTGGGAGAGGGAGAGACGTATCGAGGCTGGCATGATGCCGATGAACCACTGCGCTGCGCCTCCCCTTCTGAGGGGGAGGTCGGGTGGGGGTAAGTGGCGCATCATTTCACCGCTCCGAAGGTAAGGCCGCGGACGAGCTGCTTCTGACTGAACCAGCCCAACAGGAGGATGGGCGCGATGGCGAGGAGCGAGGCAGCGGAGAGTTTCGCCAGAAACAGGCCTTGGGGTGACGAGAAGGAAGAGATGAACGCGGTGAGGGTGCCGGCGCGGCCTGAGGTCAACGTTATTGTCCAGAAAGCCTCGTTCCAGGCGAGGATGACGTTGAGCAGGACTGTGGAGGCGATGCCGGGCACGGCCATGGGGACCAGAACGTGGGTGATCTCGTTCCAGAGCTCGGCGCCATCCATGCGGGCCGCTTCGAGGATGTCGACCGGAATTTCCTTGAAATAGGTGTAGAGCATCCAGACGATGATCGGCAGGTTGATCAGCGTCATGATGATCGTCAGCCCGTGCACGGTATCGAGCAAGCGCAAGTCGCGGAAGATCAGGTAGATCGGGATGAGGACACCGACCGCTGGCATCATCTTGGTCGAAAGCATCCACATCAGCACGTCCTTGGTGCGCTTGGTGGGCGCGAACGCCATGGCCCAGGCGGCAGGAATGGCAATGATGAGACCAAGCAAGGTGGAGCCGAGGGACACGATGACCGAATTGGTGGCGTGCTTGACGTAGTCGGAGCGCTGCTGGACCGCGGCGAAGTTTTCGAGCGTGAAGGTCTCGGGAAAGAACGTCGGTCGGGTGGCGATAGCCTCGGCTTCGGTCTTAAACGCCGTGAGAATGGTCCAGAGGATGGGCGAGAACAGCAAGAGCGCGATGGCCCAGGCGAGGGCGGTATAGCCAATCTTGGTTGGGGTGGAGGCGCTGCGGGCCATTAGTGCGTCTCCGATATGTGTGGACGGAGGGATGCCCCGCTCCCGGCCGCCCCCACAAGGGAGGAGGTGCTGCACCGAGTGGGCGACGCCATTGTGCGTCCTACGCTGCGGACCAACTCAAGCATCGAGGTTCTTCCCCACGGCACGCATCAGGAAGATGGCGACGATATTGGCGAGGATGACGGCAACGACCCCGCCAGCGGAGCCGGCACCGATATCGTTGGAGAGAATGCCGGTGCGGAAGACGAGGAACGTCAAATTGGTCGAGGCGTAGCCGGGGCCGCCGCCAGTGGTAACGCGGATTTCGGCAAAGATCCCGAGCAGGAAGATGGTCTGGATCAGGATTACGATGGTGATCGCCCGGGCCATGTGCGGCATGATGATGTACCAGAACCGGTTGATCGCGTTGGCGCCATCCATCTCGGCGGCCTCGCGCTGCTCCTCGGAGAGCGACTGGAGAGCCGTCAGGAGAATCAGGGTTGCGAAGGGTAGCCACTGCCAGGCAACAATGACGATGATGGAAAGGAGCGGGTATTGGTTGAACCAATCAACCGGCTCGAGTCCGAAGAACTCCCAGAGGTGCGCCAGCATGCCGTAGCCGGGATGCATGAAGCCGTTCTTCCAGATCAGGGCGGCCACAGGCGGCATGACGAAGAAAGGCGAGATAACAAGGATGCGGAGGATGCCCTGGCCCCAGATCGGCTGATCGAGCAGCAGGGCGAGCAGGGTGCCCCCAATGATGGTGATGAGGAGCACACCGCCCACAAGGAGCAGCGTATTGATGAGCGCCTGCGTGAAGCTGGGATCGCCGATGACGTAGAGGTAGTTCCCCCAGCCGGCGAAGCCCGTCATCATCGGGTTGAGCAAATTGTAGTTCTGGAAAGAGAACCAGATGGTCATGGTAAGCGGCACAGCCATCCAGACCAGGAGCACCAGCACGGCCGGCGCCATCATGATCCTGGAGAGGGTGCGGGTTTGAGCGGTGGCCAATTGAAAGATCTCCTTTGTGGAGAGAACCCCCACCCAGTCTCCCCCTGGCCGGGGGAGGGGTGGCTCCACTCATGGGCAGCATACTGCCACAGGCAGGATCGGCTCCTCCCCCTCCCAGGGGGAGGATAGGTGGGGGTGCCGAAGCATCCCCACCCTACGGACTAGCTCTACTGGATGTAGCCGGCGCGGGTCATATCGCGGGTGGCGGCGTCCTGGGCCTGGGCCAGAGCGTCGTCAGCTGACATCTGCCCGGCAAGTGCCGCTGAGAAGAGCTGGCCAACATTGGTGGCAAGGCCTGCGAACTCGGGGATGGCCACGAATTGCACCCCGGTATAGGGCACCGGATCAACCGTTGGACTAGCCGGGTCGGCCGCATTGATGGAGTCCAGCGTCATTTGCGCGAATGGGGCTGCCGCCTGGTAGTCAGGGTTCTCGTAGAGCGAGGTGCGGGTGCCCGGAGGCACGTTCGCCCAGCCTTCCTGTTCAGCGACAAGCTCGAGATATTCCTTGCTGGTCGCCCATTTGATGAACTCGGCTGCCGCATCCTGCTGCTGGGAGCTATTGGGAATGGCGAGTGACCAAGCCCAAAGCCAGTTGCCGCGCTTGCCCAAACCGGTATCGGGGGCCAGGGCAAAGCCAACCTGGTCCGCGACGGTGGAGTCGTCGGGATTGGTGACGAAGGAGGCTGCAACCGTGGCGTCGATCCACATGCCGCACTTGCCCTGCTGGAACAGCGTCAGGTTTTCGTTGAAGCCGTTGGATGACGCCCCGGAGGGGCCTGCATCGGCCATCAGGGTGAGATAGGTATCGAGGGTCTCCTTCCACTCGGGACTATCGAACTGGGGCTGCCAGTTTTCGTCGAACCAGCGGGCCCCGAAGCTGTTGGCCATTGCTGTCAGGAACGCCATGTTCTCGCCCCAGCCAGCCTTGCCGCGCAGGCAGATGCCGTTGATGTCGTTGTCGCGGTCCGTCATGGCACGTGCGGCTTCGGCGATGAATTCCCAGGTGGGTGCATCGGGCATTTCCAGGCCCGCTTCCTCCATCAGGTCCTTGCGGTACATGATAAAGGAGCTCTCGCCATAGAAGGGCGCGGCATAGAGCTCGCCTTCATGCGAGAGACCGCTGCGGATGGCGGGCAGCAGATCATCAACGTCGTATTCGGGGTCCTCGGAGAGGGCGGTCAGCGGTGCCAGCCAACCTTGGGCGGCCCAGATCGGGGCCTCGTAGGTGCCGATGGTCATCACGTCGTACTGCCCACCATTGGTGGCAATATCGGTGGTGACATTCTGGCGAAGAGTGTTTTCCTCCAGCACGACCCAGTTGAGATCGATGCCGGTTGCTTCGGTGAACTGATCCGACAGCCCCTGCATGCGGATCATGTCGCCGTTGTTCACCGTGGCAATCGTGAGGGTCTGCGCAGAGGCGGAAGTGGCGAGCGCAAGGGTGAAGGCGCCCATGAGAATGGGTGTGAGTTTCATTGATGTCCTCCCTGGATCGGTGCGGGCATTTGTCCCGTCGATGGGCAAATACTCACTTATTGATCACCGATGTCAAGTGCCCTGAACGCCGTCGGCGGTGAGGTACGTTGCGCAAAAGAAGGAGGGTCAGGTGGCGAGCAAGCCTTCGGCGGTGCGCTCGTCGGTCATAATGCCGTTGACCAGACGCCTGCTGAGTGTGGCGCGAATGCCGGGCAGTTTGCGCTTGCCCATGGCAATTGCCACGACGAGGCCGCGTTCGCGCGATGGCAGAGGAGCCGAGGCGACACGGTCATTGGTCTGGCCTTCGATCAGCCGCCCATCATCGTCGAAGGCCCAACCGCAAATTTCGCCAACCGCGCCTGCCTTTTGCAGGGCCTTGAGCTCGGGAGCGGTGACGAAGCCATCCAGAAAGAGCGGGGCGTCGGGGCCGATATCGCCAACGCCGACAAAGGTGATGTCCGCTTGGGCGGCGAGCGACAGGGTTTCCTGAATCATGGGCTGGGCATGAAGCAGTTCGCGCTCGCGGGCCGAGGAGGCGATGACGGGCAGGGGCATGGGAAAGCTGCGGGCCTTGACCGTGTCGGCCATGTTGAAAATGACGTTGTAGAACGCCGCTGAGCCATCCGGCGCGATATTGCCGGTGAGCGAGACCACACGGTGATGCTGCGCGTCCATCGGCGCCAGCTGTTCGACCGCGGCCTTGAGCGTGCGGCCGGTGCCGATGGCCATGATGATGGGGTCGGGCCGCTTGAGCCAGCGCTCCATTTCTGCGGCAGCGGCTTGAGCGATGCCAATTGTGGTGGATTGGCTCGCAGGGTCGGACGGGACGACCTCCACGAAATCGAGGGCGAAGCGGAATTTGAGCCGCGTCGCCAAATCCATGCAGCGGCCGATGGGGTGGTCCAGCCGCACCTTGATGAGGCCTTCGGTGACCGACAACGAGACAAGGCGCTGCGCCGACTGGCGGGAAATGCCGAGCTGTGCGGCAATCTCTTCCTGGGTGTTGCCGGCGACATAGTAGAGCCAACCGGCGCGTGCGGCATCGTCCAGCCTGGTGCTGGAATTGTCGATTCTAGGCGCCATAGGTGCTTCCGATCATTTCGGAGGCAGATTATTCAAGCATGGGCGGCGAAGCTGCAAGGGGGCGACTGCCTTATCTCACGATTTGCTCGAGCGGGGTGGGCGCACCGAGAGCTGGCTCACGGCCGCGCGGATATCGCGCTCAGTGTCCTTGAGGTGCAGGCGCATGGCATCGGCGGCGGCGCGGCCACTGCCCGCCTTGATGCAGTCGAGGATCTGCTGGTGGGCCGCCAGCACGTCCTGGAGCGTGTGGCCGCGCTGTTCATGGCCACGGCGGCTGATGAAGAAACCCTCGCGGAGAGGCTGGGCCATGGCCTCGAAGAGATAGCCGAGGACGCGGTTGCCGCTGGCCAGCGCAATGGCCTCGTGAAAGCCGACGTCGAAGGTGTGGAACCGGAACTCCTGGTCCTCAGTCAGTTCGCCGTCGGCCTGGTCAAGGATTTCCGTCATGCCGTCGAGGGCGCTCTCGATGGCTGCGACGCCGGCCCGGGTGGCGCGCTTGGCGGCCAGTGTGGCGGACTGGACCTCCAGTGACAGACGTACCTCAACAAGGTCGTAGAGACCTTTGGGGTCGTAGCGCACAATGGAGGTGAGGAAATCGGTAAAGGCGGCGCCGTCGGGTTCGCGCACTAGGGCCTTGCGGCCGCGCGCGAGCTCGACGAGGCCGCGCCCAGCCAGAAGCTTCACTGCTTCCCGGATGGTGAGGCGGCTCACATCGTAACGCTCGGCCAGATGAGCCTCGCTGGGTAGGCTCGATCCGGGTGCCAATTCGTCCAGGATCATCTTGGCGAGATCCTCCGCCACCGCACCGGCAGCGGTAGGCTGCTCGGCGCGCGTTTCGCCATCCGAAATGCTCATCAGTCCTCCCGAGATATCTGATACCTCGTCCAATTGCCCGCGCCGCTTGATGGTCTTTCGGGCATTGCCTCTTCAGGGGCGTAAGTACGATAGCGGGAGCGCTGGAGCTGCGCAATCGCCCGCGACAGGCTGTTATCCTTAATGATGAGAGATGGGAGAAAGTGCCGAGAAGATGCTGCGCCCACTTTACAGCAGGTGTCTGACTATCTTAGGTTCCGCCCCGTGGGCTTGGGAGGGCCCCGGCGGCCGATGCCGTCCCGCAGGAGGATCTCATGCAGCACAGACTGGTCCAGCGCCCACGGGGTGCCGGTTCGGCTGATCCTGATGCCGGTTTCCGGGCGCAGCGCGCCTGTGAGCTCGTTCCAGGCGCTGCACGACACAACCTGCGACACTCTCCCCTGAAGACCAATCAAAGCTTCTGAACACGAAAGACAAAAGGGAGTCGAGACGTGACAATTATGAAGACGCTTGCCACCGTGCTGGCAGTCAGCACCGTTGCTATGACCGCATCGGCAACGGCATTTGCTCAGGACAAGGGCCTGATCGGTATCGCCATGCCGACGCAGTCTTCGCTGCGCTGGATCTCGGACGGCAACGAGCTCAAGGCCGCGCTGGAAGAAAAAGGCTACACCGTCGACCTGCAGTACGCAGAAGACGACATCCCGAACCAGCTTTCGCAGGTCGAGAACATGGTGACCAAGGGTGCTGAAGCCCTGGTGATCGCTTCTATTGACGGCACCACGCTGTCCGCCGTGCTGGACCAGGCTGCTGCCCAGGACATTCCGGTCATTGCCTATGACCGCCTGATCCGGGAAAGCGGGAACGTCAACTACTACACCACTTTCGACAATTTCCAGGTCGGCGTGCTGCAGGCAAACTCACTGGTGAAGGGTCTCGAAGAGCGCTTCCCCGACCAGAAGCCCTGGAATGTCGAGCTGTTCGGTGGTTCGCCGGACGACAACAACGCGTTCTTCTTCTATGACGGCGCCATGTCGGTCCTCCAGCCGCTGATCGACAGCGGCGACATCGTGGTCAAGTCCGGCCAGCAGGGCATGGACACTGTCGGTACCCTGCGTTGGGACGGTGCGGTCGCCCAGGCTCGCATGGACAACATCCTGTCGGCCAACTACTCGGATGGCAGCGTCGTCCACGGCGTGCTGGCCCCCTATGATGGTCTATCCCGCGGCATCATCTCGTCGCTCCGCGGCGTTGGCTACGGCTCGGGCGACCAGCAGTGGCCAGTGATCACCGGCCAGGACGCCGAGGCACCGTCCGTCAAGGCGATCATCGCCGGCGAGCAGTACTCGACCGTTTACAAGGACACTCGCGAACTGGCCCGCGTCACCGCTGACCTGGTCGACACCGTGGTCCAGGGCGGCGAGCCGGAAGGCCTCGACACCACCACCTATGACAATGGTGTCAAGGTCGTGCCGTCAATCCTGCTGACCCCGTACGAGGTCAATGCCGAGAACTACAAGGAACTGGTTATCGACTCCGGCTACCTGACCGAAGCCGAAATCCAGTAAACTGACGATCAAGGGCCCCGCGGCAACGTGGGGCCCATTTCCTGCGGGTGGGAGACGGCGAGATACTCGCAGCAGAGTGGCAAGTCGATGCACGTACCTCAAACCGCTTGCGCAAGTTTTTGCATTCTCTTAGTCTCAAGCCGTTGGCTTGGGAGGGCCAGGGCGCTCAGGCGCCGATTGGAGGAATACAGTAGATCATTGCTCGGCCAGGTATTGGCTCCGCCTCTGGCGTCGCTTAGCGGCGGGTGGCGGGCTCTGCATCTACTTACCCATCCCAGGACCAGCTAACCTCTACGGGAGATGAGTATGACTGTAATGAAATCACTTGCCGCGATCACCGCCGTCAGTGCCGTTGCGCTGATGTCGTCGGGCGTGGCTTTCGCGCAGGATAAGGGTCTGATCGGCGTCGCGATGCCCGAGCAGACCACGCTGCGCTGGAACTCGGATGGTGCCGAGCTGAAGGCTGCGCTGGAAGAGATGGGCTACACCGTCGACCTGCAATATGCGGGTGACGACATTCCCAATCAGCTGGCCCAGATCGAGAACATGGTGACCAAGGGCGCCGATGCTCTGATCATCGCAGCGCTCGACGGCACGACCCTCAGCGCCGTGCTGGAGCAGGCTGGCGCCGCAGGCACCGAAGTGGTCGCCTATGACCGCCTGATCCGTGACACCGAGAACGTCGACTACTACACCACCTTCGACAACTACCAGGTGGGCGTGCTGCAGGCCAATTCGCTGGTGCGTGGCCTCGAAGAGCGCTTCCCCGACCAGAAGCCCTGGAATGTCGAACTGTTCGGCGGTTCGCCGGATGACAACAACGCGTTCTTCTTCTACGATGGCGCCATGAGCGTCCTCCAGCCGCTGATCGACTCGGGCGATGTCGTCGTCAAGTCGGGCCAGCAGGGCATGGAGCAGGTCGGCACGCTGCGTTGGGACGGTGCTGCCGCCCAGTCGCGCATGGATAATCTTCTGTCGGCCAACTACTCCGATGGGACCGTGGTCCATGGCGTGCTGGCACCGAACGACAATCTCGCCCGCGGCGTGATTTCGTCGCTCCGTGGCATCGGCTATGGTTCGGGTGATCTGCAGTGGCCGGTGATTACCGGTCAGGACGCCGAAGTTCCCTCGATCAAGGCGATCATCGATGGCGAGCAGTATTCGACCGTCTACAAGGACACCCGCGAACTCGCGCGTGTAACAGCCGGTCTGGTGGACACAGTGCTGTCGGGTGAAACGCCCGAAGGGCTGGACACGACCACCTATGACAACGGCGTCAAAGTTGTTCCGTCGATCCTTTTGACCCCTTACGAGGTCAATGCCGAAAATTATCAGGAACTTGTTGTAGACTCAGGCTACATCAGCGAATCCGACCTGCAGTAGCAGGGTAAACCAGGGTCCCGCGGCAACGCGGGACCCATTCTAGCTTTGACCGGGCTGCAAGCCCGCCGAACAGTAGAGCCAGTATGACGAAGACGATCCTGGAGATGCGCGGCATCACCAAGACTTTCCCCGGCGTAAAGGCGCTCTCCGATGTCAATCTCGACATTAGAGAGGCCGAGATTCATGCCATCGTGGGTGAGAATGGTGCCGGCAAATCAACGCTGATGAAGGTGTTGAGCGGTGTTTATCCGCACGGCTCCTATGACGGGCAAATCATCTACAAGGGTGAAGAGCAGCACTTCCGCTCGATTGCCGACAGCGAGCACAAAGGCATCGTCATCATCCACCAGGAGCTAGCGCTCGTGCCGATGCTCTCGATCGCCGAGAACATCTTCCTGGGCAATGAGCAGGCCACCGGCGGCGTCATCGACTGGGACGAGACGCGCGAGGGCGCGCGCAAGCTGCTGCGCATGGTCGGGCTGACCGAAGACCCCGATACGCTGGTGACCAATATTGGCGTGGGCAAGCAGCAATTGGTGGAAATCGCCAAGGCGCTCAGCAAATCCGTGCAATTGCTCATTCTGGACGAGCCGACCGCTTCCCTGTCCGAAAAGGACAGCCAGGCGCTGCTGGACCTGCTGTTGGAATTCAAGGCGCAGGGTATCACCTCGATCCTGATCAGCCACAAGCTGAACGAAGTTAGCCGTGTCTCCGACCGGATCACCGTTATCCGCGACGGCCGCGCCATCGAGACGATGAACAAGGAAGAGATCACCGAGGACCGGATCGTCACCTCCATGGTCGGCCGCTCGCTGGACGATCGCTATCCCGCCCGCACGCCGAACGTCGGCGAAGTCGTGTTCGAGGTGAAGAACTGGTCGGTCTACCACCCGCAGCACCGCGAGCGGCAGATCATTCGCAACATCGACATTGCCGTTCGCAAGGGCGAAGTGGTGGGCATTGCCGGGCTGATGGGCTCGGGCCGCACTGAATTCGCCATGAGCGTCTTCGGCAAGTCCTACGGTCAACGCATCTCGGGCGAGGTCTATCTCCGGGGCCAGAAGATCGACACCTCGACCGTGCAGCGGGCAGTCTCGCACGGCATCGCCTATGCGACCGAGGACCGCAAGACCTTCGGCCTCAACCTTATCGACCACATCAAGCACAACACGACGCTAGCCAATCTTAACGGCATCTCGCGCTGGGGCGTGATCGACGACCTGGCTGAGCTCGATGCTGCCAATGACTACCGGCGCAAGACCAATATCCGTTCATCAAGCGTCTATCAGGTCACCGGCAACCTGTCCGGTGGCAACCAGCAAAAGGTCGTGCTCTCCAAGTGGCTTTTCGCCAATCCCGAGGTGCTGATCCTGGACGAGCCGACGCGCGGCATCGACGTTGGCGCCAAGTATGAGATCTACACGATCATCAACCAGCTGGCAGCGCAGGGCAAAGCCGTCATCGTCATCTCTTCGGAAATGCCGGAACTGCTTGGTATTACCGACCGCCTCTATGTAATGAACGAAGGCCGCATCGTAGGCGAAATGCCGACCAACGAAGCGAGCCAGGAGAAGATCATGCGCGCTATCGTTCGCGCTGAAGGAAAAGCATCATGACCACGGAAACCGCACCAACGGGCCTCACCGCCGGAGCTGAAAAGGCCCAGATGAAAGAGCTCACCATGTGGGGGGCGCTCAAGTCCAACATGCGCGATTACGGGCTATTGCTGGCCCTGATCCTGATCATGCTGTTCTTCCAGTATTTCACCAATGGCGTGCTGTTCAAGCCGGTGAACCTGACCAACATCATCCTGCAGAACAGCTACATCATTGTGATGGCGCTGGGCATGCTGCTGGTCATCGTGGCTGGCCATATCGACCTTTCCGTTGGCTCGGTTTCGGGCTTCATCGGGGCTCTCGCGGCCATGCTGATGGTGGGCTGGGACCTGCCGCCGGCGCTGGCTTTCATGGCTAATCCGCTGATCGCGGGCGCACTGTGTCTGCTTGTGGGGGCGGCCATCGGGGCGGGGCAGGGTTATCTCATTGCCTATTACCGGATTCCGGCGTTCATCGTGACGCTAGCGGGTATGCTGATCTTCAAGGGTCTGTCGCTGGCGATCCTGTCGGGACGCTCTGTCGGTCCGTTCCCTACCGAATTCCAGCTTCTCTCGGCAGGCTTCATTCCCGATGTGTTTGGTCCCATCACGCTGATCGAGGCTGGTGAAGGCGTGCAGGCGCTGACGCTGCACACCACCACCATGGTGATTGCCATTGTGGCTATCGTGGCGATGGTGTTCTTCTCCATCCGGGGGCGCAACCGTCGCAAGGCGCGCGGCTATGAAACCGAGCCCTTTAGCCTGTTTGTGGTCAAGAACATCGTGATCGCCGGCCTGGTGCTGTTCTTCAGCTACATGCTGGCCTCCTATCGCGGTCTGCCCAACGTGCTAGTCGTGATGGGTCTGCTGATTGCGCTTTTTGTGTTCGTGACCAAGCGCATGACCTTTGGCCGTCGCATCTACGCACTGGGTGGTAACGTCAAGGCCGCGGCGCTGTCGGGCATCAAGACCGAGCGGATGACCTTCTATGTCTTCGCCATCATGGGCGCGCTGGCAGCGCTTGCTGGCATGATCTATGCCGCGCGTCTCAACTCGGCGACGCCGAAGGCCGGGCAGGGGCTTGAACTCGACGTGATCGCAGCCGTGTTCATCGGTGGTGCCTCGGCGCTGGGCGGGGTCGGCCAGGTGGCTGGCGCGGTGATCGGTGCGTTTATTATGGGCGTGATGAACAACGGTATGTCGATCATGGGCGTCAACATCGATTGGCAGCAGATGATCAAGGGCGTCGTGCTGCTCGCCGCGGTGTTCTTCGACCTCTACAACAAGAACCGCGCCGCCTAAACTGCGGACCCGAAATAAGAAAGGCCGCCGGTGAGAGCCGGCGGCCTTTTTGTGTTCTGTCCCTGGCGTCTTCTCAGGGCTCGATGTCGGTGTCCTTGCGGCCGCCCCATTCCGCCCAGGAGCCGTCATAGACCGCCACTTCTTCGGCGCCTGCCAATTGCAGAGCGAGAGCGAGGGTGGAGGCGGTCACGCCCGAGCCACAAGTGGTGATGATGGGGCGGTCGAGATGCACCTTGCGTTCGGCGAAGAGGGTGCGGAGGTCCTCGACGGAGCGCATCTGGCCTTTCTCGGTAAGGAGGCCAACGGGGATGTTGGTGCTGCCCGGAATGTGACCGCCCCGCAGATGCGGCCGCGGCTCGGGAATCTCGGCATTGAAGCGGGGGGCGGGCCGCGCATCAACGATCTGTGCGTCGCGGGTGCGGCTGGCGCGCTGCACCTCGGCAAACTCGGCCACGGCGTCATCATCGACGTGCACCTCGAAATGGCGGGGCTCGCGCTCAACTTGGCCCGTCTCGAGCGGACGGCCTTCGGCGCGCCATTTGGGACCACCTCCGGCAAGGATGAAAACCCGCTCCGCGCCCATGGTGGTAAAGGACCACCAGGCGCGGGGCGCGCTGAACAGTCCAAGCTCGTCATAGATGACAATGACGTCGGTGTCGGCAATCCCCAGTTCCCCCACCTGCCGCGCAAACTGCGAGGGTGCTGGCAGCATGTGGGGGAGGTCGGTTGTCTCGTCGGAGATGGCGTCGATGTCGAAGAACACAGCGCCAGGAATATGCCCTGCCAGATATTCGGCATGGGCGTTGCGCTCGGCGCCGGGCAGATGCCAGCTGGCGTCGAGCACGACAAGATGCGGATCGTGGAGATGGGCGGCTAGCCAGTCGGTGGAAACAAAGGGATTGTGCATGATGGCCAGTTTAGCAGTTCTGAGGATGAGCGGCGAGGACTAGGCCGCCGAAACGGAGGCCGGAGCAGGCGCAGGTCCGGAACTTTCGCGCAGCACCAGTTCGACCGGCAAGAGCTCGTGGATGTCTTCGGCGCGCTTCCCTGCCAGCAATTGCAGGATGAGTTCGGCGACCCGCACGCCCGCCTGGCGGATGGAGGAGCGCGTGGTGGACATGGTGGGATACATGTTGTCGGCGTTGAGGTAGGGGAAGACATCGTCGTGCGCGATCATCGAAACCTCCTTGCCCAAGGTGAGCCCTGCCTGCCGGATGGCGCGGAAAATGCCTAAAGCCGTCATCATCGAGCCTGCAAGGAAAGCCGTGGGACGCTGAGGCCGTTCCAACATGGCCTGTGCCATCCGGAAGGCGATCTCGTCGGTGAACACCGAATTGCCTATCAAGGTTCGGTCGAACGGCACGCCGCGAGCGGAAAGGGCGGCGAGATAGCCGATCTCGCGGTGTTCAGCAAAGGTCAGGCCCTTGGCGCCGTTCAGCAGTGCGATGCGGCGGTGGCCGAGGTCGACCAAGTGGCTCGTGGCGCGTTCCATCGCTCCCGTATTGTCGATGTCCAGCCATGCTACGGGATGGGCGATGTTGGTGCGGCCATGCAGGACAAAGGGGATGCCGAGCTCGATCAGGAGTTCGGCGCGTTCGTCGAGCAGCTTGGGTGAATGCAGGATAAAAGCATCAACCTTCTGGCTGGCGGCGGCCCGGCGATAGGCGGCGACCTCGTCCTGGTAGCTTTCGACCGTGGTGACGAGAATATCGACTTCCTCGTGTGCGAGCCGACTGCCGAGACCGCCCAGGAACTCGCTGGTGTGCGGACCAAATTCAGCCGACCCGCGCAGCACCATGCCGATTGTGCCGGAGCGACCAGTTGCCAGGCGCAGGGCACTGGCGTTCGGCCGATAGCCGAGGCGCGCAGCGGCTTCTGCCACGCGGCGGCGGGTCGCCTCCTTGACTTCGGGATAGCCATTGAGCGCGCGGCTGACAGTGGTTTGCGACAGGCCGAGATGCTCGGCCAGATCCTTCAGTCTCATCCTCAAACGGCTCGCAAGGCGGGTCCGGCTATGCGCCTGTTGATCGGCGTGTGAAGAACCACTTGCGAGCAGGCGGAGCGCCCCGACGGCATTCCGCACCTCCTCCATCGCGCATTCAAAGCGATATCAAATTGAAGTGCAAGTATGCAAAACGGCTGGTGCTCGTTTGAGGTGCGTACATCAGCTTTGGATGGTCAAAAATTAACGGCGAGGAGAAAGTCCATGAACTAAGCTATTGGTCCAGAACGAGTTTCTTTCTCCATTGCCGGCTTCTTTTTAAGATTCTCGAGGAGTGGCGCTTGACAGACTGGGGCTGCTCTGTTTCCTTTTCAGCCAAAGCGCTTTGGATTGCGGGGCAAAAAGCACCTGCGGCAAAGTGTTTCGAGGGAGGAGCTGTTCTGGTCATCTCAGGCCGGGACTCATTGCGCCTCCCACCATTTTGGTTCATTCGGGAGGATATCTAATGAAAATCAACAAGAAGCTCGTTGGGCTGCTGACCAGCGTCACGCTGGTGTCCGCGGGCGCAGCGCAGGCTGCCGAGTTGTCGATCGTGTCGGGTGACACCGGCAATGGCTTGGCTTTTCTGGAAGAGCAGCTCGACAAGTTTGAGGAGCGTACCGGGCACACTGTGACCGTGGTGCCAATGCCATCGTCCACCACTGACCAGTTCGGCCAGTATCGCCTGTGGCTCGCCGCTGGAAATCAGGACATCGACGTTTATACCACGGACGTGATCTGGGCTCCCCAACTTGCCGATCAGTTCCTCGACCTCAGCGAAGCTGCCGCCGATGTGGTGGACGAACACTTCCCCTCGATTATCGAGTCGCAGACGGTGGACGGCAAGCTCGTCGCCATTCCTGCCTACACGGATGCGCCGGCGCTGTTCTACCGCACCGACCTGCTCGAGAAGTACGACAAGGAAGTGCCGACCACCTGGCCTGAGCTCCGCGAAACCGCCCAGGAAATCATGGACGGTGAGCGGGCTGACGGTAATGCCGACATGTGGGGCTTTGTGTTCCAGGGCAATGCCTATGAAGGCCTGACCTGCAACGCCCTGGAATGGGTGAAGTCCTATGGCGGTGGCCAGATCGTGGAAGCCGATGGCACCATCTCCATCAACAACGAACAGGCTGTAGCAGCGCTCGAGGAAGCCAAGAGCTGGATCGGTACGATCTCGCCAGAGGGCGTGCTGGGCTACATGGAAGAGGAAAGCCGCGGCGTTTGGCAGGTCGGCAATGCCGTCTTCATGCGCAACTGGCCCTATGCCTACGCCCTCGGTGAAAGCGAGGATTCGGCTATTCAGGGGCAGTTCGACGTGGCCCCGCTTCCAGCAGGAGAAGGCCCGGACGCCCGTTCGGCCGCTACGCTGGGTGGCTGGAACTATGCCGTGTCCAGGTACTCGCAGAACCCCGACGCAGCAACCGAGTTGGCCCTCTTCCTAACTTCGGCGGAGATCCAGAAGGAACGCGCGATCAAGCAGACCAATCTGCCAACAATCGAAGCGCTCTATGATGACGAGGAGATTGCCGAAGCCGCTCCGATCATCCCGAACTGGAAGGAAATCTTCCAGAACGCAGTGCCGCGTCCGTCTGCCCCGACGCAGTCCGACTATAACGAGGTTTCCTCGCTGTTCTGGTCGGCAGTTCACAATACGCTCTCGGGCAATGGCTCGGCTGCAGAGAACCTCGAGGTTCTCGAACTCGATCTCGAAGAACTGCTGAACTAAGCCGTTCTCAAGTCAAGCGGAGCGGGCGACAGGTCCACCTGGCGTCCGCTCCGCACCGATAAGTGGGTACTGGGAGGAGACCTACCGCATGGCCACTGAAGCAATGACGTCACCGGTGACGTCGGGCAGGCCAAGGGCCAGATCGGAATTGATGCAGCAGCGGGTGCGTGCTGCGCGACTGTTCCTCCTTCCCATGCTGATCGCCCTGTTCATCGTGGCCGGCTGGCCACTGCTGCGCTCGATCTGGTTCTCCTTCACGGATGCCTCGCTCAACGACCTCTATGGCGCTGAGTGGGTTGGCTTTGCCAATTACCTCAACTGGCGGACGCTCGAGAGTGGGCGGACCATCTATCGCGGCCTCCTGGTGGACGCCAGCTGGTGGAACGCGGTCTGGAACACGGTGCGCTTCGCCTTCTGGTCGGTGCTGTGGGAAACAGTCCTCGGCATGATCGTGGCTTTGGTGCTCAATGCCGAATTCCGCGGACGCGGCTTGGTTCGTGCGGCAATCCTGATCCCTTGGGCCATCCCCACCATCGTTTCGGCCCGCATGTGGGGCTGGATGCTGAACGACCAGTTTGGCATCCTCAATGATATTGGCTTGCGCCTTGGGCTTCTCAGCCAGAAGGTTGCCTGGACTGCATCATCCGACACGGCGATGACCGCAGTGCTGATCGTCGATATCTGGAAGACCACGCCCTTTATGGCGTTGCTTATCCTTGCGGGCCTGCAGATGATCCCCAGGGACATCTACGAGGCTGCCGAGATCGATGGGGTTCATCCGGTCAAGCAGTTCTTCAAGATCACCCTGCCGCTGGTGCGCCCGGCGCTGATGGTGGCGATCATCTTCCGCGTGCTCGATGCGCTGCGCATCTTCGATCTAATCTATGTGCTGACGCCCAATTCAGACACCACCAAGACCATGTCTGTGCTGGCGCGCGAGAACCTCTTTGAGTTCGACAATTTTGCCTATGGATCAGCGCAGTCAACGCTGCTGTTCCTGATCATCGCCCTGTTTACCATCCTCTACATCTGGTTGGGCAAGGTGAACTTTGACGGAGGGCAGCGCTGATGAGTGCCACCATGAATCCGCGGAAGCTCATCAAGACGGTGCTCTTCTACCTCCTGGTCACTGTCATCGTCGTGGTCAGCGTGTTCCCGTTCTACTACGCGATCCTGACCAGCTTTAAATCGGGTACCGATCTGTTCCGCATCACCTATTGGCCGACGTCGTTTAGCCTGCAGAACTATCAGCAGGTTCTCAACACCGGCAGCTTCCCGCGCAATCTGCTGAACTCGGTCTTTATCGCCAGCGTCACGGTTCTGCTGGCGCTATTCCTCGCGATCACGGCGTCGTTTGCCCTTAGCCGGGTGCGATTCCGCGGGCGAAGCTTGTTGCTGATGACAATTCTGGCGGTGTCGATGTTCCCCCAGATTGCCGTGCTGGCGGGCCTGTTCGAGCTGATCCGGTTTCTGGGGATCTACAACACCCCATGGGCCCTGATTTTCTCCTACACGATCTTCACGCTGCCCTTCACTGTCTGGGTGCTGACCACCTTCATGCGTGACCTGCCCATCGAGATCGAGGAGGCGGCAATCGTTGATGGTGCCACCCCCTGGGTCATCATCACCCGCGTGTTCATGCCGCTGATGTGGCCGGCGTTGGTGACCACTGGCCTGCTTGCGTTCATCGGGGCCTGGAACGAGTTCCTATTCGCCTTGACCTTCACCTCTTCGAACATGACCCGCACGGTGCCGGTGGCCATCGCGCTACTCTCGGGCGGTTCGCAGTTTGAAATCCCCTGGGGCGCCATCATGGCCGCCTCGGTCATCGTCACCGTGCCGCTTGTGGCCCTGGTGCTCATCTTCCAGCGCAAGATCGTCAGTGGACTCACCGCCGGCGGCGTCAAGGGCTAAGGAGCTTATCTGAAATGGCAAGTATCGAGCTTCGCAACATCCGCAAAGCCTTCGGCGTGGTCGAGGTGATCAAGGGCGTAGACCTGGAGGTCAAGTCTGGTGAGTTCATGGTCTTCGTTGGTCCCTCTGGCTGCGGCAAGTCCACCTTGCTGCGACTAATCTCGGGGCTGGAGGACATTACCTCGGGCGACATGCTGTTTGACGGCAAGGTGGTCAATGACCTCGCACCGTCCAAGCGCGGCATCGCCATGGTGTTTCAAAGCTATGCGCTTTATCCGCATATGACGGTCTACGATAACATGGCCTTCGGTCTGACGCTCGAGAAGGGGCAGAGCAAGGACGAGATCCGCCGCCGGGTGGAGAAGGCCGCCGACATGCTGCAAATCCGGCAATATCTCGATCGCCTTCCCAAGCAGCTTTCGGGCGGACAGCGGCAGCGCGTCGCCATTGGGCGCGCCATTACTCGCGATCCCAAGGTGTTCCTGTTTGATGAACCGCTCTCCAACCTCGATGCGGCGCTGCGCGTCGCTACCCGCATCGAAATTGCCAAGCTCCACGAGGAGATGGCCAACACCACCATGATCTATGTGACTCATGACCAAGTGGAGGCGATGACCCTCGCCGATCGAATCTGCGTGCTGCGCGACGGGCTGATCGAGCAGGTGGGCACGCCAATGGAGCTTTATGAAAAGCCGAACTCTGTGTTCGTGGCGGGTTTTATCGGTTCGCCGAAGATGAACTTCATCTCCGGAGCACTGGCAGAACCGTTTGGTGCCCATACCGTGGGCATCCGCGGCGAGCACATCATCATCAAGCCGAGCGATGGGCTTTGGAGCGGCAAGGTGATCCACACCGAAAATCTAGGCGCGGACTCCTATGTCTATCTCGAGATGGGCACCGAAGAGCCGGTTGTGGTGCGGCTGGATGGTCCGAACACATACCACTCCGGCGACACGGTCCATATCTCGCCCATGGACGATCGGGTGCACCGTTTCGACGCAGCCGGCAAGCCCATCTCGTAAAGAAATGGCGACGCTATGTCGCGCTTGCCCTCGCCAGCACGGTACTGGCGGGCATGCGGAATGCGGACGTAAGCTCGCCGCCGATAGAACAATCGAGCCGCTCGGGCGTTGGACCCGCGTGTAGCGTCATGATGGCACAGGAAGTTTGGAGCGGCGCAGCCGCACGCCAAGTATCTGGGTAGACGCGGCCTCCCTCCGCCGAGCCCGAAACAACATCGCACAGGAGCACACCGATGCCGATCCGTACCCTCGTCTGGGGCGAAAATGTTCACGAGCAGAAGAACAAAATCGTCGCCGACAATTACCCCGAGGGCATGCACAACCAAATTGCCAAGCTGCTTGCCAGCGACAGCAATCTGGTCGTCAAGACTACAACCCTGCAGGAACCCGAGCATGGCTGCACCGAGGAGGCGCTCGCGGAAACCGACGTGCTGCTCTGGTGGGGTCATGCCGCCCATGGCGCAGTGGAAGACGAGATCGTCGAGCGCATTGCCAAGCGGGTCTGGGAGGGAATGGGCCTGATTGTCCTTCACTCCGGTCACTTCTCCAAGATCTTCAAGCGGTTGATGGGGGCGCCTTGTGGACTCCACTGGCGCGAGGCGGGGGAGCGCGAACGGCTGTGGGTCACCAATCCAGGCCACCCGATTGCCAAGGGGCTGCCCGCCTATTTCGAGCTAGAAATGGAAGAGATGTATGGCGAGCCCTTCGGCGTGCCTGAGCCGCTGGAGACAGTTTTTGTCTCCTGGTTCCAGGGCGGCGAGGTGTTCCGATCGGGCCTGACCTATCGCCGTGGCGCGGGCAATATCTTCTACTTCCGCCCCGGCCACGAGACCTATCCCACCTATCACGACGAGACGGTGGGTCTGGTGCTGCGGAATGCGGTCAATTGGGCCTACAACGCCAATCAGTACCCCGAACTGCTCGAGGCGCCGAACACGCCGGTAGAGAAGGCGATCGAAAAAATCGAGGAGCGCGGGCCCAAGCTGCACCATGGTCGACAGGAAGGCTTCAAGTAAGCCTCTCAGCTTTTTGCTGACCATACACTCTCCCCCGGCACGGCTGGGGATTTTCTCAATCTGAATTGTCGCGCCGCCTCCAGCCGGGTTGAACCCCGCTGGGGGTTGGAGCAATGCGGCGGGGCGCCGCAAGGGAAGAAAACGAATGCGTATCCTCATCCTGGGTACTGGCGGCATGGCCAATCAGCATGCCAAGCACTTTGCTGCCATTGAGGGCGTGACGCTCGCCGGTGGCGTGGACGTCGACCCGGCACGTGTCGAGGCGTTTTGCAGCACGCACGCTATCGAGCGGGGCTTCGGGTCGCTGGATGCAGCATTGGCCTGGGGTGAATTCGACGCGGTGGCCAATGTGACGCCCGACAGCGTGCACCATCCAACCACCATGGCGGCGCTGGCTGCGGGCAAGCATGTGTTCTGCGAGAAGCCCTTGGCGACCGATCATACCAAGGCCATGGAGATGACCCAAGCGGCCGAGACGCTGGGGCTCGTCAACATGGTCAACCTCACCTATCGCAATGTCGCGCAATTGCAGAAGGCGCGGGAACTGGTGCAATCGGGGCGGCTTGGCAGCGTCAAGCATTTCGAGGCGAGCTATCTCCAGAGTTGGCTCGTCTCCAAGGCCTGGGGCGACTGGCGCACCGAAAGCCAGTGGCTTTGGCGGCTTTCGAAAAAGCACGGCTCGAACGGCGTGCTGGGCGACATTGGCGTGCACATCCTGGACTTTGCGGCCTATGGGGCCGGGAGTGATTTTTCCAAGGTGTTCTGCCGCCTCGAGACCTTCGACAAGGCCGAGAACGACCGCATCGGGGAGTATGACCTCGACGCCAATGACAGCTTTGCCATGACGGCACAGCTGGAGAACGGGGCACTGGGCGTGATCCATGCCACGCGCTGGGCCACCGGGCATTTCAACGAGCTGCGCCTGCGCGTTTATGGGGAACTCGGGTCAATCGAAGTGCAGCACCGACATGACTGGAGCAAGCTCTTCACCTGTCTTGGCCCCGATGCCCAGACCGGCACCTGGACGGAGCTTGCGGTGGATCCGGTGCCGACGAACTATCAGCGCTTCGTTGAGGCCGTGCGCAACGGAATAACGCTCGAGCCAAGCTTCCGGCATGCCACCAATATCCAGAAGGTGCTGGACCTAGCCACCACGACCGATCGAGATCGGGCCGAGCACCGGGTCTGACACGGCATCAGCCAAGTAGATGCAACCGCTCGCGTTGTCGTGACTTATTCGAGCAATGCAAACGGAGCGTCACCATGGGAATTATCTGGGCCATCATCGTTGGCTTTTTCGCCGGTCTCATCGCCAAGTTCATTGTGCCGGGAGACAAGGAGCCGAAAGGATTCATCCTCACTACGGTGCTGGGCATTGTCGGCTCGCTGTTAGCCACTTTCCTGGGTCAGGCCTTGGGCTGGTATGGACCCAATGACGGCGCCGGCTTCATCGGCGCCATTGTCGGTGCGATTATCATCTTGCTGATCTGGGGTGCCGTCAGTCGCCGGCGTGCCTGAGGCCTGGCAAAAGCCGGAGCAAAAAAGGGCGCCGCGAGGCGCCCTTCGTGTTTGTGGCTTGGCGAGTCGCTTACTCGGCGACGGTGATGCGGCCGTCGGTGTAGGGCTCGTATTCACCACCCTGCGCTTCGATGTAGTCGGCGAGAACCTGCTCTAGCGGTGGGCCGAAATCATAGGGATTGTCGCCTTCGGCGAAGGTGGCATAGCCGTCGCCGCCGGTGCGCATGTAGTTGTTGGTTGCCACGGTATAGGTGGCTTCCTCATCGATCGGCTGCCAATTATCGCCCGAGCCGACCATCACGTCGCTGATGCGGTCGCCAGCAGGATTGGCCAGGGTGTAGGTGTATTGGAGGCCAGACACCTGCGGGAACCGGCCGGCACCACCTTCGATGTCGCTGACGCCGTTCTCCAGCGCTTCGATGACGTCGGCACCCGTGATGTCCACAGTCGCCAGCGTATTGGAGAAGGGCAGCACGGTCAGCGCCTCGCCCATGGTGATCTCGCCTTCATCAATGGAGGCGCGCAGACCACCACCGTTCTGAATGGCGATGGTTGCACCGCGACCGCTAGCCGCATCGAGCATGGCATCGGCGACGAGGTTGCCCATGGAGCATTCCTCAACACGGCACACTTCGCGCGAACCTTCGATGGGAGCAGTTGCCGTGCCGATGACCTCTTCCATGAGCTGGTTGATTGGCTCCTGGAGTTCGGCCAAGCGCTCGACATAGCCTTCATCGGGGGTGACCGAAGCGTCAAGCAAGATCGGCTCGCCCTCAGCCGAGATCACATTTCCTTCGTCGTCCCAGGTCACCTGGAGGTCGCCCAAATATTTGGCATAGGAATAGGCGGTAACAACGGGTACTTCGTTGCCGCGCGGACCAGTTACCATGGTGGGGTAGGGGCCAGCGGCGTCTTCAGCCGTATTGGAGAGGAGGGTATGGGAGTGACCGCCCACGATCACGTCGATGCCGGGCACATTGGCGGCAATCTGCTGGTCGGTAGTGTAGCCTACATGGGTCAGGGCGACGATCTTGTTGACGCCGGCAGCTTCAAGACCGGCAACTTGGCCGCGGAGGCTGACGAGCACGTCCTCGAACTCCACGCCCTCGCCCGGGGAAGAAGTTTCATCGGTATCTTCCGCAAGAGCCGAGACGAAGCCGACGCGTTCACCGTCAAACTCCATAACGTGGGCGCCAGCCAGATTACCGGCTAGCGAGGCTTCATTTTCAACATTGGTGTTGCCCGAGATGACCGGGAACTCGGCGGCTTCGAGGAACTCTGCCAGCTCAGCGGGACCGTCGTCGAATTCGTGGTTGCCTACGGCCATCAGCTCGATGCCAAGATCGTTGGCGAACTCGGCGATGATGTCGCTGCGGTACTGCGTGTAAAAGAGGGAGCCCTGGAACTGGTCGCCAGCGTCGATCAGAACAACGTTCTCGCCCTCGAGCTCGGCGCGCTGGTTGTCCACAGCAGTCTTGAGGCGGGCGATGCCACCAAAGCACTCGCCGGCTGCGTCCGCTTCTGCTTCGCAGTTGGAGTCCGAACTGGTGATCGGCTGATATCGCGAGTGAAAGTCGTTGATGTGGAGGATGTTGAGCGTGAATTCGGCGTAAGCCGCACTGGAGAAACCAGTGCAGAGGGTGAGCGCGGTAGCGCCGAGAAGAAGTCTTTTCATCCCTGTAGTCCTTTATCTTGCTTTGACAGCAGTTCGGCTCCGCAGCCACTCGACCCAGCTTGCAGGGACGTTCGTCCGGCCGCGGTGCGGAGGGAGTTAAGCAGGCTTTTATGACAGTGGAAAGCAAACGAATGCAGAAACATAGACGTCAGGTGGGAAGTCCGGGTCACACAGCCTCAACCTGCTGCAAAACTCTGCACACCCGGGTGAGCCGCTAAATCGCGTGGCAAGCCTAACGGCTCAGAGTGGCGCGCTTCCACCAATGCGGGAGTCGATCACCTGATGGGGTTTCATTAGAGGCGAACTCAGGTAATCTCCGCGCCGTTTGTTTCTTGCGGGGAGTTGCCGAATGAAGAGCGCGTTGATCGTTTATGGTGGTTGGAGCGGCCACGACCCCGAAGAGTGCGCAGCAATCTATCGCCGCTGGTTGCACGAGGATGGGTTCACAGTTCGCACGGCAACCGACACGAGCGCTTTCGCGGACCCATCAATCCATGACCTCTCGTTGATCATTCCGATCTACACGATGAGCAAGATCGAAAAGGAAGAGGTGCAGAACCTCACCAAGGCGGTCGAGAATGGTGTGGGTCTGGCCGGCCATCATGGCGGCATGAGCGATGCCTTCCGCGAGGCGGTCGATTACCAGTTCATGGTGGGGGGGCAGTGGGTTGCCCATCCCGGCAACATCATCGACTACACGGTCGACGTGACCAAGCCCGACGATCCGATCATGGCCGGGATTAAGTCGTTTCCATATACCTCCGAGCAGTACTACATGCATGTCGATCCCTCGATTGAGGTATTGGCGACCACCACATTCACCGGCGAGCACGCGTCCTGGATCGATGGCGTCGTGATGCCGGTGGTTTGGAAGCACCGCTATGGCAAGGGCCGCGTGTTCCACATGACGCTGGGGCACCAGGCCAAGGAGTTCGACAATGCGAACATGGCCACCATTATGCGGCGCGGGCTCAACTGGGCTGCGCGAGACGAACAGTAGCAAGCGGCATCTCCCGCCAAGGTGAGTTGAAACCAAGCGCGCTTTGGCTTCGTATCTCCAGAACGCATAAGTGGGGAGCGCGCGATGAGTGAACGGGCAGATGAAGGCCTGCCGGCGGCTAAGGGGCCGCTGATCTACCGGCAGTCGATCTGGACGCGGGTGACCCATTGGTTGTGGGCCATCTGCCTGTTCTTCCTCCTGCTCTCGGGTTTGCAGATCTTCAATGCGCACCCGGCGCTCTATATTGGCCAGCAGTCTGGCTTCGAGTTCGACAACGCCGTTCTCGAGATCGGCGCCATAAACACCCCGGAAGGTCCGCGCGGGCAGACCACGATCTTCGGGCAAACCTACGACACCACGGGTTGGCTGGGCATGAGCGGCCCGGCCGCGCAACCGAGCTTCACGGCTTTCCCGGGTGCAGTGACCATTCCCTCCTTCCGTGATCTCGCCACTGGGCGGGTGGTGCACTTCTTCTTTGGCTGGATCTTCGTCGGGACCATGTTGGTGTGGTTCGTGGTCAGCTTCATCAACGGGCATCTGCGGCGGGACATCATCCCCATGGGGCACGACATCAAAGGCCTGCCAGAGGATATCGGCAACCATCTTCGCTTTCAGCTCCGGCACGGGCGGAGTTACAAGCCGCTACAGAAGCTCAGCTACTTCACTGTATTCTTTATTCTCTTTCCTCTCGTGGTGTTGACCGGGCTTACGATGAGCCCCTCTTTGAACGCCGCCTGGCCGTTCCTACTTGATCTGTTCGGCGGACGGCAGACAGCGCGAACCATCCATTTCGGTGCGATGGTCCTGTTGGTGCTGTTCTTCGTGGTCCACGTGGTCATGGTGGTGCTCGCCGGACCGTTCAATGAACTGCGCTCCATGATCACTGGCTGGTACCGCGCCGCCCGGGATACGCCGCGCCTTAAAGGAGACAAGCCATGAGCGGGTTGATCCTCAATCGCCGCCGCTTTCTCGCCGGCTCGGCCGCGGCAGGCTCTAGCGTCATACTAGCCGGTTGCGACCAGTTCGACTTCCTGGGACAGCGCGACAACCCCGTGCGCAACTTCATGGAGCAGGCCAATGTGCTGACCTATGAGGCGCAAAAGCCGCTGATCGGGCAGCAGTCGCTGGCGCGAGAGTTTTCTTCCAGCGAAATCCGGCAGGGCATGAAGCCCAACGGCTCAACTAATCCCACCACGCCCGAGTACATGTTCCTGCAGGCGCAGAACTTCGAGCCTTACCGGTTGACCATCAAGGGCATGGTGGACCGCGAAGTGAGTTTCTCGCTCGATGAGTTGCGCAACATGCCCGCGCGCAGCCAGATCACCCGCCACGACTGCGTCGAGGGATGGAGCTGCATCGCCAAATGGACGGGCACGCAGTTGGGCGCCGTGCTCGACCAAGCCGGCGTGCGGCCGGAGGCGCGCTTTTGCGTCTATCATTGCTACGACAACATTCAGCGGACGCTCGCCGGCGACATCTTCTACTATGAAAGCTCCGACCTGATCGACGCCTACCACCCGCAGACCATCCTCGCCTATGGGCTCAACGACCAGGTCCTGCCAGTCGCTAACGGCGCTCCGGTGCGCCTGCGGATCGAGCGGGCGCTGGGCTACAAACAGCCCAAGTTCCTGCACACCATCGAACTGGTGGATAGCCTTGCCCGGTTCGGGCAGGGCAAGGGCGGCTATTGGGAAGACAATGGCTATGACTGGTATGGCGGCATCTGAGTGATCGCCCCCGCGCATCGCAGCCTTGCGCACCAAAATGCCGAATGTCCTTGCTATTTGCAGCTGGCTCCCCCACATAGGCTGCATCGTCGCGGCTGAAAGAGCCGGCAGACGGACTTCTCTTCTTATCGATATGCGGTGAGCGGCGAAGTCAGCCCGGAAACAATTTGTCCGGGTTTGAGCCAGCACCCGCGCGATAGCTTTATCCTTATCGCCCGATTGCATCCGATCCATTCGTCATCCGCAATGTGCGGTTGGCGCGCGCCCTCTGTTGTGGCGCATTTCGAAAGTCACACATTGACCGATTTTATTTCCCTCGGCTTGCCGACCGTCATCACTGACAGCCTGACCGCTGCCGGCTTTACCGAACCTACCAAGATCCAGTCCCAGGCCATTCCCAAGCTGCTCGACGGCAAGGACATGCTGGGCATCGCCCAGACCGGCTCGGGCAAGACGGCCGCCTTCGGGTTGCCGATCCTAGCGGGCATTCTCAACCTCACCGGCCGTCCGCGGCCGATGACCACCCGCGCGCTTATTTTGGCGCCAACCCGTGAGCTAGCTGTCCAAATCGACGAGAACATCCGCAAGTTTGCTGGCACCAAGATGGGCCTTTCCACCGTGCTCGTCCTTGGTGGCGTCTCGCGCTACCATCAGGTGCAGAAGATCGCCAAGGGCGTGGACGTCGTTGTCGCTACCCCGGGTCGGCTCAAGGACTTGCTGGATGACGGCAAGATCCGCCTAAACGAAACGCGCTGGCTGGTGCTCGACGAAGCCGACCGCATGCTCGACATGGGCTTTATCGCACCGGTCAAGCACATCGCCAAGGCTATCGGCCCGCGGCGCCAGACCATGCTGTTCTCGGCCACCATGGCGCCAGAAATCGCCGATTTGGCCAAGGGTCTCTTGAACGACCCGGTTCGGGTCGAAGCAACGCCGCAGGGCTCCACCGTGGTCAAGATCGACCAGCGGGTGATCCTCTCGGGCGCTAAGGCCAAGAGGGGCGTGCTCAACGAGCTGCTGGGCAGCGAAACCGAAAATATGGAACGCGTGATCATCTTCTCGCGCACCAAGCATGGCGCAGACCGCGTTGCTAAGAATTTGGAACTGGACGGCCACAAGGCCGCGGCCATTCACGGCAACAAGAGCCAGAATGCGCGCCAGGCGGCGCTCAAGGGCTTCTCGTCGGGTGACGTGCGCATCCTCGTGGCGACCGATATCGCGGCGCGCGGCATCGACGTGCCCGGCATCACCCATGTGGTGAACTATGAGCTGCCGGACGATCCCGAGAACTACGTGCACCGCATCGGCCGCACTGGTCGTAACGGCGCATCTGGGATTGCCATCACGCTGTGCGATGGCACTGAACGCGGTAAGCTGCGCGATGTGGAGCGGCTGATCCGCCGCACATTGCCCTATACGGGCGACCTCAGCCTCGCCAACAATACGGGCGTCGTGGAAGCACCGCGTTCCGCCTACAAGCCAGCCGGCAACCGCCCGGGGCCTCGCTCTTCGCGTAATCCCAAGCAGCCTCCGGTGGATCGCCGGGCCCCTGCCGAGCGTCGGCCCTTCGCCGATTTTGCCAAGCAGGTAGGCGAGCGTGGCGCGAGTGCGGAAGCTCCGCGCCGGCCCGATGGTCAGGTGAACCGCGTCCGCCGCGATGTCGAAAGCGGCAAGCCGATCGCCGCCAAGCCGGCAAAGGGTAAGCAGCGCTGGGGCAAGCCTCAGAAGGACGCTGGACGCGTCCGCCGCGCCAACGGCTAAAAGCTAGAAAATACCGAAGACGAATAGGGCGACCCGCGGGTCGCCCTTTTTGCATGTCGGGGTTAGGCTACAGACGCGAGATAAAGAATATCGCGGGTGCTGGTCCGCTGTTGCTCGGCCGGGGAGAGCCGTTCGAGAAAGCTGCGCGACCAATCGTCCACGTTGTGCTTCTGCGCGCTGGCCATCAGCGTTTGCCAGCGATGCTTGCGCTCGTCGAGCGGCATATCGAGCGCCATGCGCAACGCCTCGGCCGTCTCGTCGGTGTCGAACGGATTGACGAGGATAGCGTCTTCGAAAATTTCGGCGGCGCCGGCAAAGCGGGAGAGAACGAGAACGCCGGGGTCATTGGGGTCCTGGGAGCCGACATATTCATGCGCCACCAAATTCATGCCGTCGCGGAGCGGCGTCACCAAGCCGACGCGGCCAAGGCGATAGAGCCCGGCGAGGCTTGGTTGGCCATAAGCGCGCTTCACATAGGTCAGCGGTGACCAATCAGGCTCGGCGAAGCGGCCCATGACACGCCCGCACATGGCATCGAGCGTATCGCTGGTTTCCTGATATTCCTTGATGGTGTCGCGCGAGGGGGGCGCCACCTGCAGCATATGCACCTGGCGCCGGAAGCGGGCGTCATTAGCCAGGAGTTTTTCATAGGCTTCGACGCGTTGTGGCAAGCCCTTGGAGTAGTCGAGCCGGTCGACGCCCAAGATCAGTTTTTGGCCGTTGAGCACGCGCTCCATGCGCTTGATCATCTTGTTGGCGGCGCTGCTGACCGCCATGCGGGCAAAAGCGTCCGGATCCGAGCCAATGGGGAAGGCTGCCACTTCAGTGCGGCTGAAATCGACCGAGCGCAATGGATCGCCGGAAAGGCTCGAAGGCGACTGGTGCTCGGCGAATTCGGTGAAGGCGGCGACATCACGCTTGGCCTGCATGCCGACCAGATCATACCGAGAGAGATCACGCATCAGATCGAGGTGATGCGGAATGGCGTAGAGCGCGTCGGCCGTGGGGAAGGGGATGTGAAGATAGAAGCCGATCCGGTTGCGCGCACCCATGAGGCGCAGTTCGCTGGCCAGGGGAATGAGGTGATAGTCATGGACCCAGATAACATCGTCGGGTTCGAGCAGCGGCAGCAGGGCGCGCGCAAACTGCTGGTTCACGCGCCGATATCCTTCGTACCAAGTGGAATCGATGGTGGCGAGGTCGAGCCGCAGGTGAAAACTGGGCCAGAGAATAGAGTTGGAGAAGCCAGCGTAATAGGCGTGATGATCGTCACGGGTCAGATCGATCGTGGCGAGGGAAAGCCCGTCGATATCCTCGAAGCGCGCCTCGGCGTTTGGATTTTCGGTCAGTTTGCCCGACCAGCCGAACCAGAAGCCCTCCTGCCGGGACAATGCTTTGCGCAGGGCGACGGCAAGACCGCCCGCCGCTACCGTCTTGCCCGGCGTGCGATTGGAAACAACGATCAATCTGCTCATGTCGAAATGCCCCTAAAATCTTTACGTCAGTGTTCGGCCGCGCCGTCGCGATCGCGTGCCACAATATCACCGAGCCCCTGCAGCAACGCATGAACCGATGCGACATTGGCGATGCGCATACGCGCCGCAGTTTCACCTTCTCCCAGCTTGATACCGACGCCGCCCAGCTCCTGAGCGGCGATGAAGCCATCTTCATCGGTGACGTCGTCGCCAATAAAGATCGGCGTGCGGCCCAAGAACGGTTCCTCCTGCATGAAGGCACGCAGGGCGGTGCCCTTGCTGGCGGCAGTGGGGCGTGCCTCGAGCACCATCTTGCCCGGCACGAGGGTGAAATCGGGGTGGTCCTGCGCCGCTTCCTGCATGGCGATGCGGACGGCATTTTCCAGTTCCGGCGCCTGGCGGAAGTGGACGGCGACAGCCCCTTCCTTGGTCTCCATCAGGAGCTCTGGATGCGCCATGACCAGTGGCGCCATTGCCTCGGCGATGGCGTGTGCCCCTGCGAGTGCGGCGGGGTCGATGGTTTCCAGATGGCCATCAGCACGCCGGCGCTGCGTGCCATGTGCGCCCGCAATCGGCAACTGGAGCGGCGCCAGGTACTTGTCGATATCAGCGATCTCACGCCCCGTGATCACCGCGAGTGCGCTATCCAGTTCCCGTGCGGCCCGCTCCAGTTGCTGGGGCAGGCTTTCGGGCACCTCAATGCCGTCGGGTGTCGAGGCCAGCTCAACCAGAGTGCCGTCGAAGTCGGTGAAGACGGCTAGCTGCGGGATTGATGAAGATGCGACGGCATCGGTTTGCGACATGGGGTGGGCCTGGCTTGGGATTGAGTCAGAGGAGCTAACGCGTCATGCCGCTGAGAGTTGCAGGTGCTGGTGGTCACAAAGCGCTCAAGCCAGTGGTATTCCCTTGTGGCCCTTATCTTTTTGGTAGGCGGCCGATAGATCGGCATAAAGGGCGTTGAGGTCATCGAAGCGGGCCAGCAGCATCTCGCGATTGCCGCGATCAAGGGTGGCAATCATCTGCACGATGTTGTGGCTCTGCCAGTACTGGTTGGTGCGGTTGTAGTGCGGCCGTTCTGGCGACACCGCCGAGCCTGGATCGGGCGCGGCATAGACCGCTTTGAGGATCTGGATGTCGTAGGGAATGGCAAAGCTGTCGCGGCTGTCTTCGTAGCTGAAGAGATAGTAGAAATTGTCAAAGCCCGACCAGGTGATCCCCGATAGGCAAAGCGAACAGGGCTCGTGCGTGGCGAGGAACAGGCAATCCTTCACCTCTGGTCGCTGGTCAGCAGGCAGTTCGAAGAAGCGCTTGATGGCGTGCATTTCGCCATGCCAGAGCGGGTTTTCGACCTCGTTGTTGGTTTCCGCGACCACCACCGAAAGGTCCGACTTGCGCAGAATGGCAGCGCCGAACAGTTTGTTGCCTCGGGCCACGCCCCCGCGGGTCACCGGGGCGATATCGTGCTCGATGACGTCGAGCAGGCGGGCGATAAAGTCGACGGTTTCCATTCAGGTGCTCCCGATGGTGTATGGCTCATCAAAGAAGTGTTCTTCGAGATTAGTCCCGGCGCCGCCACGGTCCACGACGAGGTATTCGCTTTCCCGCTCCAGCGGCGTCAAAACGCTGTGCCAGGTATTGATGGCGATGTTGGCGCCTTGCCCGGTGGCGGGGCGGAAAACCCGCGGTCGGCCCGGGGCGCCCGAGCTGTCTGCGGCGACGATGACCAGCCAGGGCGCGTCTGAAAGTGGGTAGAAGGCCTGGCTCCCAAAGGGGTGCCGCTCGACCATTTTGAGGCTCAGAGGCAGGGCGTAGGGTTGCCCGCGGAAGATCGAGATCAGCGGTCGCGCTTCAGTGCCGGCCAGTTCAACCCGTGCCAAATCGTGATAGCGCTCGGTCATGCCGTTGTTGATCGGGTAGTGGTGCGCGCCGGTGAGTTCGATCACCTGGCCGAATGGCGCGAAGGCCTCGGCCGTCAGCGGTTCAATGGTGAGGGTCCGATCGGCCATGCTCACAGGTCCAGCTTGGCGTGGCGGTTAACGTCCTTATAGAGCAGATAGCGGAAACGATCCGGACCGGCATAGCAAGCCTGTGGGCAGAAGGCGCGCAGCCACATGAAATCACCCGCCTCCACCTCCACCCAGTCGCGGTTGAGTCGGTAGACTGCCTTGCCCTCGAGCACGTAGAGGCCGTGTTCCATGACATGGGTTTCCTCGAAGGGAATGACGGCCCCGGGTTCCAGAGTCACGATGTTGACGTGCATGTCATGGCGAAGATCGGTGGGTTCGACAAAGCGCGTGGTGCCCCATCGATCCTTGGTGCCTGGCATCCAGCGGATGGGCTCGTCATTTTCATTGGTAACAAAAGCGGTGGGTGTTTCGACGCCATCCACGGCTTCATAGCGCTTGCGCACCCAATGGAAGCGCACCGGGTCGGCGCCCCTGTTGACCAGGGACCAGGCGCAGCCCGGAGGTAGGAAGGCGTAGCCGCCCGGCGTGAGCTGATAGCTCTGTCCCGCGATCGTCAGCGCCGCTTCGCCGGCCACAATGAACAGCACGCCCTCGGCGCTCGCATTGGGCTCGGGGCGCTCACTGCCGCCGCCCGGCAGGACCTCTACCACGTATTGCGAAAAAGTCTCGGAAAAGCCGGTCATGGGCCGGGCGATCACCCACAAACGGGTGTCACGCCAATGGGGCAGGTAGGAGGTGACGATGTCGCGCATGACCCCGTGCGGGATTAGCGCATATGCCTCGGTGAAGACGGCGCGGCCGGTGTGGAGCGCCGATTGTGGTGGCAGGCCGGCGATAGGGGAGGCGTAGGTGGAGGCCATGAAGATGGGTCGCTCAGGTGAATCTGCATGCAAGCCTAGAGCGTTATGGCAGCAGAGGCCAAGCGAAAGCTCAATCGCTCGGCGCTTCCACTCGTTGCTTTAGGCGGCTCAGCATTGATGCTGCATAAGCGGCATAGGGCCCGATCCAGCGCTCGTGAATGGCATGGAGCCTTCGCGCTGCCTACTTGGGCAGTATTTGCGCAAGCCGTAGGTAGGCAATGCGTTCGACCTGTGCGCAAGCGGTGGCGAACTCTACCTTGGCAGAGTTGTCGATGCGCTTCTCGAAGGCCGCGAGGATGGACGCCTTGGTGTTGTCGCGGACGGCGATGATAAAGGGGAAGCCGAACTTCTCCACATAGGCAGTGTTGAGCTCGGTAAAGCGGGCGCGCTCGTCGTCCGTGAGGGCGTCGAGGCCGGCCGACGCCTGTTCGGCCGTCGAGGCGTCGGTCAGCCGCTTGGCGGCGGCAAGCTTGCCGGCTAGATCGGGATGGGCGCGTAGGACCGCGAGGCGCTCCGCATCGCTGGCCATGCGGAACTGGGTACGCAGGGCAAAGTGAAGACCGACGGCCGTGTCGTTGGCGGGCGCGAGTTCGCCGTCCCAGGCACGCTCTGCTATCCAGGGGCTGTGCTCGAAGATGGAGCCGAACGTCTCCACGAAATTGGTCTTGTCCATTGCGGAGGGGATCAGGTCCGGTGCCTGGTAGGGGTGTTCTCGAGCCCAATGCTCTGCAATCTGAAGACGCGTCGGCACCCAGACCCTGTAGAAGCCTTTGATGTAGTCGACGAACTTCTTGAGCCCCTGGAAACGCCCGGGTTGGCCGACCAGGCGGCAATGGAGCCCAATCGACATCATCTTGGGCGAGCCCGCCTCGCCTTCGGCATAGAGACAGTCAAAGCTGTCTTTCAAGAACTGGAAATACGCCTCGCCATTGTCGAAGCCCGATGCGGTGACGAAACGCATGTCGTTGGCGCTGAGCGTATAGGGAATGATGAGCTGCGGACGGCCCCCATGCACCCGCCAATAGGGCAGGTCATCGTCATAAGTGTCCGAGATATAGGCGAAACCGCCTTCCTCGGAAACGAGATCGACGGTGTTGAGTGAGCAACGCCCGGTGTACCAGCCGCGCGGTCGTTCCCCGGTGGCGATGGTGTGGAGGCGGATCGCCTCGGCAATCTGTTCACGCTCCAGTTCGGGCGGCATGTCCCTGTGTTCGACCCATTTGAGGCCATGGCTGGCAATCTCCCAGCCGGCATCCTGCATGGCGGCGAGCTGCGCGGGGGCGCGCATGAGCGCGGTGGCGACGCCGTAGATGGTGACCGGCAGATTGGCCTCGGTGAAGAGGCGATGCAGCCGCCAGAAGCCGGCGCGGGCGCCATATTCATACATGGACTCAACGTTCCAATGCCGCATTCCGGGCCAAGGTGCGGCGCCGACCACATCGGCCAGAAAGGCCTCCGAAGCCGCGTCGCCATGGAGGATGTTGTTCTCGCCACCCTCCTCGTAATTGAGCACGAACTGTACCGCGACATTGGCGCCGCCGGGCCAGTTGGCGTGGGGCGGATTGGGGCCGTAGCCATGCATGTTGCGGGGATAGCGCATCGTCTCTGCTCTGGGGCTCTGCTAGGTCGGCCGGAGTATCGGACAGCCCACTCCAATCACGATGCACAAAAATGGACCAGTTGGTAAAAAATGGGCATTGCGCATCGAGGCTGATGCGATAGTCTCGCTGACTGGGGAAACTACGGAGCAGCAAATGGCCGGTCGGCTGACCACGCATGTACTCGATACCATGCACGGCAAGCCCGCGCGTGGCCTGCGCCTGGAGCTGCTCTATGTACATGGGGACCACACCCATCACATCCTCGACAGCTACACCAATGCCGATGGCCGGGTCGACCAGCCGCTGCTAGAGGACGATCAGTTCCAGCTTGGCGAGTTCGAGATCCACTTTCATGTGGGCCAGTATTTCGAGCGCCTCGGGGTGGAACTGCAAACGCCATTTCTCAACGTCGTGCCGGTGCGCTTTACCATCTCAGAAGACAGTCACTACCATGTGCCGCTCCTGGTCAGCCCCTTCGGCTATTCGACCTATCGGGGGAGCTAAATCGTGGTCGAGGTCGTCAATGCCGTTCGCTTCATCCTCAACGACCGGGAAATCACGCTCACCGACATCAAGCCGGACCTGACGCTGCTTGATTGGCTGCGGCTCGACCGGCGGCTGCGCGGCAGCAAGGAGGGCTGTGCGGAGGGCGATTGCGGCGCCTGCACGGTGCTAGTGGGGCGCCTGATGGGCGACGAGATCATCTATGACTCGGTGACCAGTTGCATCCGCTTTGTGGGGAGCCTCCATGGCACCCATGTGGTCACCATCGAGCATCTGCGCGGCGAGAACGGCGATCTCCATCCAGTGCAGCAAGCCATGGTCGACCACCATGGCAGCCAGTGCGGCTTCTGCACCCCCGGCTTTGTCATGAGCCTTTACGGGCTCTGGATGCGCGATCCCAATCCCAGCCAGCGCGCCGTCGAAAAGGCGCTGCAGGGCAATCTGTGCCGCTGCACCGGCTACGCGCCCATTATTCGGGCCGCCAAGGCGATGTCGAGCTACGGCCTACCGGAAGCCGATCCGCTCTGGGCCGAGCGCATCCGCCTCAAGGGTCAGATAAAGGCTATCAATGACGGCCGCCGAGTAGAGATCGGTACGGGCGCCGAACGCATCATCGTGCCGGCAAACCTGGATGATTTCGCGCGCATCTATGAAGAACATCCCGAGGCGACCATCGTCGCGGGCTCCACCGATGTGGGGCTTTGGGTCACCAAATTCATGCGGTCCATCGGGCCGGTGATCTTTATAGGGCATTTGCAGGAGCTCAAGCGCATCGCCGAGAACGACAGCGAGCTGCGCTTTTATGCCGGCGTGTCCTATTCCGAAGCGCTGCCGCTGTTGGCGCAGTACTTCCCCGGCATGAGCGAGCTCTGGAATCGCGTTGCCGGCGAGCAGATCCGCAACATGGGGACGATTGGCGGCAACATCGCCAATGGCTCGCCCATAGGCGACACGCCACCGCCCTTGATTGCGCTGGGCGCCAAACTGCACTTGCGGCGTGGCGAGCACCGTCGCGAGATCAAGCTCGAGGATTACTTCCTCGCCTATGGCAAGCAGGACCGCCAGCCCGGTGAGTTCGTGGAAAGCGTTACCGTTCCGCACCTGCCGGCCGGTGAGCAGTTCGCGGTCTACAAGATTTCCAAGCGCCGGGAGGAGGATATCTCAACCCTGTGCGGTGCCTTCCGGGTCTTCGTCAATGATGCCGGCACGGTCGGCATGGCCCGCATCGCCTTTGGGGGCATGGCAGCCACTCCTAAGCGGGCCAAGGCGGTAGAAGCCGAGCTCGTGGGCAAGCCCTGGTCGGAGGAGACAATCGAAGCGGCGATTGCCGCCTTCGCTGTGGACTATCAGCCGATCACCGACATGCGCGCCTCGGCGGACTATCGGTCGTTGGCGGCGCAGAACCTGTTGCGGCGCTTTTTCCTCGAGACCACCGGCCAGGGGCAGCGCCTCAGCCGTGAGGTGGCGTGATGAACCGGCACGAGCCCAAGATCAAGCTGGCTAGCCTCCATACCGCCACTCGGCACGATAGCGGCCCCAAGCATGTGGCCGGCACTGCCGAATATATCGACGACATGGTCGAGCCGGCGAGCACGGTCCATGCCTATCTCGCGCTCGCCAAGCGCCCCCATGCCAGGATCGCAGGAATAAACTTCGACGCCGTCAATGCCGCTTCGGGCGTGATCGGCGTGCTGACAGCGGCCGATGTGCCGGGCGAAAATGACATCAGCCCCAGTCACCGCCATGATGAGCCGGTGTTCGCCACTGACGAAATCCACTTCTATGGCCAGCCACTCTTTGCCGTCGTTGCCGAAACGCGCGAGCAGGCGCGTCGCGCTGCGCACTTGGCGCAGGTCGAGTATGTTGACCTGCCCTTCTTCACCACCGTGCGCGAGGCGCAAGATGCCGGCGGGAAACTCGTCATCGATCCGCTGACGCTGCGGCGCGGCGATGTGGAGGCCGGTCTCGCCGCCGCCCCACGGCGGCTCAAGGGCAGCATCGAGATCGGCGGGCAGGACCATTTCTATCTCGAAGGCCATATTGCCATGGCCATTCCGGGTGAAGACGAAGACGTCACTGTCTTTTCCTCCACCCAGCATCCGAGCGAAGTGCAGGTGATGGTGGCGCAGGTGCTGGGCATTCGCCAGCACGCCGTCACCATCAATGTGCGCCGCATGGGGGGCGGTTTCGGCGGCAAGGAAACGCAGGGGAATCTCTTCGCCTGCGTCGCGGCACTGACGGCCAAAAAGTGGAATCGCGCCTGCAAGATCCGGCCGGACCGCGACGATGACATGGTGGCCACGGGCAAGCGCCACGATTTCGTGGTGGATTACCATGTCGGCTATGACGACACCGGCAAGATTGCCGCTGTGGACGCCGTCTACGCCGCGCGAGCCGGCTTTTCTTCCGATCTCTCCGGCCCGGTTACGGACAGGGCGTTGTTTCACTGCGACAATGCCTATTGGTATCCGGCGGTGCGTGCCCGCTCCGAGCCGCTCTATACCAACACGGTCTCCAACACGGCCTTCCGCGGATTCGGTGGCCCGCAGGGCATGCTCGCTGCCGAGCGCTGGATCGAAGAGATCGCCTATAGCCTGGGCAAGGATCCGCTGGAGATCCGCAAGGCCAATTTCTACGGCACCGACACCAATAACGTGACGCCCTATCATCAGACGGTGGAGGACAATGTCATCCATCGGGTGGTCGAGGAACTCGAAGCATCCTCAGACTACCAGGCGCGACGCCGGTCCATCATCGAGTTCAACCGCACAAGCCCGATCCTCAAAAAGGGGATTGCGCTAACGCCCGTCAAGTTCGGCATCTCCTTCACGGCGACCTGGTACAACCAGGGTGGCGCGCTGGTTCATGTCTACAAGGATGGCACTATCCAGCTCAATCACGGCGGCACCGAGATGGGGCAGGGGCTCTACATCAAGGTGGCGCAGGTGGTGGCCGATGCCTTTGGCGTTGGGCTCGACAACGTCAAGGTCATGACCACCTCGACCGGCAAGGTTGCCAACACTTCTGCCACCGCGGCCTCCTCGGGAACCGATCTCAATGGCGCGGCCGCACTCGACGCCGCCCGGCAGATCAAGGAGCGCCTTGTTGCCCATGCAGCGCGGCTCTACGGTTGCGAGCAGAACGAAGTGGACTGGGTGCAGGGGGGCGTCCAGGCGGGCGAGACCTTCGTCACCTTTGCCGAATTGTGTGCCTCCGCCTATATGAACCGCATCCAGCTTTCGGCCGCCGGCTTCTATACAACGCCCAAGATCCACTGGGACCGTGCCACCGGTCGGGGCCACCCCTTCTACTACTACGCCTATGGCGCCTCGGTCAGCGAAGTGACCATCGACACGCTGACGGGCGAGTACACCGTCGACCGAGTCGATATCCTCCATGATGTCGGCAAGTCGCTGAACCCGGCAATCGATCTGGGCCAGATCGAAGGCGGCTTCATCCAGGGCATGGGCTGGCTCACCACCGAGGAGCTCTGGTGGGACAACAAGGGCGAGCTACGCACGCATGCGCCCTCCACCTACAAAATTCCGCTAGCGTCGGACGTGCCGCCTGTCTTCAACGTCAAACTCGCCGAATGGTCCGCCAATCAGGAAGCGGTGATCGGCCGCTCGAAGGCCGTTGGGGAACCTCCGCTGATGCTGGCTATGAGTGTTGTCGAGGCACTCTCGATGGCAGTGGCATCGGTGGCTGACTACGCGGTTTGCCCGCGGCTCAATACGCCGGTAACGCCCGAGCGGGTGCTGATGGGCGTCGAGCGGCTCAAGCGGGAGGCGCGGGGGTGACGGCACTGCGCCTCTCTCATCGCCCCCCACCTAACCTCCCCCTCCTAGGGGGAGGAACAGCGCCAGTGCTGTTCACAGATCCCGGCCCATACGCCATTCCACGCCTCCCCCTCCCAGGGGGAGGCCGGGTGGGGGTGCTACTATGACCCCTGCCAGCCTCGAAGCCTTTCTCGCCGCGAATTCCGATGCAATCCTCTGCGAACTGACCGCCGTGCGCGGCTCCAGCCCGCGAGAGCAGGGCACGTTCATGCTGGTTGGCGCTGGCGGCATCTTCGGCACCATCGGCGGCGGCGCGCTGGAATATATGGTGATTGAGCACGCCAGGCGGCTGATCGCATCCGGTCGCGCTGCAGAGCTCATGGATGTTCCACTGGGACCCGAGATCGGCCAATGCTGTGGCGGTCGAGTAGAAGTCGATTTGCGCTACGCCAGCCCGGATTTGTGCGCTAGGCTTCAAGAGCGGGTCGCTGGCGAAACGGCGGCCCTCCCGCGCGTCTATGTGTTTGGCGCCGGCCACGTCGGACGCGTTCTTGCGCAGATGCTGGCACTGCTGCCTGTTCAAGTGCAGGTCATCGACACGCGGGAAGAAGAACTCAGCCTTCTCGCTCCAGGCATACCGGCGCAGCGTGTAGCGATGCCCGAAGCGGTGGTTCGCAACGCGCCGGCAGGCAGCAGCTATGTCATCCTTACCCATGACCACGCGCTTGATTTCCTGATCGCCCAGGAAGCGCTGGCTCGCACAGATGCGCCCTATGTCGGCATGGTCGGGTCGCGCACCAAACGGGCGCGCTTTTCCAGTTGGTACCTCGGCGCAGGCGGCGACCCGGAGGCCCTCAATCGACTCGTGCTGCCCATCGGTGCGAACGGGATTGGGGATAAACGTCCCGCCGTCATCGCGGCACTGGCGGCGGCGGAGATAATGGTTCAGATAGGCAAGCGGGAAGCTAATGATGGGCAGGCACAGGTCTCCGGCGCGCTGGGGGCCTTGAGTGGACGTTAGTATGCCGCATCGGCTTGAATTGACTGGCATTACCAAGCGCTTTCCCGGCGTGCTCGCCAATGACAACGTCACCTTCTCCGTACGGCCGGGCGAGATCCACGCGCTGTTGGGCGAAAACGGCGCCGGCAAGTCTACCCTGGTCAAGATGATCTACGGGATCATGCAACCCGATGCCGGCGAGATCCGCTGGAATGGCCAGCCGGTGACGGTCGCCAATCCCAAGGCCGCCCGTCGGCTCGGCATCGGCATGGTGTTCCAGCACTTCAGCCTCTTCGAGGCGCTGACCGTGCTCGAGAACATCGCCTTGGGCATGGACGCCAAGATCCCGGCGCGAGAGCTCGAGACGCGCATCCGCGAGGTGATGACGACCTACGGGCTGCTGCTTGATCCGCATCGCACTGTTGCCACCCTGTCGGTGGGCGAGCGGCAACGCATCGAAATTGTCCGGGCTTTGCTGCTCGACCCGCAATTGCTGATTATGGATGAGCCCACCTCGGTGTTGACGCCCCAGGAGGTTGACCAGCTTTTCGAGGTGCTGCGGAAGTTGGCGGCGCAGGGATGTTCGATCCTTTACATCTCCCACAAGCTGCACGAGATCAAAGCGCTCTGCGACACGGCAACCATCCTGCGCGGCGGCAAGCTGGTGGACACCTGCGATCCCCGGCAGGAGACCAGCCGCTCCATGGCCGAGAAGATGATCGGCGCGGGCCTTAAGGACATCGTGCGCGCCGAGGGACGCAGCATTGGCGACGCCAAGCTCGTGGTGTCGCACCTCTCGACCAAAAAGCTTGGTCATTTCGATGTGCCGGTGGACGATGTGAGCTTCACCGTTCGAGCCGGAGAGATATTTGGAATCGCGGGGGTGGCGGGCAATGGGCAGAATGCATTGCTCGATGCTCTCAGCGGGGAAGTACTGGGCGAGGACCGCAATGCCATCACCATCGACGGCTTCGGCATCGGCCTACTTGAGACCACCGCCCGACGCAAGCGCGGCCTCTGTGCCGTGCCAGAGGAGCGCAATGGGCACGCTGCCGTCGGCGATTTTTCGCTCAGCGACAATTCGGTCCTGACCGCCCGCGACCGGTTGGGCATGGTGATGATGGGACTCATCAATTCGGGCGCCGCCAAGACCTATACGGGCAAGGTGATTGCCGACTTCGCGATCAAGGCGCTGGGTCCCGCCGCAACGGCAGGATCTTTGTCGGGCGGCAATCTGCAGAAATACATCATGGGCCGCGAAATTCTGCAAAAGCCCAGCGTGCTGGTTGTTAGCCAACCCACCTGGGGCGTCGATGCGGGTGCTGCGGCGGCAATTCACCAGGCATTGGTCGATCTTGCAGCCGCCGGTTCGGCAATTGTCGTCATCAGCCAGGATCTCGATGAGCTCCTGGCTCTTTGTGACACATTGGCCGTGATCAATACGGGACGGCTGTCCGACGCGCGGCCGGTCAGTGATTTCTCGGTGGAGGAGATCGGGCTGTTGATGGGTGGCGTTCACGGTGCGACGGAGGTGCACGATGTCGTTCCGGCTTGAGAAGCGCCCCGAACCCAGCAAGCTCATGATCTATACGGCACCGGTTCTGTCGGTGCTGCTCACGATGGTTATCGGCGCGGTCATCTTTTCGCTGATTGGGTTCGATGGCATCGGCGCGGTGCGCGAAATCTTCTTCACGCCGCTCAGCAACGCCTATCGCTGGCAGGATCTTGGCGTAAAGGCTGCGCCCTTGATCATCATCGGCGTCGGGCTCTCGATCGCCTATCGGGCCAATGTCTGGAACATCGGGGCGGAAGGGCAATATATCATGGGCGGGCTCGCCGCCACCTGGGTGGCGCTCTCCACCTATGGCATGACCGGCTGGTGGATCTTGCCGCTGATGGCACTTGCTGGGTTGGTCGGCGGAGCGCTCTATGCCGGCATCCCGGCGCTCCTCAAGACCCGGCTCAATGTCAACGAGATCCTGACCTCGCTGATGCTCACCTACGCCTCAGTGCAGTTGATCTACTATCTCGTCCGCGCGCCATGGCGCGATCCGATGGGCATGGGCTTTCCGCAGACCCGCGTCTTTTCCGAGGCCGCGCGCCTGCCCACCATCATTCCCGGCACCATTGTCCATCTCGGCGTGCCGATCGCCATCGTGGTGGCGCTCGTCGCCTGGTTCATCATGCAGCGCTCGGTCTTTGGCTATCAGATGAAGGTGGTGGGTGCTGCTCCGCATGCCGCCCGCTATGGTGGGTTCAAGGAGAACCGCACCATCTGGCTGGCTATGCTGGTCAGCGGCGGCTTAGCAGGCTTTGCCGGCATGCTGGAGGTCGCCGGACCTTTCCAGCGCATGGTGCCGAGCTTCCCTACTGGCTATGGCTTTACCGCTATCATCGTCGCCTTTCTGGGGCGTCTCAATCCACTGGGCGTGGTGTTTGCCGGCATCGTCATGGCCATCACCTTTGTGGGTGGTGATGTGGCACAGACCAGTATCGGGCTCGACAGCGCCGCCACCGGCATCTTCCAGGCCATGGTGCTCTTCTTCCTCCTCGCTGCCGACATTCTGGTGCGCTACCGCGTCCGGCGCGTCGGCACAGCGCCAGCGGAGGCTCGCGCATGAGCATGAGCCTCCTCATCCCCATCCTCATCACAGTGATCGGCGCTTCGACCCCGATCCTGATTGCAGCGCTGGGCGAGCTCGTCGTCGAAAAGGCGGGCGTGCTCAATCTGGGTGTCGAGGGCATGATGCTGGTGGGCGCCATTGTCGGCTTCCTCGTGGTCTTTCTCACCGGCAACCACTATCTGGCGCTGCTCCTGGCGGCGGGGGCGGGGCTCCTGACGTCGCTGATCTTTGCGTTTCTTACGCTCAACCTCTCAGCCAACCAGACCGCCACGGGCCTAGCGCTCACCATTTTCGGCACCGGCTTTTCCGCCCTGGCAGGGCAGGGCTATAGCGCCCGCCCGGTGACGCTGATGAGCCCGCTTTTTCCTCCCGAACTCGCTACCCATCCGGTCTGGCGGATCGTCTTTGGCTTTCCCGCCCCCGTTTATTTCTCGCTAGTGATGGTGGTTGCGATCTGGTGGTTCTTCAAGAAGTCGCGCTTGGGGCTGATTCTCCGGGCGGTCGGCGAGAACGACCTGTCCGCCCATTCCATCGGTTATTCTGTTATCGGCGTGCGCTACATGGCGGTGATGTTCGGCGGCGCCATGGCGGGCATTGGCGGGGCGTGCTTTCCGCTACTGCTCACCCCGCAATGGGCGGAAGGGATGACCGCGGGCCGCGGCTGGATTGCAGTGGCGCTGGTGGTGTTCTCCTCTTGGCGTCCGTTCCGCCTTCTCGCCGGCGCCTACCTCTTTGGGCTCGTCATGACCATGGAGCTCTATGCCAAGGCTGGCGGCGGCCCGCTCGCCGTCATCCCGGCCGAGCTCTGGTCGGCCATGCCCTATATCGCCACTGTCGTCGTCCTGGTGTTGATTTCAATCCGGCGCGACGCTTCCACCAACGCACCGGCCTGCCTCGGCAAGCCGTTTCTGCCGACCAATTGAGGCGGTTGCCCATGGCTGCCTTGATCAACCAAGAAAAGTCATCAGGAGAGACGACATGACCCTTTCACGGCGTAATATTTTGAAGATCGGCGGGGCTGCTGCCGCCCTGCCGCTACTCGGCTCGCGGGCCTTTGCCCAGACCGAGCCGCTCAAGGTCGGCTTCATGCTGATCGGCACGGTCAACGACAATGGCTGGAATTTCGGCCATGATGAGGGCCGCAAGTTCATGGAAGAGCAGCTCGGCTCGGCCGTTACCTCGACCGTGGTCGAGAATGTGCCCGAAGGCCCCGACAGCGAACGCGTCTTGCGTGAACTCGCCCAGTCCGGCCACAAGCTGATCTTTGCCACCAGCTTCGGCTATGGCGACTATGTCCTCAAGGTCGCCCAGCAGTTCCCCGACGTCATTTTCGAACACGCTACCGGCTACCAGCGCGCCGACAATGTCGGCACCTACAACGCCCGCTTCTACGAGGGCCGCGCCGTGTGCGGTGACATCGCTGGTCACATGAGCAAGACCGGCAAGGCCGGCTATATCGGCTCCTTCCCGATCCCCGAAGTGGTGATGGGCATCAACTCCTTCACCCTGGCTGCCCGCAAGGTGAACCCAGATTTCACCATGACCCCGGTCTATATCTCGACCTGGAACGACCCGGCTCGTGAAGCCGACGCCGCCCGCGCCATGATCGATCAAGGCATCGACATCATTGCCCAGCACACCGATGGCCCCGCGGCCCTGCAGGTTGCGCAGGAGCGCGGCATTGTCGGCGGTTTCGGCCAAGGTGCTGACATGAGCGCCTTCGCTCCCGAAGCGCAGCTGACCTCTATCATCGACATCTGGGGTCCGCACTACACCAAGACCGCCCAGGAAGTGCTCGACGGCACCTGGGTGTCGGATGACGAGTGGCCCGGTATTGCCGATGGTGCCGTGGTCATCGGCCCCTATGGCGAGAAAGTGCCCGAAGAAGTCGTCGCATCTGCCGAAACGCTCAAGGCCGCCATCATTGCGGGCGCCAGCACCATCTGGACCGGCCCGATCCGCGACACGGAAGGCAATATCCGGATCGCCGAAGGTGAGACCATGACCGACGAACAGCTCCTCACCATGGACTGGTATGTCGAAGGCGTGAACCCGCCGGCCTGATCGGCGAAACTGACGACATCGAGAAGGGGCGGGTCTCGGCCCGCCCCTTTTCATGAAGACCAAGAGGGGCGATATGGGCGATCTGGCGATTTTCTACGAGTGGCTGATGTTTGCGGTGCGCTGGCTGCACGTCATCACGGCCATCGCCTGGATCGGGTCGTCCTTCTATTTCATTGCGCTAGACCTTGGCCTGCGCAAGACGCCCAGCCTGCCGCCGCTCGCCCATGGCGAGGAATGGCAGGTGCATGGTGGCGGCTTTTATCACATCCAGAAATACCTGGTGGCGCCCGATTTTCTTCCCGAGCATCTGACCTGGTTCAAGTGGGAGAGCTATTGGACGTGGCTGTCCGGCTTCATGCTCTTGGTGCTGCTCTACTATGTGGGGGCAGATCTCTACCTCATCGACCGCACTGTGTTGGACGTGCCGGCCTGGGGCGCCATCGCGCTGTCGCTGGCGTCCATCGTTCTCGGTTGGGTGCTCTATGACGCCCTCTGCAAATCGCCTATCGGCCAGTCCACCACGGGACTGATGCTCTTCCTCTTTGCCATCCTCGTGGCGATGAGCTGGGGCTATACCCAGCTCTTCACTGGCCGCGCGGCGTTGCTGCATATGGGCGCGTTCACCGCCACCATCATGGCGGCCAATGTCGCCATGATCATCATCCCTAACCAAAAGCTTGTGGTGGGTGACCTCAAGGCAGGGCGGGTGCCGGACGCGAAATACGGCAGGATCGCCAAGCAGCGGAGCCTGCACAACAACTACCTGACGCTGCCGGTCATCTTCTTCATGCTGTCCAGCCACTATCCGCTGGCCTTTGCCACGCAGTGGAACTGGATCATCGCTTCGCTAATCTTTCTGGTCGGCGTGGTCATCCGGCACTATTTCAACACGCGCCACGCCCGCAAGGGCAATCCGCACTGGACCTGGGCCGTGGCCGCGATCCTCTTTATCGCTATCGCCTGGCTTTCGACCGGGCCGAAACTTATCGGTTCGGCAGGAGAGGCGGTGGCGTCGCGGGCGGCGGAATCCTTTCTCGGCGCCAGCCACTTCCAGCAAGCCAGTCTGACCGTGCAGACCCGCTGCGGCATGTGCCACACGGCCGAGCCCGCCTGGCCTGGCGTCTACGAGGCGCCCAAGAACGTCATCCTCGACAATGATATCGCCGTCGCCAACCATGCGCGGGAGATCGCCATCCAGGCGGGCTATTCCCATGCCATGCCGCCGGGCAATGTGAGCGAGATGACACCCGAGGAACGCGCGCTGATCGTGGAATGGTATCGGGAGGGATCGGGACAATGAGCCGGACCATTCTGCGCGGCCGGGTCCTGACATTTCTCAGCGAACCTCAGGGCATCGACGATATCGCCAGCTACCGCTACCTCGAAGATGGCGCCATCACCATTGCCGAGGGCAAGATCGTCGCGGTGGGGGACTATGACGCAGCTGCCCTCGGCGATGCCGAAGTGATCGACCACCGCCCCAACCTGATCCTGCCCGGCTTCATCGACATGCACCTTCATTACGTGCAGAGCCAGATGATCGCGTCCTATGCCGGCTCGCTGCTGGAATGGCTCAACACCTATACTTTCCACGAAGAGCAGAAGTTCAGTCAGCAGGGGCATGCCAGCGCTGTCGCGACGGATTTCTACAAAGAGCTGATCCGGCACGGCACCACCACGGCAGTGGCCTACTGCTCGAGCCATCCTGCTTCAGTCGATGCCTACTTCGCCGAAGCGGAACGCCGCAACATGCTGATGATCGGCGGCAAGGTAATGATGGACCGCAACGCTCCCGAAGCGCTCTGCGATACGGCGCAGTCGGGGTATGACGACACCAAAGCGCTGATCGAGCGCTGGCACGGCCAAGGCCGGGCGCTCTACGCCATTTCGCCACGCTTTGCCATCACCTCGACCCCGGCACAGATGGAGGCGGCCCGCGCCCTCGTTGCCCAGTACCCCGAGTGCTACGTCCAGACCCATCTTAGCGAGAACGACGCGGAAATCTCGCTCTCCATGGAGCTCTACCCGGACGCGCCGGACTATACGGGCATCTATGAAGACTACGGGATCCTCGGGCCCAAGACTCTTCTCGGCCACTGTCTTCATCTCAACCATCGCGAAACGGGTGTTCTGGCCGAAACGGGCTCGGTTGCCGTCTTTTGCCCCACCTCCAACCTCTTTTTGGGCAGCGGTCTTTTTGATCGCGCGCGGTTGGCCAAGATGGGCGTCCGCATCGGCATTGCCACCGACATCGGCGGCGGCACCAGCTTTGGCATGCTGCGCACCATGGATGAGGGCTATAAAGTGCTGCAATTGCGCGGGGATCGGCTCACACCGCTCAACGCCTTTTACATGCTCACCCTGGGCAATGCCCGCTCACTCTCGCTCGAGGGCAGCATAGGCGCGATTGCTCCGGGTAATGCGGCGGATCTCGTGGTACTCGATGTGCGCGCCACGCCAGCCATGCGGCTGCGTGCTGCCACCCTCACGAGCCTTGTCGAGGAGCTCTTCCTGCTTCAAACACTGGGCGACGATCGCGCCATTGCGGAAGTCTATGTGGCAGGTGCAAGGGCGAAGTCCACTTTGGGCGGGTTGTGAGCCTCTCCACGATGTCATAAAGCTGTCGCCATCTGTTTTCGGGGTGAGACAATGAGCGACTACGTCACGAAATCCGATCTTCAGGTTCACCAGCTGCTGGTCGATTTTGTTGAAAAGGAAGCGCTGCCTGGCCTCTCGGTAACGGCCGACCAATTCTGGTCGGGCGTGTCCGGCATCGTTGCTCAACACGGTCCTACCAATGCCGCCCTTCTCAGGAAACGCGACGATCTGCAGGCCAAGATTGACGATTGGCACCGCAAATATGGTCCGGTCGCCAACAATCCCCAGGGCTACGAGTTCTTCCTCAAGGACATCGGCTATCTCATCCCCGAGCCGGCAGACTTCGCTATTGAGACGGAGGGCTTGGATCCGGAGATATCGAGCCTTTGCGGTCCTCAGTTGGTGGTGCCGGTGTCCAATGCACGTTACGCGCTCAACGCAGCCAATGCGCGCTGGGGCAGTCTCTACGACGCGCTCTATGGCACCGATGTCATCGCTCGTGAAGGCGATCTGGCGCCCACGGGCGGCTACAACGCCAAGCGCGGCCAGGTGGTGGTCGAGAAAGCTGCCGAGTTCCTGGACGCGGCCGTGCCGCTGGCGGGAGGTAGCCACAAGCAGGTCACCGCTTACCGGATCGAGAAACAGGATGGTGCTGCCTCGCTCCTGATCGAAACGAGCGCCGGTGTCACCGGTCTACGTGATCCGTCAGGATTCGTTGGCTATTCCGGCAACGCGGATAAAGGTGAGATCGTGCTGCGCCATCATGGCTTGCACGTCGTCCTCGTCATCGACCGTGCCAATGTCATTGGCGCCGCCCATCCTGCAGGACTGGCAGACGTGGTCGTCGAAGCAGCTCTCACAACCATTCAAGACTGCGAAGACTCAGTGGCTGCCGTCGATGCTGCCGACAAGGTCGTGGTCTACCGCAACTGGCTCGGGCTGATGGATGGCACGCTCGAAGACAGCTTCGAGAAAAACGGGCGCATGATGACGCGTCAGCTCAATGCCGATCGCACCTACACCGCCCCTGATGGGCAGGAGTTGACCCTCAAGGGGCGTTCGCTGCTGTTGGTCCGCAATGTCGGTCACCTGATGACGACCGACGCCATCAAGACCGCGGACGGCAAGCCCATCGGCGAAGGCATCATGGACGCAGCGCTGACCGCCCTTTGCGCCATGCACGACAAGACCAGCAGCCGCACCGGCGCGATCTATGTCGTCAAGCCCAAGATGCACGGTCCCGACGAGGTGGCCCTGGCCTGCGCTATCTTTGCATCTGTCGAACAGATGCTGGAGCTCGCGCCGCGCACCATCAAGATCGGCATCATGGACGAGGAGCGGCGTACCTCGGCCAATCTAAAGGCCTGCATCCATGCCGCGCGTGACCGGGTGTTCTTCATCAACACCGGCTTTCTCGACCGTACGGGCGATGAGATCCACACCTCCATGGAGGCAGGTCCCGTCCTGCGCAAGGACGAGATCAAGGCCGAGCCCTGGCTCCAAGCCTATGAAGATCGGAACGTGCTGATCGGCCTCGCCTGCGGGTTCTCGGGCAAGGCCCAGATCGGCAAGGGCATGTGGGCCCGGCCCGACGACATGGCCGCGATGATGTCCGCCAAGTCAGCGCATCCACGCGCCGGTGCCAATACCGCCTGGGTGCCTTCGCCAACCGCCGCGACGCTGCACGCGCTGCACTACCACGAGGTGGACGTCTTCGCCGAGCAGGAGCGCCGCAGGGGCGAGCCGGTACCGCCGCTTTCGGCGCTGTTCTCCATGCCGATCCAGGTGCCGTTCTCCCTCAGCCGCGAGGAGATTACCCGCGAACTCGAAAACAACGCCCAGGGTATTCTGGGTTATGTGGTGCGCTGGGTGCAGCAGGGCGTGGGCTGTTCCAAGGTGCCCGACATCAACGATGTAGGGCTGATGGAAGACCGCGCCACCTGCCGCATCTCCAGTCAAGCGGTGGCCAACTGGCTGCGCCACGGCCTCGTATCACGTGATGAGATTTCCTCCACCTTCGAGCGCATGGCGGTAGTCGTCGATCAGCAGAATGCCGGCGATCCCCTCTACCGTCCTATGGCAGAGAACTTCCAGTCCGTTGCCTTCCAGGCGGCGCTGGATCTGGCGCTCCATGGCGCCGACCAGCCCAGCGGTTATACCGAGCCGGTGCTGCATGCCCGGCGTCGGCAGGTCAAGGCCCGCGCTCAGAAGTAGGGGCGTTTAGCGCCCGTACACCGGCAGGCTCAGCGCGGAGCCGGCCAGGCTGATCTCGATGTCATTTGCCTCCATCTTGGTGGCGGTGCTGATCGGTTCGCCCGTTCCCATGTTCCGCGCATAGCGCGGATGCGCGCCCGATGAGACCTGCAGCCGCAGCCGGTGGCCCGGCAAGAAGCTATGCGCCGTTGCGTGAAGGCCGATCTCGAGGTGCCAATTGCCCTCGGCGTCGGTCGGCGTCTCCGGGGTTACCCGCACCAGCCCATCGCAGATATTGCGCGACATGCCATCGGTTCCCACATCGCAGAGTCGCACGAAAAAGTCGGCGTCGGGTAGGCTGGCGCGGGCGGTCAGCGTCACTCGGCTCTTGCCGATGACCGTCACGGCTTGGGTGAGCTTCTCACCGGTATAGCAGCGAACGTCGGCCCGCTCTTCACGCGGCTTGTTGTCGACCATGCCCGCACCAGTGAACGCAAAGATTGCCCCACCCACGTTTGGGGTGGGTTCTGCTGGGTCATAGCGGTAGAAATCCCGTTCATCTGTGCTGTTCTTTCGTTCAGAAAGTACCCTTCCTGGCGCGAGAAACCAGCTTTTCTCGGCCGCTCCGGGTGGTGGAAAACAGTCGAATTCCCGCCACTCATCTTCACCCGAAACGTGAATCCGGACCGGTTTTTCCCGCAAGCCACTCGCATCGTTGAGCAGCTTGGCGCGCATCCACAGCAGCGTTTCCCGCAGATTATCCCGTTGCAATTGATCCTCGACATGGAACCACGTTCCCACGGTCAAATAGGGTTGGTGACCAAGATCGATCAAACGCTGGTAATCGCTCAACAATTGGTCGAGCATGAAATCGTACCAGCCGGAAATGAAGTGCACCGGCGGCGTCTTGTCGTTCATCCGATGGCGGTGATCGAGCTCGTCCCAGAAACCCTCATTGCCGATCGCTTCGTCGAACCAGCGTCGCCAGAACCCGATAGGTTTGCCGACCGCTGCCACGTCCGCTTCTTTCAGAGGCAGCGTGTTGGAAGCCTTCGCGGTTTTGCGCTCGATTGTGCCGGTGACCATCCGTGCCGCTGCTCTGAGCGGTGAGCGGCGCAGACCTTCCACCACCTGTAGCCAGGACAGCCAAAGCTGGAGGTGAAAGGCGCCAGCAGGAAATACGACGGACCGGAAATCGGCCGTGGTCACCTTGGTGGCCATAGCCGAGACCGGCGGCAGGGCATCGGAGATCGCCCATTGCGCGTAGCCCAAATAGGAGGGCCCAGAGAGTCCCAGCCGCCCGTCATACCATGGCTGCCCCTTGAGCCAGTCGAGGGTAGCCAGACCATCGCTGCGCTCGTTGACCAGCGGGTCGAACTCGCCACCAGACTTCTCCGTGCCGCGACAGGCTTGGATCACAACGTGAAAGCCCCGCTCCGCATAGGCTTCGGCGATCGGGCCAAAGCCCTGGCGCCCGTAGGGCAGGCGCATCAGGAGGGTGGGGTGCTGCCCCGCCAGGCGTGGCGCATAATGGTCGGTCAAGAGCACCACGCCGTCAGACATGGTCACCGGAATGCTGCGCGTCTTCTTCACGCTATTGGTGCGCGGCGGCAGGTCCTCGAGATAGGCGAGGAAGAAGCTCGAAACACTCATCTCAGTCGACGAAAGCGAACTGGTCGACGTCGAAGAGCCCGCGGTCTGTCATCTTAAGGTGCGGAATGACGGGAAGGGCCAGGAAGGCGACCTGCAGAAAGGGCTCAGGCAGCACACAGCCAAGCGCTTTGGCGGCATCACGGAGCTTGTGAAGCTCCTTGGCCACTGTCTCGAACGGCTCAAGGCTCATGAGCCCCGCCAGGGGCAGGGCGAGTTCGGCGGTGATCCGTCCCTCATCGGCAACGGCGAAGCCGCCGCCCATTTCGATCAAGCGGTTCACTGCCAGGGCCATGTCGCCATCGGTGGCGCCGATCACCGTGATATTGTGACTGTCATGACCGACTGAGGAGGCGATTGCTCCACGCTTGAGGCCGAACCCGGTGACAAAACTGCGGCCGATATTGCCGTTCAATCCATGTCGCTCGACCACAGCGACCTTGAGCACGTCTGCATCGAGGTCGGGCATGACACCGCCATCGCCCACCGAAAGCACTGCGGTTTCCCGGAAGGTCAGGATGAGGCCAGGCTTCACGCCAATGACCGGCGTCTGATTGCGATCAGCACGGGGTGGAACAATGAAAGCGTCGGCCGATACCGGCTTTGCCTTCATTGAGCTGAGGCCCACTGGGGCCACCTGTTCGCGCGCGGCGAAGAGCTCGGGCGTCACCAGGTGCCCGCCCACCACCACGTCACTGACTTGGCAGTCTTCAAGGCTATCGACTAGTACGATATCGGCACGCCAGCCGGGGGCGAGCAGGCCGCGGTCACGCAGGCCGAAGATGCGTGCCGCCGAATGGCTGGCGGCGCGATAAACGTGATGCAGCGGTCGGCCCATCGCGATCAGGCGGCGAATGGAGCTATCGAGATGGCCTTCCTCGGCGATATCGAGGGGATTACGGTCATCGGTGCAGAGGGCCACGACGCTGGAACTGTTCTCGTCAAGGATTTCCGCCAACGCCTTGAGATCCTTCGATACGGAGCCCTCGCGGATGAGGATGGCCATGCCTTTGGCTAGCTTCTCGCGCGCCTCTGCAGCTGTAGTGGCTTCGTGGTCGGTTCGGATGGCTGCTGCGAGATAGCCGTTTAGCCCCATGCCGCGCAGCAAGGGTGCATGGCCGTCGATATGTCCGTCCTGGAATGCCATCAACTTCGCAATGATGCCTGGGTCGGCGCCGAGCACACCGGGGAAGTTCATCATCTCGGCAAGGCCGATGACCTTGGGGTGGCTTCTGAACGGCTCCAGATCTTCGATCTCAAGGGCCGCGCCTGCAGTTTCGAAGGCGGTGGCCGGGACGCAAGAGGAGAGATTGACCCGGATATCCATCGCCGCCCGCTGGGCGCAATCGAGAAAGTACTTGATGCCCGGCGCGCCAAGGACGTTAGCGATTTCATGTGGGTCGCAGATGACGGTCGTCACCCCGTGCGGCAGCACGCAACGGTCGAATTCCAGCGGGGTAACCAGGGAGGATTCGATGTGGAGGTGGGTGTCAATGAAGCCGGGAACTGCGAAGCGCCCATTGCCCTCAATGACTCTGTGGCCTTCGTATTGCGCCAACGTGCCGACGATCCGATCCTCGACGATGGCGATGTCGGTGCGGGTAATTTGCCCCGTGATCACCTCAAGCAGTTGCACGTTTTTGATCACCAGGTCGGCGGGAGCCTTGCCCTGGCCGGCCATGATCATGCGGGTTAGGGCTTCGGCTGTTGGCATAGGATTCCCCAAGACTTGTCGGTGACGAGGGTCGGCCCCTGCGGCCTGAAGGTCAACCCTCGGCGCGGAACCGCGACTGCGTGGCACACGTTGGCTCTAGCAAACAACGGAGAGCGTCATGGAAAGCTACGATCCAAACAAGAACCCGACTGAGTTGCGACAGGCTAGTCCGCGCAAGATGAACCTGCGCGTGTTGATCATGTCGATGGTGGGTTTGATCCTGCTTTTCGCGCTGGTTTACATCATCTACACGGTCGCCCAGCCAAATCCCAATTGATTTCGGAGGCGAGCGCCTAGAATGTGGATGAGCAAGCCGGTCCATGAGCTTGGCCTTTGATCAAGGGTGGGGATAGAGTGGTCGTCCATCCCACTCTATCCAGGACCACCGATGAGCAGAGTTCGCGCCCTTGTTCTTGAACGTCAGCATGAACTCGCCATGCGTGACATCGACCTGCCCCTCGAAGTGGGGCCCGGCATGGTCAAGATTGCCATCCACACGGTGGGTGTCTGCGGCTCGGACGTCCACTACTACACTCATGGACGGATTGGCCCCTTCGTTGTCGAGGCGCCTATGGTGCTGGGGCATGAAGCTGCCGGAACAGTGGTTGAGCTCGGTGAGGGCGTAAACCAACTCAAAGTCGGCGACCGCGTCTGCATGGAACCAGGCATCCCGAATGCCAATTCTCGGGCCAGCCGGCTCGGCATGTATAATGTGGATCCGGCAGTGTCCTTCTGGGCGACGCCGCCAGTCCATGGCGTGTTGACGCCGCACGTGGTCCACCCGGCGAACTACACTTTCAAGCTGCCCGACAATGTCAGCTTCGCCGAGGGCGCGATGGTGGAGCCGTTTGCCGTGGGCATGCAGGCGGCCACCAAGGCTGGCATCAAGCCTGGCGATACTGCGGTTGTGCTGGGAGCCGGACCGATCGGCACCATGGTAGCCATAGCTGCCCTGGCCGGCGGCTGCGCCCGCGTTATCATTGCCGATCTGGCGCAGCCTAAGCTCGACATTGCAGCCGGTTACCAGGGAGTCATCCCGATAAATATCCGGCAGGCGAATCTCGTCGCCGAAGTGGCCCGCGTGACGGAAGGTTGGGGCGCCGACGTGGTATTTGAGTGTTCTGGTTCACCCAAGGCCTGGGAGACCATCATGGACTTGCCCCGGCCGGGCGGAACGATTGTGGTTGTGGGGCTGCCGGTGGAGCCGATCAAAGTTGATATCGCGGCTGCCTCCACCAAGGAGCTACGGATCGAGAACGTTTTCCGCTACGCTCATCAATATGAGCGCGCCATCGCGCTGTTCGCATCGGGGCGGGTAGACCTCAAGCCCCTTATCTCGGAGACATTTTCCTTCGAGGATGCCATCGCCGCGTTCGAGCGCGCCGCGGAGGCACGGCCGAGCGATGTCAAGCTGCAGATCCGTGTTGCCTCCTGAGGCAAGGTGTTGGAACTAAGCTGCTTTCCCGTGATTTGTCACGGTAGTGTCACGAAGGGAGCTTCCGAATGGATATCGGCAATGAGTGGGGCCTTGTGGAAACCCACCTGCCGCTTCACATCATGGGCATCCGCCTGCTGATCGCCTTCTGCCTGGGCGCCATGATCGGCTTTGAACGAGAGGCCCACACGGCTGAAGCGGGCCTGCGCACACATATTCTGGTTGCACTAGCCGCGGCGCTCTTCACCATTCTCGCATTTGAGATCTACCACACGATCGAGTCCGGGAACGCGTCGCGGGCTGACCCCATCCGTGCTGTCGAGGCAGTTACCGCTGGCATTGCTTTTCTCGGCGCGGGAGCGATCTTCCGCTCGCAAGGCGGCGTGCAGGGACTAACCACCGGAGCTGGCATGTGGCTGGCGGGTGCCGTGGGTATGGCGACGGCGCTGGGTTACTATGTGGTTGCCGTAGGCACGACCCTACTTGCGGTGCTGGTGCTGGCGGCATTACGCGCCTTTGCCCATCAGATAATCCGCAGGGCTGGCGGGAATCCCGACCAAATGCCGAACCAAGAAGGCAGCGATCGTTCAGATGACAATCTCCGGTGAAGGGCGGGAGGGGCCGCGGGGAGAAGCGAGGCGATGCGCTGAGGGACATGCGCACAGACTGAGCCTCTCCCCCCGTGCGGGAGCAACCGGGAGGTGTTGCTACCGCGCCCATAGCGAGACTTCCTTGGAGTGAAGCCTCACTCCTCCTGAGGTCAGGATGCAAGCTGACCCAAGGAGGCATCAGAGTGGCCGGAGGGGTACTTGGGAATGCAGGACCGGCCAAAGCCAGCATGCAGCACCCCTCCCGACCCGGCATGCAACCTGTGGACGCAGGAGTTGCACGCCATCCGTTTTGGCGCAGCGGGGACGCCGAATTTCTTCTCTGCCGACGCGGAGGAGTCGTCAGTGCAGAGCTTTCTGTATATGAGGTTCCGCCTGCACTTGGCCCCAACCAGGCGGTTCGCCGATCCGCAAAAATCGGCATGTCGTGCTCTGCGCAATTCACGACTGATCCGCTAGGTGTTCGCATGTAACGTGCTGTTACGGAGGGTTGCGTTTTACATGTAAACCGTCACTATCGGGGCATGCCGAAGACGTCTGCCAACGAACCTGAGCTTGACCGCGCGGCTGTGGCTGAAGCTCTCGAGCGGGTTCTCGCGCAACCAGAAATCGCGCGGTCGCCGCAACTGGCTCAGTTCTTGTCGTACATCGTGAGCCGCACTCTTGAGGGACAGTCGCCAGCCATCAAGGCCTATTCTATCGCCGTGGATGTGTTTGGGCGACCTGCAGATTTCGATCCGCAGAACGATCCGATCGTCAGAGTGCAGGCACGACGGCTGCGAGCGCTTCTGGATGAGTACTATTCTGGTGCAGGCGCAAGCGAAGAGCTCCGCATTGTTCTTCCTCTGGGGCGCTATGTACCGGATTTTGTAGTTGTTCCACGTAAAGTCGGTTCAGTTGCGCCCCTTGATGATGAAGAGAGCGCTATCAGGCACATCGAACGGAAGCGAGTTTCTTGGAACCTGTTGCAGCAGCGGTGGCTCGGTGCGGCAGCCGTTTCTACGTTCATCTTGGTCGCACTCGCTTATGTGCTTTGGTCCTCTCGACCGGATCCGGGTGCTGTTGCTTACAACGTTTCGCTCCCGCGCGTCGCAGTGGCAGACTTCCAGACTTTGGCCGGTGTCCCAGATGCTGTGCCACGCGTTTCGGGCTTAGCGCTGGAGCTGCTGACAGACCTTCAACAGTTTGGCAGTTTCGATGCATCCTATGTGGCACCAGGTGCCGAAAGGCTAGATCAGAACGGATCGGACTATGGGCTTGCCGGCGTCGCACGCCTGGAAGGCGACAGGGTTGAATTTAGCGCCATCTTAACTGACACGCAGACCGCGAGCATGGTGTGGAACCAGACGCTTTCGCTAACCGCTGCTGAGGCAGGGCTGCCCGGTGCACTCGACGAAATTTCTCGTTCGTTCAGCCTCATTCTCGGGAGTGTGCGCGGGCCGGTACACCAGAAAGCCCGTATGCTCCTGGCCAGTGGTCAGGATGTCGTGGACCAGCAGAGTCCCTATCTCTGCCGAATAGCATTCGACCTATACCGCGCAAGCAGCTCCCCGGCGGATAGCAGGCGAGCCCTGGCGTGTTTTGAAGCTCTCCCAGCCGTTGAGCAGGCACGCGCAACAGGACTTGCCGCGGTTGCGAGCCTCATCACAGAGACTGAGAATGCGGCAGAAGAACCTCTGCATATGAGATTGGCTACTGCTGCAGAGAAGCTGCAGCAGGCTCTCTCGTTAGAGCCGACCAGCGCTTTCGTTTGGGAGCAGCAGGCGCGTTGGCACGAAGCTCAGGGAGACGTGGCGTCGGCCCGGGGGGCGTATGGGGTGTCCATCCAACTAAACCCTGCGCGCGGCGATGCCTTGGCAGGACTGGCGCGGCTGCTGGCGTTTACTGGTAATTACAAGGAGGCGGAGGCGTTGATGGAGGCAGCACTTAAGACGCCAGATCCGCCGCCGTGGTATTTTGGAGTTCCCGCTCTACTGGCGCTACGAGACGGCGACTATGAGCGGGCGCTTGAGGCAGCTGAACGCTACGAGGAGGCAGACCGCGAGTTGGGCCCGATCCTCGCCCTGATGGCGTCGCAGGGAGGAGCCAATGGAAATGTGGTCAGCCGCTATTTGCCACAAATTATGGAGGAGCCGGCTTTCCGCCGTTCGGGAATCTTGCCCCGGTTGCGGCTGAGGATCAGTGACAACGCGTTGATGGATGCTATCCGCAACGCTCTCGTGCAGGCAGGTGTGCCGGTGCAGGCGCTGATCAGCGGTTTTTGAGCCTAAACCAGGCTGGTGCCGAACAGTTCTGTCGCCAGTTCGATGAAGCGTTGGCCGCGCTCTTCGAAATTTTTGAACTGATTGTAGGATGGCGCACCTGGCGACAGGATCACAGTATCAAAGGCCCGACGCTGCTGGAGCAGCATCTGCATTGCCTGCCCTAGGTTTTCAGGTTCGGTGACTGCGATCTCCGGCGCGGCTGCGCGCACGGCGCCCGCGAGACGGGTGCCCGTGACCGGAAGGCAGGCAAGCAGCGTGACACCAGCGGCGGGGAGACGGCCGGCAAGGTCCGAATAGTCCTGCTCGCGTTCGTGGCCCCCGGCGATAAGCGCAATCCGCTTTCCGGCGTAAGCGGCCAGAGCCGCCTTGGTGGCTTCGGGAGTTGTCGAGATGGAGTCATCGACGAAGAGAACTTGTCCGATTTGGTGTTCTTCGAGCCGATGGGGCAGGGGCCGGAAAGCTCCGATGCCATCAAGAATACCCTCCAGCGTTGCTCCAGTAGACAGAGCGATCTGCGCGGCGAGGTTAGCGTTGTCGCGATTGTGGGCACCTTTCAGGCGCGATTTTCCGATGGCCTTGTCGATCATGGAAATTTCGGCGGGAGCAAGGTCGCGAACAAGGCGGCGATGATCGCGAACGGCAGTCGCGACGCGTGCGTTGCCACGCGCCGCTGCGCCCAGCGCCACCGGGAAACTGCCTTCACGATCAATGAGGTGCAACTTGTCAGCGTAGTAGCGCTCAACACTACCGTGCCAGTCAACATGCTCGGGATAGAGGTTGGTCACTGCCGCAACGTCCGGCAGGAAGTTCATGTCGGCGGTCTGGTAGCTCGAGAGCTCAAAGACCACAACCGCGTGCTTGTCGGCAATATCAAGCGGGGCAAGCCCCACATTGCCCGCCAAGCCGGCATCGATACCAGAGTGGGTGAGCATCAGATGCACGAGCGTTGCCGTCGTGGATTTGCCTTTGGTGCCGGTGATGGCGATGACGGTGCGACCGGTCCGGTACGCGCCTCCCCAAAGATTGAGGTTGGAGGTGGTTGGAATGCCCGCGTCGCGGGCAATATCGAAAATAGGTTTGTAGCGCGAGACGCCGGGACTTTTCACGATCAGTCCAAAGCGATTTGCCCGGATCGCTTCGGGGAGTGCCTCGGTCGGGATCTGCTCCGTCTCGGCGATCTCGGCTTGTCCGCTGTCGACTGCCACATAGACCTTAAGGTCCGGCTGGCGCGACTTGAGGAAGGCCCGGGTGGAGATGGCCTCCCGACCGGCGCCATAGAGAAGAACGGGCTCCTCAAACCGCATAGGCAGCTACCTTAGCGGCGAGGTCGGCGGGAATGTGGTGGTCGTGGCTGTCGGTCAGGCACTCGGCAAGAGCCGCCTGCAATTGCGGTTCGCCGTATTGGGCGAAGAGATCGGCCTTCACCGCCCTCACCACCGCGTCCTCGTGCCAATCGGCGTGCCGGGTGAGCGAGTAGAGACACGCCGCCGCTTCGAGGATTTCTCCCACGCACTCCCAGGGCTTCTGTCCAGCGAGCCCGGAGAGTTCGCGGAAGGAGCCTTCGTTCTTAGGGTTATCGAGCAGGTTCTGACCGAAGATCGACAGCAGCCGGTCCTTGGCCATGAAGGGCGCAAAGATCAGGAAGACGAAGTGACACTTGGGGCACTCGCCACACCACAGCGGACCATCATTGCCGGTGAGGCGGAAGTTACGGTTGCAGCTCGAAAACACATGGTCGAACTTGCTCGCCTGAGTAAAGAGCGAGGCAATCCGCGCCTCCGAATAGGGCCGGAGCAACGAGTAGTATTTCAGAGCGCCGCCGGTCGCATTGGCGAGCACGTCGGAGATAAGCAACTCAAAGCCGAGTGACTTGGAATATTGGTGGTTGGTCTCGCGCCCGTCGAACACGACATTGCCTTCGCTGGCGGAACGCTCATTGGAGAGCACGATCTGGTCGTAGCCGAGGAGGACCGCACACAGCGCCGCAATCATGGAGTTGATCGCGGTTGAGGGCACGTGCCCATTGTAATAGCCCGGCTCCTTGCCCAGCCGGATCATCTCTGCATCAAGCGTCCGCTTCACATAAACTGGGGGCGTGCCGATCTTTTCAACCGAAGTCAGGATCG